>NZ_CP022314.1:4019317-4033510 GCF_003352915.1 Arthrobacter sp. PM3 | reverse complement strand
GTTCTTCAGCAACCCCGACGAGGACAACCCGGCCTCCGCCGCGAGAGCCTGCGCGGTCTCACCCGCGATGAACCGCTCAACCAAGGCCAGCTTCAGCTCGAACGAGTACACCTGTTTCGTCTGCTTGGCCACCAGCACTCCTCGACCATGGATCCTCCACCGCAGATACAGACCCTTGACCGGCGAGCGAGCCACACCCATCACCCGCGCAGTCGCCGCATCCGCGATGCCCTTCTCAAACCACGCTACAGCGGCCTCGCGCTGATCTTCAGACAACGGACTACGACCAAACATAAAACCGCTCCCCTGAAGTCGGAAATGAACATCCCCGTCCAACTTCCGGGGACCACTTCAGGCGGCCAAAAATGAGCATGTCCCCAGGGGCAAGGGGGAGACCGGGCATGTCCCAAGGTGCGGCGGCCAAAAATGAGCATGTCCCCAGGGGCAAGGGGGGAGACCGGGCATGTCCCTCCGCGCCGCCCAGGCTATGCGCCGGTGACCGCCGCCAGCCTCGACGCCATGCCCCGGATGACCTCCGGCGCCTCCAGCGCCGCCAGCCAGGACTCCGGCAGGCACTGCTCCCCGTAGTAGGTTCCCAGGATGTTGCCCGCGATCGACGCCGTCGAGTCACTGTCGCCGCTGTGGTTCACCGCGACGGCGATCGCCGCACGGAAGTGGGCCTCCGGTGCTCCCGCAGCCGCCTCGGTGCCCGGAACGGGGGCCGTGGCCAGCACGGCGTAGAGGGCGACGGCGAGGGCCTCCTCGGCCACCCAGCCTTCGCCGAGTTCACTCACCAGTTCCTCCGGGCCCAGGCTGCTGCCCGCCAGCCGCAAGGCCGCGTCCACGCGTGCCAGCACATCCGCGTCCGGGGCCTCGCCCTTGTGCAGGACGCCGCCGCGCAGGTGCCCGAGGGCCGCCTCCGCGGCGTCGCGCAGCCCGAGGCCGGAGGCCAGGCCCTGGATGACCAGGCTGAACAGTCCGGCGCTCTGCCGTGCCGCCGGGTGACCGTGGGTCAGGGACGCGGCCTCCGCACTGAGCTTGTAAACGGATTCGGGCCCAAGCTGGGGGACCAGCCCGAACGGCGCCGAACGCATCACCGTCCCGCACCCTTTCGATTCCGGATTGACCGGCCGCTGCACGGTTCCCATCTCACCCGTGGCAAGCCCGCTCAGGCACGCGTTCCCGGGCGCACGCCGGGCCTTCAGAACCTCCTGGCCGTCGATCCAGCGCGGCGGCTGGACCGGAGCTGACGGCGGTACCGCGACACCCTGGGTGCCCAGCCAGCGCAAATACGCCAGCCACAGGCACGCCGTGATGTCGGCCGCCACGCCGTCGTTGGCCCATTCCAGTGCCTCGAGCAGGCCGTCCGCCGTGTACAGCGTCATTTGCGTGTCATCGGAAAACGGGCTGCCGGCGTCGAGCGCGGAAAAATCCTGCAGGCCCGCGGAGCCGAACCGGGCACGGATGGCCGCAATGTCATCAAATTCGACGGCGTAACCGAGTGAATCGCCCAGCGCGCCTCCCAGCAGGCAGCCGTGGATGCGCGAACCGGGTGCTGGTGCGGGTGCGGGTGTGGTCTCGGGCTCGGTGCTCATATCCCAAATTTACCCGGGAGCATCACGCGCCACCCAATGCCGCCATCGGCAGCGGCTGCGGCACGCCGGTAGGGTGCTGGTAGGACATGTTCGGCGGTCGAAGGCAACCGGAAACAAGAGGAACGAATGCGCGAACCAATTTGGCGTAAAACCGGTACCACCCCCGATTACAGGTTCTCCCTGGCCAACGAACGGACCTTCCTGGCCTGGATCCGCACGTCGCTGGCCCTGATTGCCGGGGCCTTGGCAATTGACCAGCTGGCTCCCGAAATCGCGCCCGCCCCGGTGCGGATCGTGCTGTGCGTCATCCTCGCGTTCCTGGGCGCCGGCCTGGCCGTCCTCTCCTACCACCGCTGGGGCCTCATGGAGGCGGCCATGCGGAACAACCGCGAACTGCCGTTCTCCGGCGTCATGCTGGTCATGACGATCGGCGTCGCGGCCGCGGCCCTGGTGTTCGCCGTCCTGATCCTGGTGGCGCGGTGAGCCCTGAGGCGGGCAGGGCAGCCCGGGACCCCGGGCTGCAGCCGGAGCGGACGTCCCTGGCGTGGCGGCGGACCCTGCTGGCGCTCGTTGTAGCCGACCTCTTCATCTGGCGGACCTGGGCGCTCGCGGCGTCCCGCGGCACCATTGCCGGTCCCGTTGATTATCTGGGGATCTGTGCCCTCGTCGCCGTGGCCGCCACCCTGGTCCTGGGCGTGTGCGTGCTGGTCCGCGGACACGAACTCCGGCGGTCCGGCGCCGCGCCAAGGACGGCGCTGGTGCGCTGGGCCGCGGGAGCCGTCGTCGCCCTGGCCGCCAGCGCCGTGACTGCGGTGGCGCTGGGACACTGACGCGCCGCATCAGGCGGGAACCCAGTGAACGTCCAGATTCCGCTGGCAGACTGCTGGCGAGTCGTCCGCCGTCAGTAAAAGGAAGTCCCGATCATGACCCTGCCCGTCCCAGCCTCCGAGACCATCGGCGCCGGGCCCGCGCCCGGCGCCGATTCGACCCGGCCCCGGCTTGCCGCCCGGCTGTCCGCCGAAGCCTTCGGGACCCTGATCATCGTGGTCGCGGGCCTGGGCGTGCCGCTGTTCACCCTCCCGCAGTCCAGCCCGCTGCCTGCACCCCTTGCCGCCGGGCTGGCCCTGACGGCGGCGATGCTGGCCGTCGGTTACCTCTCCGGCGGCCACTTCAACCCGGCCGTCACCCTCGGCGGCGTGATCGCCGGCCGGATCCGGCCGCTGGAGGCCGCTGCTTACCTCGGCGCCCAGCTGGCCGGTGCCGCGCTCGGCGGCGTCGCCCTGTTCGGCGTCCTGCGCACCGTGCCCACCATTGATGATTCCCAGGCCGCGTTCGCCACTGTTGCGGCCGGATTCGGTGAGCACTCGGTCATCCAGGTGCCCATGGCGGGTGTCCTGCTCGTGGAGGTCCTCGGCACCGCGCTGCTCGTGGCTGTCTTCCTTGGCACCACGTCAAAGCGGAACCCGGCCAGGGCCGCCGCACCGTTCGCGGTGGGCCTGACGATGGCGGTGCTCCTGCAGTTCGGGCAGGCGATCGGCAACGTCCCGTTCAACCCGGCCCGGGCCACGGCCGCGGCCCTCTTCAGCGGCCCGAACGCGCTGGGCCAGCTGTGGCTGTTCTGGGTGGCGCCGGTGGTCGGCGCGGCCATTGCCGGGCTGGTCTTCCGCGGCTTCGCACAGTCCTCCCCACCGTCGGCTGCGTCGTCGCGCGTGCCATCGTCCGTGCCGACCTCTCGGCCGGAGAGCACCGGGCTCGAGCCGGCAGAGCAGGCAGAGCCGGACGGCGACGAGCTTGAGACGGCGGCACGGGCTGCCGACGGCGGACCCGGGATAGAAGCGCCGGCCGCCGACGACGAAGCCCGCAGCTTCTTCGACAGCAAGCGCTGACGGCCGGCGCCCCGGCCCGCCTCCGTCATCCTGACGGCCGCGCGGGGTGGTGGCGCAAGAGTGTCGGTGCCGGCCGATACCGTAGGAGTATGCGGTTACTGCACACTTCCGACTGGCACCTGGGCCGGTCCTTCCACGGCGTCGGCATGCTCGATGCCCAGCGCGCCTTCATCGACCAGCTTGTGGCCTTTGTCCGGAAAGAGGCCGTGGACGTCGTCCTCATCGCGGGCGACGTCTACGACCGCGCGCTGCCTGGAGTCGACGTCGTCGGCCTGCTGGATGACGCCCTCGTGCGCCTCACCGGAGCCGGCGCCCAGGTGGTCCTGACCAGCGGCAACCACGACTCCGCCATCAGGCTGGGGTTTGCCTCGCGGCTGCTGGAGCGCGGGGGAGTGCACCTGCGCACGCGGCTGGAGGACATGGACCAGCCCGTGCTGTTTCCGCTCGGCGACGGCGCTGGAAACGGGGCAGGGGCCGTGAACGGGACGGGGCCCGGCCTCGCTATCTACGGCATCCCCTGGCTCGAGCCCCGGTTGGTCGCCGAGCAGCTCGGCGTCGGAACCGCGAGCCATTTCGAAGTGACCCGCGCCGCCACGGAACGGATCCGCGCCGACGTGCGGCAGCGGGGTGCGGCGCGGACCGTCCATTCGGTGGTCCTTGCGCACACCTTCGCCAGCGGGGGTATCAGCTCCGACAGCGAACGGGACCTGAGCATCGGCGGCGTCGGCGCCGTCCCGCTGGACCTCTTCGAGGGCTTCGGCTACACCGCGCTGGGCCACCTGCACGGCCGGCAGGAGCTCTCGCCGGCGGTGCGCTACTCAGGCTCTCCGCTGGCCTACTCGTTCTCCGAGGCAAAGCACCGGAAAGGCGGCTGGCTCGTGGAGATCGACGCCGATGGCATCGGCGAGGTGCGCGAAGTGCTGTGGGATGCGCCCCGGACCCTCGCCGTGCTGCGCGGGACGCTCGAGGACCTCCTGGCGTCGGAGGACTTCGCCTGGGCCGAGGACGCCTACTGCCAGATCACGCTGACGGACACCGCGCGTCCGGCACAGGCGATGGACCGGCTGCGGGGACGGTTCCCGGACACCCTGGTCCTCGGTTTCGACCCCGAGGGCCCCGGCGCGGCGCCGAAAGCCAGCTACAGCAGCCGGCTTGCCGCGGCAGACAGCGACCTCGCCGTCTGCTGCGGTTTCCTCGACCACGTCCGCGGCCGGCCCGCGTCCGACGCCGAAGCAGCCGTCCTCGCCGAGGCCCTCGAAGCCGTCCGCCTGGAAGGAGTCTCCCTGTGAGGATCCACCGCCTTGAGATATCGGCGTTCGGTCCGTTCGCCGGCACGGAGCGGATCGACTTCGACCGGCTCAGCGCCCACGGGCTCTTCCTGCTCAACGGCGCCACGGGCGCCGGCAAGACCAGTGTCCTGGACGCCATCTGCTTCGCCCTGTACGGATCGGTTCCCGGTGCCCGGCAGGACGGCAAGCGGCTGCGCAGCGACCACGCGGATCCCGCCGCCGAGCCCCGCGTCACCTGCGAGTTCTCGGCCAAGGGCCGGCACTTCGAGGTCTCCCGGGCGCCCGCCTGGGAGAAGCCGAGCGCCCGCGGCAAAAACGGCTACACCCTGCAGCAGGCCAACACGCTGCTGCGCGAACGCGTCGACGGCGCCTGGGTGGAGAAGTCCGGCCGGAACGACGAGGCCGGGGCCGAGATCGCCGACGTCCTGGGCATGAACCGGGAGCAGTTCACCCGCGTGGTCATGCTGCCGCAGGGCGACTTCGCGGCATTCCTGCGGTCCAAGGCCTCCGACCGCCTGGAGCTCCTGCAGAGCCTGTTCGGCACGCAGCGCTTTGAAGCCGTGGAGCAGGAACTCTCCCGGCAGGCTCAGAACGCCAAGGCCGAGGTCGCAACCCTGACCACAAAGCTGGACGTGCTCCTTGCCCGGGCCGAGTCCGAGACCGCGGCGCTCGGCCTGGACCGGGAAGGCGCCCCCGGCAGGGAGGCCCCCGATGCCCTTCTGGCCTGGCTGGATGACGCCGCGGCCGCCGCCGCCCGGAATCGCAGCGCCGCCGCCGCGGCGGCGGAGGAGCAGGCCGCCGAACAGGGCCGCCGGCTGGAAGCGGCCGCCGCACGGGCAAACCGCCAGGCCAAACTGGCCGCCGCCGAACGGCGCCGGAACGAATCCGCCGCCGCCGCACCGGCCCTGGCGGAACAGGCCGCTACGCTGGACCTGCACCGCCGGGCCGAAGTCCTCGGCGGCCAGCTGCGGGCCGTCGAAGCTGCGCAGGCGGCCCAGGCCTTCGCCGCCACGGCGCTCGCGGAGGCCACGGGTCAGCTGCGCTCGGCGGCCGGCTCGGACCCGGAGCTCGCCGGACTGAACGTCGTCGGCGCCGGAGCTGACCATACGGACGTGGCCGCGATGGACGCGGTCCAGTCCCCGTTCGATAGCGCAGCTCTCCGGAACGCCCTCGGTCGGCTCCGGTCCCTGCACGCCGTCCTGACCGAACGCCTGCCGGACGAAGAGCGCCTCACCGGGCTGCGGGACCGCGGCGGCCGGCTGCGGGCGCAGCTGGAGGTCCTCGAGGCGGGCAGGACGAGCGGTGCCGCCGCCCTGGACGGCCTGCGCACCGAAGCGGCGGCGCTGCTTGCGGGAATCGTGCCCCTCGAAGAAGTGGCCGCCGAAGTCCAGCTGCGCACCAAGGAGGCCGCGGCCGCCGACGAACTCGTGGAGATCGTTGGCCGCTACCTCGCCGCGGAGGCTGCGTGCTCGGACATTACGCAACGCCATGCCGAGGCCCGGACCGAACACCAGGACCGCAGGCAGCACTGGCTGGACCTGCGCGAACAGCGGCTCACCAACGCCGCGGCCGAGATCGCCGCGGAACTCCTCGACGGCGTGCCGTGCCCGGTCTGCGGCAGTCCGGACCACCCGGAACCGGCCCCGGCCGCGGATGCCGCGCTTGCCGTTGCCGAGGCTGAAAAGTCCGCGCAGCAGGCCAGCGATGCCGCCGAAGCGGCGTTTACCGGCCTTGAGCGGGAGCTCGCCGAGGCTCGGCAGGACGTCGCCGTCCTGGCGGCCCAGGGCGGCAGCACACCTCCCGCGGAAGCCCGGGCCGAGGCCGCTCTCGCCCGCGAAAGGGCAGCCGAGGCCGGCCGTGCCGCCGCAGACCTGGCGGCCAGCCGGGCCCGGCTGGCCGAACTCGAAACAGCAATCACGGCAGCGGAGCAGGTGAGGGCAGAAACCGACGCCGGGATCGCGCAGACGCAATCCACCGTCGCCGAAGTCGACCAGCAGGCCGAGGTCCTCGAACGTGCGCTGGAGTCGCTGCGCGCCGGCCACCCGGGCATCGGCCGGCGGCTCGCCGCCCTGGCCGGAACCACGGCTGTCCTTGAACGGGCCGAGGCCGCGCAGTTGGCGTTCGACCAGGCCGGCGCCAGGGCCGCTGAGGCGCGAGACCTGCTGGAGCAGGCTCTCCCCGGGGCGGGCTTCAGCAGCGAAAGCGCCGCCAGGAGGGCGCTCCTGCCGGCCCCGGAGGCGTCGGGCCTCGAGGCTGCCATCAGGGCAGCGCAGGACGAGGCCGCCAGGATCGAGGAACTCTTCGCCGGGGAGGAGCTCACCCTGGCCGCCGCCGAACGCGACGACCTCGCCGGCGGGGCTGCCCCCACACCGTCCGAGCTCGAACGGCTCCGCACGGAAGCGGCCGCGGCGGAGCGGCACGCGAAGGACGCCGCGCTGGCCGCAGGGCTGTCCGAAAACTCGGTGCGGACCCTGGGACACATCGGCCGCGACTACGCCGAACTCGCCGCAGCGGGCCGCGAACCGCGGGAACGGGCTGCCCTGCTGGCCGCCGTCGCCGACGCCGCAAGGGGCGGGGGCGAGAACACCTACCGCATGAGCCTGAACAGCTACGTCCTCGCGGCCCGGCTCGAACAGGTGGCCGTCGCGGCCTCGGAACGGCTGATCGGCATGAGCGACGGCCGGTACACCCTGCAGCACACCGACGCCAAGGCCGCGCGCGGCGCCAAGTCCGGCCTCGGCCTGGAAGTGGTCGATGAATGGACCGGGCAGCGTCGGGACACCGCGACCCTCTCTGGCGGCGAGTCATTCATGGCGTCGCTGGCCCTGGCCCTCGGCCTGGCCGACGTCGTGCAGCACGAGTCCGGCGGCGTCGACATCGAAACCCTCTTCGTGGATGAGGGCTTCGGCAGCCTCGACGACCAGGCGCTGGAACAGGTCATGGACGCCCTTGAGGGCCTCCGCGATGGCGGCAGGGTGGTGGGACTCGTCAGCCATGTGGGGGAGATGAAGCAGCGCATCAGCACCCAGCTTCAGGTGGTCAAGGGCCGGAACGGCTCCACCCTGCACATCAGCGACGACGTGCCGGTGTAGGGAGCCGGGTCGGCTATCATGGGACTGTTACCGGGTCGCGCGCATCGGGAGGGGGGACGATGCGCACCATTGAGCGAACCCGGAAACCATGACTCCTTCACCGTCTTCACCGGCGTCCACCCTTGACGCGCCCCTTTCTGCCCGCGAAACCGGCCCTGCCGGCTTCGGCCCCGCGGACTCCGCTCCAGCGCCCGTGTCTGTGCCCGTTCCCGGGCCCGCCCCGGAGACCGGCAGGGGCGGCCGCTTCGCGCGGCTGCCGCTGATCGCCGGCCGCGGCTTCATCCCGCTGGGGCTTTTCGCCCGCCTGCCTCTGGCCATGCTCACCGTCGGCGCCCTCACGCTCGTCACCGCCGTCACCGGCTCTTACGCCGTCGGCGGCGCCGCGGCTGGTGCTGTCGGGATCGGTTCCGCGCTGGGCGCCCCGGTCCTGGGCGTCCTCGCGGACCGGCTCGGCCAGCGCAGTGTCCTGCTGGTGTCCGCCTCCGCCAACACCGCGGCCGTCGTCGCGCTGATCCTCGCGGCCTACATGGTCTCCGGCGTGCAGGACCTGGCCGCCGCCGCCCCGGCGCTCGCGGCGGCCTTCATCGCCGGGGCGAGCTGCCCGCAGGTCGGGCCACTGGCACGGGTCCGCTGGATGGCGTTGACCGCCCGGACACCGGAGGGCGGGGGGCGGGCCGGCGCCGGTTCCGCGGACCTGGATACCGCTTTGTCCTATGAGAGCACCGCGGACGAACTGACCTTCGTGCTGGGCCCCGCCCTCGTCGGCGTCCTCGCCAGCTTGCTCGCGCCGTGGCTGCCGCTGGCGCTCGCGGCGGCCTTGACGCTGGTCCTCGTGCCCGCCTTCGCCGTCCACCCCACACACCACGCAGTGGCCCGGGCTCCGCGGCGTCGCGCTGCCAAGCCGGGCGCCCGGCAGCCCGACGCCCGGGCCCTCAGCCGGCGGATCGGCGCCCGCGCCGCCGTCGCTCTCCCCGTGCTGGCCATGGTGTGCATGGGCACGTTCTTCGGGTCCACGCAGACCTCCCTGAGCTCCTTCTCCGCCGGCTTCGCCACGTCCGAGCTCGCCGGCCTGCTCTATGCCGTGATGGGTCTCAGCTCCGCGGCCGCCGCGCTGTCGGTCGCGTACTGGTCACCGCGGTTCAGGCTCAACGCCCGCTGGCTGGCCTGTGCCGCGCTGATGGCCGGCCTCGCCGTCCTGCTCCCGATGCCCTCGACGGCGCTGCCCATGGTCCTGGTCCTGCTGATCCTGGGTTTGCCCGTGGGCCCGCTCATGGTCACCGTCTTCGCGATCGGTGGCCTCGTGGCCCCGGCCGGAAAGCTCGGCACGGTCATGACGGCCCTGGCCAGTGGCATTGTCGCCGGCACCGCGCTCGGATCCTCGATCGCCGGGCAGCTCGCCCAGACCTTCGGGTACCAGACCGCCTTCCTGGTGCCCGTGTGCGCCGCCACGGCGCTGTTCCTGCTGGGGACCGCCGCCGCCGTCGTGCTCCGGCGGCGCGCGGGATAGCCGACGCCGGCCGCCGCCCAAGCAAGAGGACTTAGCCCAACTGCGCCTCGATGCGCCGGGCCGCCTCCGCGAGGGTGCCGGCGACCTCCGCCGGATCCTGTGCTGCACGGATGTACACCACCGCCAGGGCCGCCGGCCGGCCGCCGGGCACCCCCAGCGGCACCGCGATGGAGGACACCCCGGCGATCACCTCGTCATGGCTCACCGCGAAACCGCGGCGCCGGGCCTCGGCGGCCTCGGCCCGGTACGGAATACCCGGGGCGGCGTCCTGCCATTCGTGCTCCGGGAACGCGGACTGGATGGCGATGCCCGGCGCCCCGGCGCTGATGGGGTGCCGCGATCCCGGGTGCTGCACCACCGCGGCGCCGCTGTGGCGCGGATCGACGGTCACCAGCGTCACGCATTCCTCCCGGTCCCAGACGGCCACGAACGCGCTCATGCTCAGGCTGTTCGCCAGCTGGGTCAGTTCCGGCAGGGCCGCGGACTGCAGGTCGCGGGAGACACCGCGGGCCAGGACGGCGAGGCCTGGTCCGGGCTGGACGCGGCCGCCGTCGTCGCGCACCAGCAGCGAATGGTCCTCGAGGGTGCGCAGGATCCGGTAGGCCACGGAGCGGTGGACACCCATGGCGTCGGCGAGTTCGGCGATGGTCAGCGGGCGCTCGGCTTCGGCGAGGATTTCCAGCGCCCTGATGCCGCGGGAAAGCGTCTGGGACGGGGAAGCCTGGGCGCTGGCGTTCGGGGTCATGGGTTCCATCCTAGGTGTCGGGCTGCGGGGTGCCGGCTTCTCGGCAGACCCTTGTATTCCGTCCACCGCTCCGATACCGTTCTATATGGGAATTATATGTTCGATTATCGAACTGAACCAGAGGCCGGGGAGACCGAACCCGGCCGCTCTGAACCGCACTGACTGCTACGACGCCGAACGCAGGGATCGCTGATGATTGCCAGGCCGCGGGACCACGCAGGGGAGGGCCGGTTCTCCGCGCCGCGGGACAGCCACTTCCGGGGCAGCCTCGGCAGGTTCGCCACCGGCGTCGCCATCGTGACGTTCGACGGCGCGACAAAGCGCCACGGCATCACCGTCAACTCTTTCACGTCGGTGTCCATGGACCCGCCGCTGGTGCTCGTGAGCATCGCCCGCACCGCCAAAGCCCACGATGAGCTCGCCGGCCGGCCCTTTACCGTGAACATCCTCGGCGCCGAGCAGCGGCAACTGGCCCTGCACTTTGCCGGCCGGCCCGGCCCCGAGCCGCTGTGGGTGGAGGCGGACACCGCACCGCGGCTCTCCAATGTCCTCGCCTACTTCATGTGCAAGCCGTGGGCGGCATACGACGGCGGCGACCACACCCTGTACATCGGCGAGGTGGTGGACTTCAACTACCGCAGCGGCGATGCCCTGGCGTTTGCCAACGGCGCGTTCACCGTCATCCCGGAAAGCCAGCTGGGGATGGAGGACCTGCTCTAGCCCCGCACCACCGCCTGTCATCACCGCACAGCTCAACATCAACGATCATCGGCCTAGCGACTGGAGAACAACCATGGGCATCCGCACCGGGCGGCAGTATCTGGACAAACTCAACGCCATGACCCCGCATGTGGCGATTGACGGCGAGGTGGTCAGGGAGCGGATCGCCGAGCACCCGGCTTTCCGCAACGTGGCCCGATCCTACGCAGGGCTCTTCGACATGCAGCACGATCCGCAGTACCAGGACGCGCTGACCTACACCTCGCCGAGCACCGGCGACCTCGTCAATGCCTCCTTCCTGGTGCCCCGGACCATCGAGGACCTCCAGCGGCGCCGCCGGGCCATCTCCACCTGGGCCGAGTCCTCCCACGGGTTCCTGGGCCGCTCCGGCGACTATATGAACTCCTCGCTCACCGCACTCAGCACGGCAGGGGAGTGGTTTGCCCAGGCGGATCCGAAGTTCGGCGAGAACATCCGCAACTACTACGAGTGGGCCCGTGAGAACGATGTCCTGGCCACGCATACCCTCATCCCGCCGCAGGTGAACCGCTCGGTTTCGGGCTCGGAGCAGCTCGGCGGGCAGCTCTCGGCCCGGATCGTCGAGGAACGCGGCGACGGGATCGTCATCCACGGCGCGCGCATGCTCGCCACCATCGCCCCGATCGCCGACGAGCTCCTCGTCTTCCCGTCCACGGTACTGCGCGGCACTCCCGAGGACGCGCCCTACTCCTATGCGTTCGCCATCCCCAACGACGCCCCCGGCCTGCGCTACCTCTGCCGCACCTCGCTCTACAACGGCGGGAGCACCCACGACGAGCCGCTGGCCTCCCGCTACGAGGAAATGGACGCCGTCGCGGTGTTCGACCATGTGTTCGTGCCCAACGAGCGCATATTCATGCTCGGAAACCCGCAGCTGTGTAACAGTTTCTACTCCGAAACCGGCGCCGGCGCGCTCATGACCCACCAGGTGGTGACCCGCACCATCGCCAAGAGTGAGTTCTTCCTGGGCCTGGCCTCCGAGCTGGCCGAATCAATAGGCATCGACGGCTTCCAGCACATCCAGGAGGACATTGCCGAGCTCATTATCGACGTCGAAATCGGCCGGGCGCTGGTCCGCGCCTCCGAGGCTGATGCCGGACTGAATGACGCCGGGGTCATGCTGCCGAAATGGACCACGCTCAATGCCGCCCGCAACTGGTACCCCAAGATCGCCCAGCGCTTTCCGCAGATCATCCGCAAGTTCTCGGCGTCGGGCCTCATGGCGCTCCCGGGTGAGGCGGACGTCCACAGCAAGGCGCGGGCTGACATCGAGATGTACCTGCAGGGCAAGACCCTGACCGGCCCCGAGCGCGTCCGGCTGTTCAAGCTGGCCTTCGACGCCTCGATTTCGGGGTTCTCCGGGCGGCAGTCGCTGTACGAGTACTTCTTCTTCGGGGACCCGGTCCGCATGGCAGGCGCCCTCGTCAACAGCTACGACCGCGACCCGGCCCGCGCCCGGATCCGCGAGTTCCTGGCCCGCACCGACTGACACGCCAGAGATTTTCCGCGCAAGCGTGTGCGCGGTATCACATTTTCATAGTATTATCCTTCATACCAACTGACCGTTCGATCAGTAAATCAGGCACCAGCAAGTCACCTCGCACCCATCCGGGCAGCACCTCTGCCCCCAGCAACGGAGTTCCAATGACCGTAACTTCATCCGTAGATTCCGCTGCGGGTCCCAGCAGCAAGCATGAGGAACGCAAGGTCCTCGCCGGGACGCTGGTCGGCACCACCATCGAGTGGTACGACTTCTTCATTTTTGCCCAGCTGACGGCGACGCTGCTGTCACCGCTGTTCCTCGCTCCGCTGAATGCGTCCAACCCCGGACTGGCCCAGATCCTGTCCTTCGCGCTCATCGGCATCAGCTTCCTGTTCCGCCCGCTCGGCGCGATCATCGCCGGCCACCTGGGTGACCGCCTGGGCCGCAAGGCTATGCTGGTCTTCACGCTGGTCATGATGGGTGCCGCCACGGCACTGATCGGCATGCTTCCCACCTACGCGCAGATCGGCGTCTGGGCCCCGGTCCTGCTCATCACCCTCCGCGTCATCCAGGGCTTCTCCGCCGGCGGTGAATGGGGCGGCGCCGCACTGATGGCCGTGGAGCACGCGCCGCTGGGCCGGCGCGGCCTGTTCGGCGCCTACCCGCAGATCGGTGTGCCCGTCGGCATGATCCTCGCCACCGGCCTGCTGTACTTCCTCAACACGTCCATGTCCAAGGAGGACTTCGCGTCCTGGGGCTGGCGAGTGCCGTTCCTGCTCTCGATCGTGCTGATCGTCGTCGGTTACCTCATCCGCCGGGCGGTCGGCGAGAGCCCCGTCTTCAAGGAGATGGCCGCCCGCAAGGAAGAGAGCAAGGCGCCCCTGGGCGAGCTGCTCCGCAAGCACAAGAAAGCCGTGCTCTACTCCACGCTGATCTTCATCGGCAACAACGCCGCCGGCTACTTGCTGATCGCCTTCTTCATCTCCTACGCCACCAAGACGCTGAAGATGCCGGCTCCGCAGATCCTGCTGGCCACCACGCTGGCGTCCTTCGGCTGGCTCATCTTCACCCTGGTCGGCGGTTGGCTCTCGGACAAGATCGGCCGCGTCAAGACGTTCCTGCTCGGCTACGCGATCGTCTTCGCCTGGATGATCCCGATGTTCGCCCTCATCGACACCAAGGACATCGTGCTCTACGGCGTGGCGCTGTTCGTCCTGACGGTCGGCCTGGGCCTGTCCTACGGGCCCATGTCCGCCATGTATGCCGAGATGTTCCCGGCCAAGGTCCGGTACTCCGGCATCTCGATCGGCTACGCGTTCGGCGCCATCCTCGGCGGCGCGTTCGCGGCCATGATCGCCGAAGCCCTCCTGCAGGGCACGCACTGGACCGGGTCCATCGGCATCTACATCATGATCCTCTGCGCCATTTCCGCCGTCGGCGTCCTGCTGGCCGGCGAGACCCGCGGCCGCCCGCTGGGCGTCAGCAGCCACCACTAGGCCAACACAACAGCAACGCGGGGTCACTTATGGCCCGTCCGAGCGGCTCAAAGTCAACTGGTCGTTGCAACGGGCCGGGTTTATGTCATGCTGCGGCGGCGATGAGTTGGCGCATGCGTTGTTTTGGGGTCTCGAGGTTCAGGGTGGGCCGTGGCCGGTTGTTGAGTTTGTCGGCGATGGTGTCGAGGTCCTCGGCGGTGAAGACCGAGAGGTCGGTGCCTTTCTCGAACCAGTGGCGCAGCAGCCGGTTGGTGTTCTCGTTCGTACCCCGCTGCCAGGGTGAATGCGGATCGCAGAAGTACACCCCCGCGTCCAGGGCCAGCTGGATGCGGGGGTACTGG
>NZ_CP022314.1:3951860-4019217 GCF_003352915.1 Arthrobacter sp. PM3 | reverse complement strand
TCATGATCACCGCCCGGTCCACCAGATCAAGCCGGTTGGACCCCGGCCGGACAGCGGGCACCGGGCCCGCCTCAACGCCTCCATCAACACCCATACGCATCTGCATGCCGCCAGTCTTGCCCAGCCACCGCTGCGTATTACTGCGCCACACCCCAATCCGGGCCGAGGCCTCCTTCACCGACACCCCCTGCCGCAGAAGTGAAAAGAACTCATCCTTCAGCGCATCCGGCGCCGGATAACCACTCGGCATAGCAACCTCCAAAAACAGAATGTTGCAACGACCGTATGATTTTGCGCGGTTCGGATGGGCGATAGGTGACCCCGCGTTGCTTTTAAGGGTCCAGCTCTAGACCGACAGGAAGCTGATGGCCCCCTGCTTGAAGGCGCGGCTGGTGACGGCGTTGGTGTGGTTGCGGCCGGGCAGGGTGATCTGCTCCACCATGGCGCCGGCGCGGGAGCCGATGGCGGCGAGGTCCGGCATGGATGCGGCGCGCTCGTCGTTTTCCCCGGCCACGAGCAGGATCGGCATGGGCGGGACGGCCTCGGCGGGGTCGAACGGCTCGCCCTTGATGGCCTCAATGAGCGAGAGCAGCGCGAAGATGTTGTTGCTCGGCAGCAGCTGGGCCATCTTCAGCAGCCCGGCGGTCGATTCGTCCGCGATCGGGGTGCCGTCGGCCAAGTACCGCTGCGCGGCGACCAGGTCGAAGTCCGCCAGCGGATCGGCAGTGTTCGGTCCGCCCAGGACCAGCCGGTGCACGAGCTCGTGCTGCGTGGCGCCGAACTCCCACGCCAGCCGGGATCCCAGCGAATAGCCGATCACGTCGAGTCCGCTGGACGGGTCGCCGTCGCGCAGGGGCCGCACGCCGGCGTCGAACGCTATCTGTAGCAGGTCCGCACGGATCCGGCTGGGGGAGTAGGAGTCCATGTCCTCGGGGGCGCCGCTGCGGCCGTGGCCCGGCAGGTCCACGGTGATGACGCGCCGGCCGGCCTCCAGGAGCGCGGCCAGCCAGCCGGTGTCCTCCCAGTTGAGCTTGGACGAGGAGGAGAAGCCGTGCAGCAGCAGCACCGGCCGGAGCCCGGCGTCGTGACCGGGCTCGTGCACCTGAACATACAGCTGGGGGTCGGTGCCCTCGACCGTGTGGGAATGCTGTTCGCCGGTGTGTCTGCCGCTCATGGTGTCAGTCCTCATCAAGTACGGCGCTCAGGCGGACCCGGCGCTTCGGTGCCTCTTCCCTCGGGACCGTGCCCACGATGCCGGCGGTGTTGTCCGGCACTTCAAACACAATCAGGGGCTCGCCGACATTGATTTTGTCGCCGGGCCCGCCGTGGATACGCAACACTTTACCTGCCTGCGGGCTGGGCAATTCAACGGCCGACTTCGTGGTTTCGACCTCCACGAGCGGCTGGTTGCGCTCCACCTGCTCGCCGGGGGACACGAGCCATTCCAGCACGGTCGCCTCGATGAGGCCTTCGCCGAGATCCGGCAGCGGGAAGGAAATTTCAGCCACGTTTGTACTCCAATACTCGCTGGATCCCGAAGAGGATCCGGTCAATGTTCGGGATGTATTCATCCTCCAGATCGCCGGAGGGATACGGGACGTCGAAACCGGTGACCCGCTCCACCGGGGCCTTGAGCGTGTCGAAGCAGGCCTGCGTGATCAGCTGCGCCACCTCGGCGCCGAGGCCGGAGGTCAGTGGGGCCTCGTGGACGACGACGGCGCGGCGCGTCTTGCGCACGGAAGCCGCCAGCGCCTCGGCGTCGATCGGCTTGAGCCAGCGCAGGTCCAGGACCTCGACGTCGATCCCGTCCTCCGCCGCGAGCTCGGCCACCTGCAGGCAGCGGGCCACCATGGCGCCCCACGCGACGAGGGTCAGATGCCGCCCCTCGCGCATCACCTTCGCGCCGGTGGGGGACCCGGACTTCGCGACATCGACCTCGCCCTTCTGCCAGTACCGGGACTTCGGCTCCATGAAGATCACCGGGTCCGGCCGCGTCGCGGCGTACTTGAGCAGGTGGTAGGCCTCGTGCGGGTTCGACGGCGAGACCACCTTGAGCCCCGGAACGTGGGCAAAGAGCGCCTCAAGGCTTTCGCCGTGGTGTTCGGGGGCGCGGATGCCGCCGAAGCTGGGCACCCGGAGGGTGATCGGCATCGGCAGGGTGCCGCGGCTGCGGTAGTTCATCCGGGCGACCTGGCACACGATCTGGTTAATGGCCGGGTAGGCGAAGCCGTCGAACTGGACCTCCGGGATGGGGTGGAAGCCGGCCATGGCCAGGCCCACGGACATGCCGAGGATGCCGGATTCGGCCAGCGGGGTGTCGAAGACCCGCTGCGCGCCGTGTTTGGCCTGCAACCCGTCGGTGATCCGGAAGACCCCGCCGAGCCGGCCGCAGTCCTCGCCGAAGATCAGGGTCCTCGGGTTCTCCGCGAGGACCTCGTCCAGGGCCCGGTTCAGCGCCTGCTGCATGGACAGGGTCTCGGAGGCGGGGGCATCCACGGCGGTTCCGCCTGCTCGGGTAGGGGTGGACAGGGTCGGAGTGGACACGGTCGGGGTGGACACGGTCGGGTTAGACATGCTCGGACTCCTCGCGCCAGTTGGCAGCCTGGGCCTGCAGGGCCGGGGTGGTTTCCTGGAAGACCAGGTCGAACATTTCGGTGCCTGGCCGGGCGCCGAGCGCCTCGATGCCCGTGCGGATCCGCTCTTCTTCGGCCTTGGCCGCGGCCAGGGCCTCGGCGAAGAACGCCTCGTCGGCGAGCCCGTCGGCGAGCAGCCGCTGCCGGAGCCGGTCAATCGGGTCCTGCCCTGCGCCGTCGCGTTCCTCATCGAGGGAGCGGTAGCGGCCCGGGTCATCGGAGGTCGAGTGCGGCCCGCGGCGGTACGTCATCGCCTCGATCACGACGGGTCCGCTGCCGGCGCGGGCATGCGCGAAAGCGCGGCGGGTGGCATCGACGACGGCGGCGACGTCGTCGCCGTGGACCCGCAGCGCCGGGATGCCGTAGCCGGCGGCCCGGGCGGCGACGGAGCCGCCGGCCACCTGCCGTTCGGTGGGAACCGAGATGGCCCAGCCGTTGTTCTGGACGAAGAACACCACCGGTGCCTTCATTACGGCGGCGAAGTTCATGGCCTCGTGGACATCGCCCTGGGACGAGGCGCCGTCGCCGAAATACGTCAGGGCGACGCCGTCCTTCTTATCCAGGGTCTGGCCGTGCGCCCAGCCGACAGCGTGCAGGACGGAGCCGGCGACGACCGCCTGGATCGGGGCCAACCGCGATTCCGCCGGGTTGTACAGGCCGCCGTGCCAGGTGGCCTTATGGGTGGACATGTAGGCCACCATGTCCACGCCCATGGTCCGGGCCACGCCCATCTCGCGGTAGGTGGGGAAGACGAAGTCGCGGGTGGTGTCCACGGCATAGCCGCTGCCCACCTGGGCCGCCTCCTGGCCGAGTTCGGGCGCGTATCCGGGGATGATGCCCTGCCGCTGCCAGGCGATGGCCGAGGTGTCCAAATGCCGGACGGCCACCATGAGCGCATAGAGCTCGCGGAGTTCCTCGGCGGTGAGGGGCCCGGCAGCGCCCCCGGAAGCCACGGGGAGAAGTGTGTCCATGCCTGTGACCCTAGTCACCGGCCTGAAGCTGGGCAATCAGCCTAGAAAACCCTGGCCAAACTGCGCAAAGCTGCCGCCTCCTCCGGCCTCAGGGTGAACAAGTTGTGCACCCGGGCGGCGCTGGCGGGGAGGCTAACGGCGGCTGACGCGCGCGCCGATCCAGCACGCCGCGGCAATGCCCGCCACGAGTGCCAGGGTGCTGACCAGCTGCTTGCTGCTGTCCGGGCTGCTGAAGCCGACGGCGAAGATCAGTGCCAGGAGTGCCAGGCCAAAGACCGTCAGGCCGGGGAAGCCCTTCATCCGCAGCGGCAGGGCGGTGCCGTCGCGGTCGGCCCGGCGGCGCAGGATCAGCTGGGAGACCAGGGCCGAGCCCCACACCACCAGGCATGTGGAGCCGACCAGCTGGAACAGGGCCGGCAGGATCTTGTCCGGGAAGAGCAGTTCCAGGACGGCGGCCAGGAACCCGAACGCCACGGAGACGCTCACGGCCAGCACCGGAACCCGGGCCGTGTTGAGCTTCGAGAGGAACCGCGGGGCTTCGCCGCGCTCAGCGAGCGAGTACACCATGCGGGATGCGCCGTAGAGGTTGGCGTTTAGCGCCGACAGCAGGGCGATGACGGCGACGAGGGTGATCGCCGCCCCGGCGCCTGGGATGCGGGCGACGTCGAGGACGCCGGCGAAGGGCGACTTCAGGGCCGGCGAGGTGGCGGGCAGGACGGCGGCGATGACGAAGACCGATCCGATGTAGAACACCAGGATGCGCCAGACGACGGTGCGGATCGCCTGGGCGACGCTGCGTTCGGGATTTTCGGTTTCGGCTGCCGCCACGCTGACGATTTCCGTGCCGCCGAAGGCGAAGATCACCACAAAGAGCGCGGTGGCGATGCCGCCGAGGCCCGCGGGGGCGAAGTCGGACGTGAAGTTGCCCAGGCCGGGGGAGGGCACGTCCGGCAGCAGGCCCAGCAGCAGGGCCGCGCCGACGGCCAGGAACAGCAGGATGGCGGCCACCTTCAGGATGGCGAACCAGAACTCGAACTCGCCGAAGTTCTTCACGCCGGCCAGGTTGACCGCCGTGAACAGGGCCATGAAGATCAGGGACAGCGCCCAGACGGGGATGACCGGCCACACGGTGAACAGCAGCGCGGCGGCGCCCAGGGCCTCCGCCGCGATGACCACCACGAGCTGCAGCCACCAAAGCCAGCCCACGGTCGCGCCGGCGGTCTTGCCCATGGCCTTTTGCGCATAGACGGAGAAGGCGCCGCTGTTGGGGTTGGCGGCGGCCATCTCGCCGAGTGCCCACATGACCAGGATGATCAGTGTGCCGGCGACAAGGTAGGAGATCAGCACGGCCGGGCCGGCGGCCTGGATCCCCGCCCCTGAACCAAGGAACAGGCCGGCGCCGATCGCGCTGCCTAGGCCCATCATGGTCAGCTGGCGCGGTTTCATGCTGTGCCCCAGGGCCGGGGCCGGGCGGGTGGCGGGCAATTTCGCGGTGGACTTCATTGTCATACTGGCGAACCTTCGTGTGGTTTTTTTGATCTGTGCGTCCTTATGGGACCTATTGAATTTACCGTCTTTGGCGCGGCCCTGCTGGCCGCCGCCGCGCCGCTGCCGTGAGAGCATGGTGGCAGTTTGCTCACCAAAAGCGGGCCGGCGGCACCGGTTTGTCCGGCCGGGACCACGCGGGAAGGGAAAATCCATGGACGTCGATCCGCTGGATGCAAAGATTGTCCGATTTTTCACGGACTCTCCCCGGGCGTCGGTGCTGGAGGCGTCCAGGGTGCTGAAGGTGGCCCGCGCCACCGTGCAGTCGCGGCTGGACCGGATGCAGGACGCCGGCGTGATCGGCTCCTGGGTGCCGCAGCCGGACCCGGCGCAGTTCGGCTTCCCTGTGGTGGCGTTCTGCTCCCTCACCATCAACCAGGATCTGGGGCACGACGCCGTGGTGGAGGCCCTGGCGCGGATCCCCGAACTGATTGAAATCCACACGGTCTCCGGCAGTTCGGACCTGATGGCCCGCATCGCCGCACGCTCCAATCCGGACCTGCAGCGCGTCCTCGATGCCATGATCGCCACCAAGACTATCCTGCGCTCGTCGTCCGTGATCGTGCTCAACACCCACTTCCAGGGACGCACCCTCCCGCTGCTGGAAGCGGCTGCCGCCGGAAAGTGACCGGCGGCGCCCGGGCCGCTACACCCAACGTGACCTGCAACATTTTGCGCCCGAACGCAGCAGCCGTATCATTAGTTCTAGTCAATCTGACTATAACTACTCCGGCGGTCCGGCCGGAACCGTCCCGGCAGTCCCGACAGGGCCGGCCCGGGCCCGGAGAAGGCGGGGTGGAACACCGTGTACACGACGGCAGCCAACGTCTCGGAGCGCCAGCTCGCTCCGCCGTCGCTGGCCATCTCCACGGTGATCTTTGCGCTGCGTCCCAGCGAGCGGACAGGGCGGCCCACGCTCTGGATCCCGCTGGTGCGTCGGATCCGGGAACCCTTCAAGGACCTCTGGGCGCTGCCGGGAGGCCCGCTCACCCACTCCGAATCCCTCCAGGACGCCGCGTCGCGGAACCTGCGCGAGACCACGGGCCTGGCCCCGAACTACCTCGAGCAGCTCTACGCCTTCGGCGGGCTGCACCGCTCGCCCAGCCAGCGCGTTGTCTCGATCGTGTACTGGGCACTGGTCCAGCCCACGGAAGCCGCCCTCGCGGACGAGTCGGAGAACGTGCGCTGGTTCCGGGCCGACCGGCTCGGCGAGCTCGCCTTCGACCACAACGCGATCATCGACTACGCCCTCTGGCGGCTGCGCAACAAGATGGCCTACGGCTCCATCGCGTACCACCTGCTCGGCGAATACTTCACCCTCGCCCAGGTCCGGGAGGTCTACGAGGCCGTCCTGGACCGCGAGCTCGATCCGGCCAACTTCCGCCGGCAGGTCAAGGCCACGCCGGAAATCGAAGAAACCGATCAGTACCTGCAGGGCGGCAAACACCGCCCGCCCCGCCTCTACCGCTTCACCGGCCGCCCCGGCCTTGACCCAGACAACAGGAGCACACCATGAGCAGCGTCAACACGGCCATCCAGCTGATTACGCGCGAGCAGGCCACCGCCATGGCAGGCGGCCCGGCGGCCAACACCTGCAGCCCCGCCCTGGCCCGCGGACCGTGGGACTTCGACCTCGCCGAGGCCCTCGCAGGCGTGCCCGCCTACGGTCCCGGCGCCTCCTCCGCGGACACCGCCCCCGCGTCGACTCCGCGTCAGGGACAGCTGCCGGAAGAGTACAAACTGGCCGGCGACGCCGAACTCGACGCCCGGATCCGCGCAGCCAAAGCGGCCCTGGGGGACCGCGCCGTCGTCCTGGGGCACTTCTACCAGCGCGACGAGGTGGTCGCGTACGCCGACTTCGTGGGTGACTCATTTCAGCTGGCCAACGCGGCGTTGACCCGCCCGGAGGCCGAGGCGATCATCTTCTGCGGCGTCCACTTCATGGCCGAAACCGCGGACATCCTGTCCCGGCCCGAGCAGGCCGTGATCCTGCCCAATCTCGCCGCGGGCTGCTCCATGGCGGACATGGCGGACATCGACTCGGTGGCCGAATGCTGGGAACAGTTGGAGGAACTGTTCGGCACGGAGCCCGACGCCGACGGCCGGGTGCCGGTCATTCCGGTCACCTACATGAATTCCTCGGCTGCGCTCAAGGGCTTCTGCGGCGAGCACGGAGGGATCGTCTGCACGTCCTCGAACGCCGCCACCGTGCTCGAATGGGCGTTCGAACGCGGTCAGCGCGTGCTGTTCTTCCCGGACCAGCACCTGGGCCGCAACACCGCCAAGGCCATGGGCGTCCCGCTGGAACAGATGCCCATGTGGAATCCGCGCAAGGACCTCGGCGGCAATGATGCGCAGACGCTGCAGGACTCCCGCGTGATCCTCTGGCACGGCTTCTGCTCCGTCCACAAGCGCTTCAACGTCGGCCAGATCGAGAAGGCCCGTGCCGAGTACCCCGGCGTGCAGGTCATCGTGCACCCGGAATGCCCCATGGAGGTGGTCGACGCCGCCGATTCCGCCGGGTCCACCGACTTCATCCGCAAGGCCATCGCCGCGGCCACTGAGCCCACCACCTTCGCGGTCGGTACCGAGATCAACCTCGTCAACCGGCTGGCCGCGGAATACCCGCAGCACACCATCTTCTGCCTGGACCCGGTGATCTGCCCCTGCTCGACGATGTACCGCATCCACCCCGGCTACCTTGCCTGGGTGCTCGAAGCCCTCGTCCGGGGCGAGGTCGTCAACCGCATCACCGTGGACGACGCCGTCGCCGCCCCGGCCAAGGTGGCGCTGGAACGCATGCTGGCGGCGCGGCCGTGACCAGGCGGGTCGTAATCGTCGGCAGCGGCATCGCGGGGCTCTACGCCGCGCTGCTCGCCGCCGACGCCGCCGGCGGAAGCCATGACGGTGACGTGGAAGTGGTGCTGCTGAGCAAGGGGACCCTGGAGCAAAGCAACACCTTCTACGCCCAGGGCGGTGTCTCCGCCGTCCTGGCCCCGGGCGACGCCGCTCCCGGGGACTCCGTGGCCGCGCACATTGCCGACACCCTCGCGGCGGGCGCCGGGCTGAACGACGCCGAGGCCGTCCGGATCCTGTGTACGGAGGCCGTCCGGGACATCGCGGGCCTGTCCCGCTACGGAGTGCGTTTCGACACCCGTCCCGACGGCGGACCCGCCCTGGGGCTCGAGGCCGCCCATTCGGCGCCGCGCATCCTGCACGCCGGCGGCGACGCCACAGGCGCCTGCATCGCCCGCGGGCTCGTCGCCGCTGTCCTGGAACGTGCCGTCCTGGAACGCTCCGGCCGCGGCCGGCTCCGGGTGGAGACCAGCGCGTTTGTCACCGGGCTCCTGACGGACCCCCTGCCCGGTTCCGCGGCACAGCCCGGCAGCATGCCGGCCCGGGTCACCGGAGTGGAATATCTGGCCGGCGGCCGGAGCCACCTGGTCAGGGCCGACGCCGTCCTGCTCGCCACCGGCGGCGCCGGCCGGCTGTTTGCCCGCACCAGCAACCCCGCCGTCGCGACGGCCGACGGCGTGGCCCTGGCCTGGCGCGCCGGTGCCGCGGTGCGGGACCTGGAGTTCTTCCAGTTCCACCCCACCACCCTGGCCGTCGAAGAGGTCCCGGGCGGGCCGCCGGCCCTGCTCATTTCCGAGGCCGTCCGCGGCGAGGGAGCCGTGCTGCTGGACGCCGCGGGGCACCGCTTCATGCCGGACTACCACCCGGACGCCGAACTCGCCCCGCGCGATGTCGTCTCCCGCAGCATCGCCCTGCACCTGGCCGCCACCGGGGCCGCGCCGGACAGCCCGGTCTACCTGGACGCCCGGGGCATCGAGGCCGCACGCGGCGCCGGCTTCCTGGCCCGCCGGTTCCCGACCATTACGGCCGCCACCCGGGCGGCCGGCCACGACTGGACCGCCGAAGTGGTTCCCGTATCCCCGGCAGCCCACTACTGGATGGGCGGAGTGTCCACCGACCTCTGGGGCCGCACCACCGTCCCGGGGCTTTACGCCGCCGGCGAGGTCGCCCGCACGGGCGCACAGGGCGCCAACCGGCTGGCGAGTAACTCGCTGCTCGAAGGCCTCGTGTTTGGCCGCCGCGCGGTCGAGGACTTCCTGCGTGCCGCCGTCCACGCTCCGCACTGGCCCGCAGCGGCCCCCGGGGACGTCCACCCGGGCAGCCTATTGCCCGCCCCGGCCACAGTCCCGGCCGGTGCTCACGGCGCAGCCGCGGACGAGGTTCCGTTCAGCAGGCAGGCCCTGGGCCGGCTCATGACCGCGGCCGCGGGAGTGACGCGCACCGGTGCCGGACTCGACGCCGCCGCGGCCCGGCTGGCGCGCTGGAGCGCCGACGTCGGGACCGGTTCCCCTGCCGCCGGGAACCCCGCCGGGTCCGACCAGGCCGCCCACGAGGACCGGAACCTGCTCCTGGCGGCCGGGCTCCTCGTCGCGGCAGCCCGGCAGCGCACGCGATCCGTCGGAGCCCACTACCGGGCGGACACGCACGACGCCCCGGCCTTCACCCATTCCATGCAAAGGATTTCCTCGTGACCACGACTGCCCATGCAAGCCCGGAAACCCTGCCCGCCCGCACCGCGGCGCTCGCCGGGAGCCTGCCCGAATCCGCCGTCCTGGCGGTCCTGCGCGCCGCGCTCCAGGAAGACGCCCCGTACGGCGACATCACCTCGCAGACGCTCATTCCCGCGCAGGCACGGGCAACCGCGGTGCTGAACGCCCGCGTGCCCGGCGTCATGAGCGGCGGTGAGGTGTTCGCCGCGGCAATGACGCTGACCGACCCGGACGCCGCCGTCGAACTGCTGGTCAGCGACGGCGAGACCTTTCACGCCGGAACCGCCCTGGCCCGGGTGACCGGGAACGCCCGCGCCGTGCTGCTGGCCGAACGCGTCGGTCTGAACCTGGTCCAGCGGATGAGCGCCATCGCCACCAGGACCGCCGAGTTCGTGGCGCTCGTCGAAGGCACCGGGGCCAGGATCACCGACACCCGCAAGACGACGCCGGGGCTGCGCGTGCTGGAACGCTACGCCGTGCGCTGCGGCGGCGGCGCCAACCACCGTTTCAGCCTCTCCGACGCCGTCCTGGCCAAGGACAACCACCTGGCCGTCCTGACCGGGGGAGACCCGGCGAAGCTCACCGCGGTGCTGCGCCGGGCCAAGGCCCAGCTTGGGCACACCACGCACTTCGAGGTGGAAGTGGACACCATGGAACAGATTGAACCCGTGCTGGCCGCCGGGGTGGACACCATCATGCTGGACAACTTTTCCCTGGCCGAACTCGCGGCCGGCGTCGAACTCGTGGCCGGCCGCGCCCGCATCGAAGCCAGCGGCAACGTCAACCTCGCCACCGTGGCGGACATCGCGGCCACCGGAGTGGACGTCATCTCGATCGGCGGGCTCACGCACAGTGTCACGGCCCTGGACCTCGGCCTCGACATCGAGCTGGACATCGCCGCAGGCACGGATCCAGACGCTGTCTCGGCGGCCGGCTGAGGCGCACCGTGATCTTCCTCGACGCCGCCGCCACCACGCCGGTCCGCCGCGAGGTGCTGGAGGCCATGTGGCCGTACCTCACCGGCGAATTCGGCAACCCGTCGAGCCACCACTCGCTGGGGGATGCGGCCGCGACGGCGCTCGCCGGCGCCCGGGCCGCGACGGCCAAGGCACTGGGCTGCCGGCCCGGGGAAGTCATCTTCACCTCCGGCGGAACGGAGGCGGACAACCTCGCCGTCAAGGGCATCGCCCTGGCCCGGCGCTCCGCCGACCCGGGCCTGGACCGGGTGGCGATCAGCGCCGTCGAACATCCCGCGGTGGAGGAATCGGCCAGGTATCTCGAACGCGTCCACGGCTTCGGCGTCGATGTGATCCCCGTGGACCGCTACGGGCAGGTCACAGAGGAGGCGCTCCTGGCGGTGCTGGGTCCCCGGACCGCCCTGGTCAGCGTCATGTACGCCAACAACGAGGTCGGCACGGTCCAGCCGGTCGCCCGGCTCGCCGCGCTGGCCCGCGAACGGGGGATCCCCTTCCACACCGACGCCGTCCAGGCCGCCGGCTGGCTGCCGCTGGACACCGGCGCCCTGGGCGTGGACGCACTGAGCATGTCCGGCCACAAGCTCGGCGCACCGAAGGGCAGCGGCGCCCTCTTCCTCCGCGGCCGGACCAGGGTGGAACCGCTGGTCCACGGCGGCGGCCAGGAGCGCGGCCGCCGCTCCGGCACGGAGAACGTCGCCGGCGCGGTAGCAACGGCGACGGCCCTGACCCTGGCCGCGACCGCAGACCCGGCCGGCCCGTCCGGGCGCGTGGCGGCCCTCCGCGACGGGTTCATTGAGGCGGTGCTGGCCGGCGTTCCGGGGGCGTTCCTCACCGGCCACCCCACCGAGCGGCTGCCCTCCGTGGCGTCCTTCTGCTTCCCGGGCACCAGCGGCGAGTCCGTGCTGCTGGAACTCGAACGGCAGGGCGTGATCTGCTCCAGCGGATCGGCCTGTGCGGCGGGCTCGGACGCGCCCTCACCGGTGCTCCTGGCCATGGGCATCGAGCCGGCGGTGGCCCAGACGGCCGTGCGTTTCAGCTTTGACTCCGCCATCACCGCGGGGGAGCTGCAGGAGGCAGCGGCCGCGGTCCGCACCGCCGTCGTCAGCGTCCGTGCCCTCGGCCCAACCAGCTAGCAGCAGGGGTCCTCAGCGGTGCCGGGCGCGGCGGAAGATCCAGTGCCGCAGCATCGTGAACCGCACGGCGGTGGCGGCGAAGCCGGAGAGGGTGGTGGTCCAGAGTTCGTCGGCCACCGTGGCGTCGGGCCTGAGCCAGTGCAGGACGGCGAGGCTGCCGCCGGTGATCAGCAGGGCCACCAGGATCACGATCAGGCCGTTGAGGTGGTCGCGCTTCATCCGGCGGCGCTCGGTGATTTTGAACGTCAGGCGCCGGTTGAGCGCGGTGTTCATGAACGAGGTCACGATCAGGGCCGCCGCGTTGGCCGGCTGGGGCCCCAGCCAGGGCCGGGAGAGCGCGTACAGGGCCAGCGACGTCACGGTGCAGACAATGCCGACCCCGGTGAACCGGATGAGCTGCCGGACCACGGGGTAGCGGAGGATTCCGCGGTACCGCCGGGTGGCCGGCCCGCGGACGACGCCGGCGCCCCGGGACTGCTGTTCGAGCTGGGACTCCATCCGCTCAGTACAGCTCGCCCACGGGGATCTCGACGGCCAGCCGGTTGGCCGGGCCCGCCAGGGGACATGCCCACGCTTCGTTGTAGGCGCAGGAGGGGTTGTAGGCGAAGTTGAAGTCGAGGACGAATTCGGCCTTGGGCCCGGACCCGCGCACGCCGTGGAAGGCGCCCTTGATGGTGTCCAGCAGGTACCGTCCGGCGCCGTAGCTGCCGCCGGGCTGCCCGGCGGTGGCATCACGGAAAGGCACAAAGATCCCGCCGCCGTAGCCGTGGAGCTTCCAGACCGCGAGCTGCCCCATCTCGGGAAGGTCGAAGGTGCCCAGCCGGACGAACCGGACCAGTCCGTCGGTCGCCGTTTCGACGTTCATCTCCCGGCCGGCGCCCTCCGGGGTCAGGGGGACATGGAAACGGTAGATGGGATCGTAGTCCGCCGTCTTCAGGCCGCCGAAGCTGGCCTTGGCCGCGGCCGTCAGCGCCGACGCCGGGTGGGTGCCGAACATCCGGTCCCGCTCGTGGCGCCAGTAGGAATGGGCTTCCGCGGGGCTCTCGGCTGCCAGCTTGCGCACCGTGGCGTAGAGGGCAAAGGTCCGCAGCCGCCAGTCCGCGATATCGAGCGCCGACATTCCCGCCACATCGTCCTGCGCCCCAAGATGCGTTCCGTCAAAGTGCTGTTCGGCCATGCCCCCAGCGTATCCCGCTTTCCCCGGGCGGATTTTCTGCCCGGATTTATGTCCCGGACATGGGAGCCGGATCGGGGTGCCGCGGTTAGGCTGGCACCATGAGCGGGACCACCCCTTCTTCACGAACCGGCGTCGCTGGGATCCGGGGCGCCGTGCTGCGCACCGGCGCGGCGCTCGCGGTTGCGGCGGCAGCGCTCTCCGGGTGCAGCAGCGAGGGCAAGGGTGCACCCGTCTGGACGGCAGGCGGCAGCGCTGCGGAGAGTACGACGCCGGCCACCACCGGGAGCCCGACGGCCTCCGCCAGCGTCTCCTCCGCCCCGGGCTCGACGGCGCAGGCCTGGAAAGTCTTCACCGACCCGGCGAAGACTGTCAGTTTCGAGGTTCCGCAGGACTGGATTGTCCAGTCCGTGGCCCCGGACCAGGGAACGCTTCCGGGCGGCCTCAAGATCGAGGTCAAGGACGCCGACGGCGTGTACCTGGCCACCCTGCAGACGGGCCTGAAGCCGCAGCCGGCCGCGGCCTGCCCGGACGGTGCCGCCCGCGAGTACGTGGTGGTCAGCAGCGTGCCCGTGGACCTGCCGCACGGCGGCGGCGAGGGGACGATCGACCCGCACGTGGTGTTCCGGGTCATCCAGGGCTACAAGTTCTTCGGCTCCTACGGCATCACGAACGTGGCGGGCGGCGCCGGCGGCAAGAGCTGCGCCCTGCAGAATGTGGTCCGCGGCCCGGACGGCAAGGCCGACTACTCCTTTGGCGACCTGACGGTGCTCAAGCCACTGGCTCCCGACCGGAAGGTTGCCCCGGCAAAGGCGTTCGACACCCTTGACCAGGCGGCCAAGTACGTCCACGAGGGCTCGGAATTCGCCAATGTCCAGCGGATGCTAATGTCTCTGAAGATCAAAAACTAGTCCCGCCCACCCGCACATCCCCGGGCCGTCGGCGGCGATCTTCCCCTGACGTCACCTCACATCCCGGAGATACATGGAACGCACCGTAGCCGCCCGCCTGGCCTTCAAAACCGTTGCCGAAACCAAGGTGGCCCTCGCCGTCGCCGTGGCGCGGAATGCCGGGTATGACTCGCTGGAGGAGTCGCTCGTGGTGACTGCGGGCGGTGAAGACGTGCCGCTCACCGAGCTGTCGGACCACCACGGCGGGCGCTTCCACTACATGGAATTCGCCGAGCCCACCGAAGTCCTCGTCGAATACTCGGCCACCGTCACCGGGTTCGCGCTGCCGGAAGAACCCGGGCTCATGGAACTGATCCGCTATGTCCGGCCCAGCCGCTACGCGGAGTCCGACCGGCTGCTGCCCACCGCCTACGCGGAATTCGGCGGCCTCCAGGGCGAAGAACTGCTCCACGCGGTCCGCAACTGGGTCTTCAGCGAGCTGCGCTACGTCAGCGGCTCCTCGCGGGGAACCGACGGCGCCGTCGAGACCCTCCTGCACCGCCGCGGCGTCTGCCGGGACTTCGCCCACCTCGCCATTTCTCTGCTGCGCTCGAAAAACGTCCCGGCCCGGCTGGCCGCCGTCTACGCGCCGGGCCTGACCCCGATGGACTTCCACGCCGTCGCCGAAGCACACATCAACGGCGCCTGGCACATCATCGACCCCACCGGACTCGCTCCGCGGGAAAGCATGCTGCGGATCACGGCCGGACGCGATTCTTCGGACACCGCCTTCCTGTCCACCGTGGGCGGCAGCCTGTCGTTGAAGGAGCTCAAAGTCACCGCCACCGTCGATGTGCTCCCGGAGGAAGACCCGGCGAAGCTCGTCGCCATCCGCTAGGCGCCCGTTCGCACCGGGCCCCCCGTCAGCGGGCGGCGACCGCGGCGCGGAGCTTCTCGGTCAGCCGCAGCAGTTCCTGCTGTTCCGCGGCGGAGAGCGCAGGACCCACCAGGGCCGCGATGTCCCGGACGTGCTCGCGGCCGATCTGCTTCTGCAGGTCCCGTCCGGCCTCGGTGAGCCGGACGAGGATGCCGCGCCCGTCGTCCGGGGCCGGCATCCGCTCCACGAGGCCGCGCCTTTCGAGCCGCTCCACGAGCCTGCTCAGGCTGGACTGGCTCAGCAGCACGTTGTCATTGAGCTCGTTCAGGCGCAGCCATCCGGAGGGGCAGCGGGAGAGCGTGAAGAGAACGTCGTACTCATTGACGGCGAGGGCCTTGAACGCCGGCGCCGCCTGCAGTTTGCGCATCACCGCCACCTGGGCGCGGAACAGGGATTCCCAGGTTTCCGCGGCCAGGCGAACAGGTGATTCGGTGGTCTTGGCAGACATCACGCGTCCAGACGCGTGTTTTCGACCGTGCCGGCGTCGACGGTCCCGGCAGCCACCGCCGCGGCGACCCGGCCGGCGTGCGTCGGCGGTTCCGGAACGTGCGCCGGGGTCTTCTCGGCGTATTCCTTGCGGAGCACCGGCAGGACCTCTTCGCCGAACAGGTCCAGCTGCTCCAGCACGGTCTTCAGCGGCAGCCCCGCGTGGTCAATCAGGAACAGCTGCCGCTGGTAGTCACCGAAATACTCCCGGAACGTGAGGGTCTTTTCGATGACCTCCTGCGGGCTCCCGACCGTCAGCGGCGTCTGGGACGTGAAGTCCTCCAGCGACGGACCATGGCCGTAGACGGGGGCGTTGTCGAAGTAGGGACGGAACTCCTTGACGGCGTCCTGGGAGTTCTTCCGCATGAAGAACTGGCCGCCGAGGCCCACGATGGCCTGGTCCGCCTTGCCGTGGCCGTAGTGCTCGTAGCGCTCACGGTAGAGGCCGATCAGCTGCTGGTAGTGCTCCTTGGGCCAGAAGATGTTGTTGGCGAAGAAGCCGTCGCCGTAGTACGCGGCCACTTCGGCGATCTGCGGCGTGCGAATGGAACCGTGCCAGACAAAAGGCGCGACGCCGTCGAGCGGGCGGGGCGTGGAGGTGAAGTTCTGCAGTGGGGTGCGGTGCTTGCCGGACCAGTTGACGGTGTCTTCATCCCAGAGCCGGCGCAGCAGGCTGTAGTTCTCGATCGCCAGTTCGATTCCGTCCTGGATGTTCTTGCCGAACCAGGGGTAGACGGGGGCCGTGTTGCCGCGGCCCAGCACCAGGTCCACGCGGCCGTCCGCGAGGTGTTGGAGCATCGCGAAATCCTCGGCGATCTTGACCGGGTCATTCGTGGTGATCAGGGTGGTGGCCGTCGAGAGGATGATGCGCTCCGTCTGGGCGGCGATGTAGGCCAGCGTGGTGGTGGGGGAGGAGGAGAAGAACGGCCGGTTGTGGTGCTCGCCGATCGCGTAGACATCCATGCCGATCTCTTCGACCTTCTTAGCGATCGCCACGGACGCCTTGATGCGTTCGTGTTCCGTAGGGGTCCGGCCCGTGGTGGGGTCGGTGGTGATGTCGCTGACGCTGAAGACGCCGATTTGCATGATGTGCCTTTCCGTGGCCGGTCTGATCCGGGAACTGCTTCCACTATAGCCGAGTTACATGCATTTGCATGTATCGGCAGGTATAACGCCACCTGCGTCCGGATATTCCCTTCCCCCTGTGCCGGCCGGCACGCTATCTTCGTACCGTGACGGGTGCACGATTGGACAGGCGGAAACGCACTGCGGCGGCTGCCGCGGTCATCCTGAGTGCGGTCAGTATCGCCCTGGCAGGCTGCAGCGGTTCGCGGCTGGACCCGGTGAGCCCGGTGGATGCGCGCACGGTGCTGGCGGACTTCAAGTCCCGCGGCGTGAGCAGCCATTTGGAGGCGCTGCAGCGGATCGCCGACGCCAATGACGGCAACCGCGCCTCCGGCACGAACGGGTACGAGGAATCGGGCCGCTACGTCGAGGAGCAGCTGCGGGCGGCCGGCTACACGCCGGTCCGGCAGGCCTTCAGCTTCCGGGGAGAGGGCCGGAACAAGAAGCGGGTGCAGTCCTTCAATATCCTCGCCGACACCGGCGGCAGCGCGGAGCGTACCGTGGTGGTGGGCGCGCACCTGGACTCGGTGCCCGAGGGTCCCGGCATCAATGACAACGCCAGCGGTGTCGCGGCCGTCCTCGAGACCGCGCGGTGGCTGAAGGAATCCGGGATCGCGCCGGCCAACCGGGTCCGGTTCGCGTTCTGGGGCGGGGAGGAAGACGGGCTCTACGGATCCCAGCACTATGTCGACGAGCTCAGCCGGACCGAGAAGCAACAGACCGCGGCGAACCTGAACGTGGACATGGCCGCGTCGCCCAACGGGGTCCGGTCCGTGCACGACGGCGACGGCACGGACTTCGGGAACGCCGGGCCGGCCGGGTCGAAGGCGATCGAGGACATTTTCTTCCGCTTCTTCGAAGAGAACTCGCTGCCGGCCGAGACCACGCCGTTCGACGGCGGCTCCGACTACGACGCGTTCCTCTCGGCGGGCATTCCCGGCGGCGGGCTGTTCACCGGCGATGTGAAGAAGAAGACCCAGGCCCAGGTGCAGGAGTACGGCGGCCAGGCCGGCAAGCATCTCGATCCCTGCTACCACGAGGCCTGCGACACCATTGCCAACACAAACGCCGATTTGCTCAAGGAAATGTCCGCCGCCCTCGCCTACGCCACCGCGGCCTACGCCACAGGCAAGGGATAAGGCGGCCCGGCCAAGGTTAGGGCAGGTTTCGGGCGTTGGCAACAGGCATTCGGCCTGTTACGGGAAGTTCGAGTACACCTTTGGCGTAAGGCCTCTTGGACCTGCGACTAGTCACGTAGTTTATCAGCCGCTTACGCGCAAAAAACAGGTACCGGCTACTCAGGTGCTGTGAGCAAGCTGAGATTATTCTGGCTATAGATTGACATCCGGGCAGCCGTACATTATGTGACGCGACGAGACGTCTGTGACGCTGTTGACGTGACGTGGCTGATGTGACGTAACTGCCCAGTTTGCCGGCGGACTCTCTCCGCAGGCCAAGAAAATACGGGCCCGCGGGGGCCGGGGGCAGCGCGCCGCAGGCGCCGTGCCCTTCCGCCTGCCCGTCATCTGAAAGCCCGGGCTGCAGGCACGCACGGGAAACTTCGCCAGTTGCAGAAGTACGGGGGACGTCGAAAGATGGATATCTTTGAGAGCTTGGAGTCTGAGGTTCGCTGCTATTGCCGCAGTTGGGACACCGTTTTTGAACGTGCCGCAGGCAGCACCCTTTACAGTGAAGACGGCCGCGAATACGTGGACTTCTTCTCCGGTGCGGGGGCCCTGAACTACGGACACAACAATCCGGTGCTCCTGCGCCCGTTGGTTGAATATCTGCTCTCCGGCGCGATCGTCCACTCGCTCGACATGAAAACCCCCGCCAAGCGGCGTTTCCTGGAAACCTTCCAGGAAGTGATCCTCCAGCCGCGGAGCATGGACTACAAAGTCATGTTCCCCGGGCCCACGGGAACCAACTCCGTGGAGGCGGCTCTGAAGCTGGCGCGCAAGGCTACCGGCCGGCAGCAGGTCCTGAGCTTCACCAATGCGTTCCACGGGATGACTCTGGGCTCCTTGTCGGTGACAGGCAATTCCATGAAACGCCAGGGGGCCGGCGTCCCGCTGACGAATACAACCAGCATGCCCTACGACGGATTCTTCGACGGGCAGGCGCCGGACTTCCTCTGGCTGCGGCACGCCCTGGAAGACAGCGGTTCGGGGCTCGACAAGCCAGCCGCGGTGATCGTGGAGACGGTCCAGGGCGAGGGCGGACTCCGGGCCGCCCGGGCATCCTGGCTGCGGGGCCTCGCGGAGCTGTGCCACGATCACGGCATCCTGCTGATCGTTGACGACGTCCAGGCCGGCTGCGGACGGACCGGCACCTTCTTCAGCTTTGAAGAGGCCGGGATCACCCCGGACATCATCACCCTGTCGAAGTCCATCTCGGGCTTCGGGCTGCCTTTGGCCCTGACCCTCTTCAGGCCCGAACTGGACATCTGGAAGCCCGGCGAGCACAACGGCACATTCCGCGGGCACAACCCGGCCTTCGTCACAGGAACCGCGGCGCTGGACCATTTTTGGCGGGACGGCAGGTTCGAAGCGCATGTCGCCGCGCTCATTGGCCAGTTGCATGACGGGCTTGCCCGGATCGCGGCGAGCGTCGAAGGCGCCACCGTCCGCGGCCGCGGCCTGCTCGCGGGCATTTACTACCCCAGTCCCGGTACAGCGGAAAAGATTGCTGCCGAGTCGTTCGCCCGAGGGCTGCTCCTCGAAACGTCCGGGCCGGAGAGCGAGGTCCTCAAGACCATGCCCGCGCTGACAATCAGCGCCCAGGAGCTGCAGAAAGGACTCGACATTCTCGCCGGAGCCGCAGAATCCGTGACCGGGATCCCGGTCGCCCTGGTCTCCAGCGTTTGAGCATCCGCACCGACCGCCGCGTGGGGCACAGACCGCGCGCAAGAATCGAAGCAGATTTCGGGGAGAGAAATGGGCACCCGTAAGGCACTAGCGGTCAACGATAGTGATCCAGAGGAAGCTGGCCGGCCGATGCCGCCCGGCAGCGTCATACCGGCCGGAAGTGTCATAGTCCAGAAGTTTGGCGGTTCGTCGCTGGCGGATGCCGCCGGTATCGTCCGCGCCGCCGAGCGGATAGCCAAGACCCGGGAGGACGGGTTCCGCGTGGTGGCGGTCGTGTCGGCCATGGGGGACACCACCGATGAACTCTGTGACCTCGCCGCCGGAGTTTCCACCAGGCCGCTGCCCGGGGACCTCGACGCCCTCCTGAGCATCGGGGAGCTCGTGTCCTCGGCCCTGCTGGCCATCGCCCTGGCCGATCTTGGCCAGGTGGGGCGGACATTCACCGGCAGTGCGGCGGGACTGATTACCGACAGCGTCCACGGCAAGGCGCACATCACCGACGTCCGGCCCGACCGCGTCCGTGCCTGCCTCGCCCGCGGCGAAGTGCCCATCGTTGCGGGATTCCAGGGCAGAACGAAGAAGCGTCGGAAAGTCACCACCCTCGGCCGGGGCGGCTCGGACCTGACCGCGGTGGCACTGGCGGCAGCACTGGGGGCCGGCATTTGCGAGATCTACACGGATGTCGACGGTGTCTACACAGCGGACCCCCGGGTTGTGCCGACGGCGCGAAAACTGGACGTCCTCTCAAGCGAGGAAATGCTCGAGTTCGCGGCCTCCGGGTCCAAGGTCCTCCACCTGAGGTGCGTGGAATACGCACGCCGATTCGATATTCCGATCCATGTCAGGTCCTCCTTTGTCGCCGAGCCGGGGACCCTGATCCTGCCCGGCCTCGACCGCCATGAGCGGCGCGAGCCGGCACGCGAGCAACCCGTGGTCACCGCCGTGGCCGGGGTCAACTCGGCATCGAAAATCATCGTCGCCGGAATACCGGACGAACCGGGATGCATGGCGCACGTCTTCCAAGCGCTGTCGCGGTCGGGCGCAACAGTACAAAACATCGTCCAGAAACCGGCCGGCCCCGGTTCGGCGCGTTCCGACGTCGCCTTGATCCTTCCCGCTGCGCAGGCAGAACGTGCCCTGGACGTGCTGCACGCCGCCCAGGGAGCGATCGGATTCCAGGGCCTGCAGCACGATAACGAGATGGGAAGGGTGTCCGTCACGGGCCTGGGGATGAGGTCCTCGCCGGAAATCTTCTGCACTTTCCTCAAGGCCCTGTCCGACGTCGACGTCGACTTCGACCTCGTCGACATCTCCGAGACCTGCCTGGGCGTCGCCACCCCCACCGACCGGCTCGCGGACGCCGAACGTGCCGTCCGCCGGGCGTTCGGCATGGCCCCGGCGGAAAGCGAACCGGTGACCGCGCACGTTGACAACCACACACCTGCCGTCCATACAGCTGCCGTCGGCCGCCCGGTCCGCACATGGGTTGCAGTATCCGGCAGGGACCTGACCCCTGTCCCGCGGATCGGCAGAACCGTGGCACGTCACTTCTAGCGAAGGAGCTAAAGGATGGGCAAGACCGCGAGGATCGGCAACAGCCTCACCCGCCCCCCGGAGTTGCGCGGCAAAATGTCAATGGACGGCGGCCCGGGCGGTGCTACGGTCCTGACGTCGGCCGCGCCGGATCAAGCCGCCCGCTGGCAGCGGGGGGAGCGGCTGGAACAACTCTTTGAGGACCGTTGTGACCGCCTGCGGGAACAGGGACTGGCCGACCAGGTCGCCGTGGACGCGGGGGACATCGTCCTGACCTACGCGCAGCTTGACGAGCGGGCGAACCAATTGGCGCGCCATCTGCTGGTGTGCGGCGCACGGCCCGGTGACCGCATTGCCCTGCTGTTTGACCAGCCGTGGCGGTCCTACGTGGCGATGCTCGCGGTCCTGAAGATCCACGCGGCCTATGTTCCCCTGGATCCGGGGTTCCCGCCGGACCGCCTCCAATACATTGTCGAAGATGCGACCGTGGCGATGGTCCTGTCCCTGTCCCATCTGAAGGACCTGCTGCCCGAGGTCGCCGCCGTGACTGTGTGCCTGGATGCTGTGGAGGCACAGATCGACGCCAAGGATTCCTCGCGCCTGGGCGCGGAGGACGTCGGCGGGACGGCCGACGAACTGGCCTACATCATCTACACCTCCGGCTCGACCGGCCGGCCCAAGGGCGTGGCCGTCGAGCACGCCAGCATCTGCAACTTTGTCCGGGTGGCCTCCGACATCTACGGCATTGTGCCCGAGGACCGCGTGTACCAGGGCATGACGATCGCCTTTGACTTTTCGGTGGAGGAGATCTGGGTCGCCTGGATGGTCGGAGCCACCCTGGTGCCCAAGCCGGGCCGGTCCAGCATGCTGGGGGCCGAGCTCGCGGAGTACCTGCAGGAAAAACGCATCACGGCGCTTTGCTGTGTGCCGACGCTGCTGGCCACCCTCGACGAGGACCTGCCCGGGCTCCGTTTCCTGCTGGTCTCGGGCGAGGCCTGCCCGAAGGACCTGGTCGCGCGGTGGCACCGCCCGGGCCGCCGCTTCCTGAACGTCTACGGCCCCACCGAAGCGACCGTGACCGCCACCTGGTCCCTCCTGGACCCGGACACGCCCGTGTCCCTCGGCGTGCCCCTGCCCACGTACACGGCGGTCATCGTGGATCCCGAGGAGCTGCGCGCCCTGCCGCCCGGTGAAACGGGGGAAATCGGCCTGGCCGGCGTCGGGCTGGCCCGGGGATACGTCAACCGGCCGGATCTGACGGAACGGGCCTTTGTTCCGGACTTCGTGGGGATCAAGAACAACCCCTCCGGCCGGATTTACCGGACCGGGGACCTGGGCCGGATCAACGACGACGGCGAACTCGAGTACTTCGGCCGGATCGACACCCAGGTCAAGATCCGCGGCTACCGCATCGAGCTGAGCGAAATCGAATCCATCCTCCTGCAGCTGCCCGGTATCGCGCAGGCGGTTGTGCAGACGTACCAGCCGGAACCCGGAACGGTGGAACTGGCCGCCTACTACACCCTGCGCCAGGACGCCACGGACGTTGATGCCCGTGAGCTCCACCGGATGCTGCGCACCCGGCTTCCCGGCTACATGGTGCCGGCATATTTTGAACAGCTGGACGCCATTCCCATGATGGCCAGCGACAAGGTGGACAGGAAACGGTTGCCGCGTCCGGAGCACAGGATCAGCCAGTCGGCTGCGGGGGCGTACGCGGCGCCGGAAACCGCTGCCGAGGAAACCCTGGCCGAGCAGCTTGGCGCCGTGCTGAGCCTGGACAAGGTGTCCGCCGACGCCCACTTCTTCAACGACCTCGGCGCAGACTCTCTGTTGATGGCGCGGTTCTGCGCCCGCATCCGGAAAGAAACCGCGCTGCCGCCGGCGGCTATGCAGGACATCTACGAGAATCCGACCGTCCGGCAGCTTGCCGCGTGCCTCGAGGCCCGGCACAGCGAATCGGTGACGAGCACGGCCGTGCTGGAGACCGACGTCGAGCCTGCGGCGCCGTTCCGCCCGGTGAGTTCATTGCAGTACGGCTTGTGCGGAGTGATCCAACTGCTGATCTTCCTGGGGTACACGATGTACGCGGCGTGGCTGCTGATCGTGGGGTACGAATGGACCTCGGGCGGAAGCACGCTCCTTGACATGTGGATCCGCTCCATCGGTTTCGGCGCCGCGACCTTCGTGGTCCTGTCCGTGACTCCGATCATCCTCAAATGGGTTCTCGTCGGGCGGTGGAAGCCGGGGACCATCCGGATTTGGAGTCCGTCCTATCTCCGTTTCTGGACGGTCAAGACCCTGACCCGGGCCAATCCGCTCGTCCTGTTCGCCGGGTCGCCGCTGTATGTGGTGTACCTGCGGCTCCTGGGCGCAAAGATCGGCAAGGGAGTGGTGATCTTCTCCCGGAAAGTGCCTGCCTGCCCGGACCTGCTCACCGTCGGCGACAACACCGTGGTCCACAAAAACGCCTCGATCCTGTGCTACCGCGCACGGGAGGGCATGATCGAGATGGGCCCGGTGACTCTGGGAAGCAACGTGCTGGTCTCGGAGCGGACCACGCTCGACATCGGAACGTCGATGGGCGACGACACCCAGCTGGGCCACGCTTCATCGTTGCAGACCTCGCAGGCGGTGCCGGACGGCGAGGTCTGGCACGGTTCCCCCGCCGCACGTGCCGACGTGAACTACCTGCGGGTCCCGGCGGCCCACTGCAGCACCCGACGCCGGGTGATCTACTCGCTGCTCCAGCTGTTCAACCGCCTGGTCCTGGTTGTGCCCGCTTTCGTCCTCGGGCTGGCGGCTCTACTGCCGCCCTATCTGGACTCCGGACACCTGCAGCTGGGCGCCTTCACGTTCTTTGCCGACGTCGTAGTGGTGACCCTGGTGCTGTTCATCGTCGGGCTGTTCACCGGTCTGGTGACCGTCCTCCTCGGCCCGCGCCTGCTGAACGTCTTCATCAAACCGGATGTGGTCTACCCGCTTTACGGCTGGCACTTCACCATCCATCGCATGATCGCCCGCGTGTCGAACATCAAGCTTTACAAGGACGTCTTCGGTGACAGCTCCTACATTGTGCCTTACCTGCGCGCCCTGGGCTGGGACCTGGGCAAGGTGGAACAGACAGGCTCGAACTTCGGCCCCACGCTGGGCCACGAAACGCCGTTCCTGAACTCCGTCGGAACAGGGACCATGGTGTCGGACGGCCTGAACATGATGAACGCCGACTACACCAACACCTCTTTCCGGCTCTCAAGGGTCCGCATCGCCGGACATAACTTCCTGGGCAACAACATCACGTTCCCCATCGGGGCGCAGGCCGGGGAGAACTGTCTGCTGGCAACCAAGGTGATGATTCCCATCGACGGCCCGGTCCGGCGTGACGTCGGGCTGCTGGGCTCGCCAGCGTTCGAGATTCCCCGGTCCGTCCAGCGTGACAGCCGGTTTGACGAACTCAAGATTGCCGAGGCCATGCACCGGTTGCTCCCGGCGAAGAACCGGCACAACATCGTGAGCATGGTGCTGTTCCTGTCAGTACGGTATGTCCTGTTGGTGGCGGCCACCCTGGCGGGCGCCGTTGCCGTGTCCGCGCACAGCTTCCTCGGTGTCCTGGCCGTCGCCGGCGCCATGCTGGGGCTGATGGTGTTCAGGGTGCTCTTCATGGCCCTGGTGGAGCGCTCCGTGATGGGCTTCCGCCGCCTGACACCGCAGTACTGCTCCATCTATGACCGCTACTTCTGGCGGCACGAACGGCTGTGGAAGCTGCTGGGCGGGGCACCGTTCAATGGCACGCCGTTCAAGCCCATGATCTGGCGGCTGCTGGGCGTCAGGGTGGGCAAGCGGATGTATGACGCGGGCCTGAACATGCCGGAGAAGACCCTGGTGACGATTGGCGATGACTGCACCTTCAACGAGGGAGTCCACGTTCAAGGCCATTCCATGGAAGACGGCACGTTCAAGTCGGACTACATCGTCTTCGGCAACCGCTGCTCCATCGGGGTGGACGGCTGGGTCAACTACGGTGTGACGATGCGCGACGGATCGACCCTCGGGGCCGACGCCATGGTGATGAAGGGCGAGGACGTGCCGGAAAATTCGACCTTCACGGGCAACCCGGCGCGCGAAGTGCTGGCCCCCGTCGCGGCCTGGAAGCGGCGGCCGGCCGGCCTCTCCAGCGGTCCCCGGCACAGCACCGAACCCCGCCACAGGAACAACGGCTCCCAGCCAGGGGGCGGACTGCCGAAGCCCCCGCGGGTAACCCATGGAGCCCACCGGACGCACCGGGCCGCCCGGGCCAAGGCCCCGAGCCCGCGCGCCTAACGCGGCCCCGCGGGCAGGGGGGCGTCCTCCGGGAATTCGTCCGGGAACTCCTCAGGCTCGCCGGTCGCCGGGCCGACCGACGCGCCGGCTGCCGGTGCGGAGTGGCGGCCGCGGCGCAGGGACTTCCGCAGGGCCATGCGTTCGCGCCGGCCCTCGACGAGCCGGTACAGCACCGGAACCAGGATGAGCGTGAGCACGGTGGAGGAAATCAGGCCGCCGATCACCACGATGGCCAGGGGCTGGGAGATGAAGCCTCCGCCGCCGGTCAGGCCCAGGGCCATCGGGGTCAGGGCGAACACCGTGGCGAGGGCCGTCATGAGGATGGGCCTGAGGCGCTGGCGGGCGCCGTGCGTGATGGCGTCCGCCACGTTCATGCCCGGCTGGCCGTCGCGCGGCTGGCGGTACTGGTTGATGAGGTCGATCAGCACAATCGCGTTGGTCACCACGATGCCCACGAGCATCAGCATGCCGATCAGTGACGGCAGGCCGAGCGGCACGCCGGTGATCACGAGCAGGGCGATGGCGCCGGTCGCTGCGAAGGGGACCGAAACCAGCAGGATCAGTGGCTGGATGAGGGACTTGAAGGCGGCCACCATGATCACGTAGACAATAGCGACGGCGGCCAGCAGCGCGAGCCCCAACTGGCGGAATGAGTCTGCCTGCTGAGTTGTGGCGCCGCCGATTGTTGCGGTCACCCCGGGCGGCAGCTGGACCGATTTGAGCCGGTTCTGGACCTCGGTGCTCACCGCACCCAGGTTGGCGCCCGACGGCGTCACCGAGACCTTCGCGGTGCGCTGGCCGTTGCTGGCGGTGATGGAGACCGGTACATCGACCTGTTCCACGGAGGCGATGTTGCCCAGCGGCACGGCACCGGCCGCCGTCGGGAGCGGGATCGCACGGACGGCGTCGATGCTCGTAAAGCGGGTTCCCTCGCCGATCCGTACCGGGAAGTCGTCGGTGTCGATCCTGACTGTTCCGGCGGGGATCGGGCTGATCGTGGCGGCGAGGACCCCGGCCACGCGTTCTTCGTTCAGGCCGGCCGCGACGGCCTTGGCCCGGTCAACTTTGACCTGGACCACGGGCTGGCTGGCAGCCAGGTTGGTGGCGACCTCGCTGCTGCCGGGCACCCCGTCCATGGCCTTGACCATGGCGTCACTGGCGGTCCGGAGGTCCGCGGTGGTGGCGGCCTTGAGGGTGATGTCCACGGTCGAGGACGTGCCGAAGCCGCCCTGCTGGGACCCGACCGTGATCTTGCCGGCGTCGCCGAGCTTGGCAAGTTCGGTGCGGACGGTGTCCTGGAGCTTGCCCTGGTTGGCTTTTTCGTCCGTCACCACGGTGAAGGTCGAATTCGACGCTCCGGTGGACAGCAGGGCCGAGAATCCGGTCTGGGCGTTGCCGGTGGTGGACTGGACGTCTTTGATCCCCTCGACGCCGCGCAGGACATCTTCGACCTTGATGGCCGCCGCGGTGGCTTCGGCCAGGCTCGTGCCCGCCGGCAGGGCCTGCTTGACCGTCATGCTGTTCTCGCCGGAGCGGCCCAGCAGGTCCGTGGCGAGCAGCGGGGACATGGCCACCGTCCCGGCAAGCACCAGCGCCGCGGCGACCAGCGTCAGGACCGGGTGCCGCTGCGTCCCGGACAGGACCGGAAGGTAGCCGCGCTGCAGCAGCGTGCGCTGCTCGGCCTCGTGCGCCTCGGCTGCAATGCCGACAGCAGAACCAGCGGCGGATCCGGTGACGGCCGGGGTGCGCAGGAACCAGTACGCCAGCACCGGGACGATCGTGAGCGAAACCAGCAGCGAGGAAAGCAGGGCGATGGTCACCGTGAGGGCGAAGGGCCGGAACAGCTCCCCGGCGAGGTCCCCGACAAAGGCGATCGGCAGGAACACGGCCACGGTGGTCAGGGTGGACGCGGTGATGGCACCGGCGACCTCCCGGATGGAGGTCACGATGGCGGTGATCTTGTCCTCGCCGTAGCTCAAATGGCGCTTGATGTTTTCGATGACCACGATCGAGTCGTCCACCACCCGGCCGATCGCGATGGTCAGCGCCCCGAGGGTCAGGATGTTCAGGGAGTAGCCGGTGGCCGAGAGCCCGATGAACGTGATCAGCAACGACAGCGGGATGGACACGGCCGTGACGAGGGTCGCGCGCACGGACATCAGGAACACCAGGATCACCAGGACCGCAAACCCGAGCCCCAGCAGGCCCTCGGTGGTGAGGTCCTTGATGGACTTCTCAATGAACGGCGCCTGGTCGAAGACCGGGGTGAATTTGGCGTTGGACCCGAGTTCGGCCTCGAGCTGCGGGATGGCGTCCTTCACGGCGTGGGAGATCGCCACCGTGTCGCCGTCGGGCTTCTTGGTCACGGAGACGGCCAGGGTTTCCTTGCCGTTGGTACGCGTGATGGACGTCCGGGCGTCCTCGACCAGGCTGACGTCCGCGACGCTGCCGATCGTTGCCCCGTCGCGGGCGCTGCCCAGGGGCAGGGCCCTGATGGCATCGAGCGAGTCCACCGGGCTGCCGATCTGCAGCGAGAGCGTCTTGCCCTGTTCCTCGATCGTGCCGGCCGGTACCAGCGTACCGTTGTTCTTCAGGGCGTCACTGATGGACTGGATGCCCGCGCCCGACGCCGCCATGTCCGCGGGCCGCGGCAGGATCCGGATGTGCTCGGTGGCGCCGCCGGTGACATCGGCGCCCCGGACGCCGTCGAGCTTCTGCAGCCGGGGCACGCTGAGCCGGGCGAGGTCGGCGTTGAGTTCGCTGAGCGGTTTGTCCGAGGACACGGCCAGGAAAACGATCGGGAAGTCGCTGATGCTCCCGGCGATGGCCTGCGGCTGGACGTCCTTGGGCAGCGACTGCTGGGCGTTGGAGATCGCCCGGTCGATCTGGTTCCGGGCCCGGTCCAGGTTGGTGCCGTAGGTGAAGGCCAGGGTGATCTGCGAGACGCCGTTGCGGGAGGTCGACGACGTCGACTCGAGCCCTTCGACGCTGTTGAGCGCCTTTTCCAGGGGCGCGCTGATCTGCTTGTCGACGACTTCCGGCGACGCCCCCGGCATGGAGCTGATGACCGTGATCTGCGGGAACTCGATGGACGGGATGAGTTCCTGCTTCAGCGAGGACATCGTGATCACGCCGAACACGGTGGCGAACACCGTGATCAGCGCGATCAGGGCCCGGTTGGCCAGCGACAGCTTTGCGAGCCGGAACATCTCATGGTCTCCTGGTGGGTCGACGACAACTGCAAACGGGAAGTACAGGCCGCGGCCGGGCCGGGATTCAGCTATGGAGTTCGGCTGGGAGGATCCAGCTGCAGGGACTCAGCTGCGGGCGGAGACCTGTTCGAGCTGCAGCGTCCTGGCCGTCTCGGCCTCAAGCTGCGCGGCGAGCTCGGGGTTCTCATTGAGCTTGACGCCGTAGCCGGGCATCATCTCCTTGAGCTTGGACTGCCAGCCCTTGAAGTTCTTCGGGAAGGACTTCTGCAGCAGCTCAATCATGATCGGCACGGCCGTGGACGCGCCCGGGGACGCGCCGAGCAGGGCGCCGATGGTGCCGTCGCGCCCGGCGATGACCTCGGTGCCGAACTGCAGCACGCCGCCCTTCTTCGGGTCCTTCTTGATGATCTGGACCCGCTGGCCGGCGGTGATGAGCTCCCAGTCGCCGTCCTTCGCCTCGGGGTAGTACTCCCGCAGGGCTTCGACTTTGTCGCCGTGGCGCTTGGCGACTTCCTTGATCAGGTAGGCGGTGAGGTCCATGTTGTCCTTGGCCACGGCCAGCATCGGGACGATGTTGGAGGGGCGGATGGACAGCGGCAGGTCCAGGTAGGAGCCGTTCTTGAGGAAGTTGGTGGAGAAACCGGCGTACGGGCCGAACAGCAGGGAGCGCTTGCCGTTGACGTAGCGCGTGTCCAGGTGCGGCACGGACATCGGCGGGGCACCGACCGACGCCTGGCCGTAGACCTTCGCGCTGTGCTGCGCGGCGAGGGACTCGTCGGTGCAGCGGAAGAACTGGCCGGAGACCGGGAAGCCACCGAACCCCTTGCTTTCCGGGATGCCGGAGGCCTGCAGCAGGTGCAGGGCGCCGCCGCCGGCGCCGACAAACACGAACTTCGCGTGGATCGAGCCGTGCTCGCCGCTGCGGGCGTGCTTGAGCGAAAGGTCCCAGCCGCCGTCGGACGCGCGCTTGATGTCGCTGACGTTGTGGCCGTAGTTGATCTCCACGCCGTTGTTGCCCAGGTACGTGGTCAGTTCCCGGGTCAGGGCGCCGAAGTCGACGTCGGTGCCCTCGGCGGCGCGGGTCGCCGCGACGCGCTGCTTGGGATCGCGGCCCTTGACGATCAGCGGGGCCCACTTGGCGATCTGCGCCTGGTCCTCGGAGTACTCCATGGACCGGAACAGCGGGTTCGGCTTGAGGGCCTCGTAGCGGGTGCGGAGGAACTTGGTGTGGTCCTCGCCGATCACGAAGCTCATGTGCGGCACGGTGTTGATGAAGCCCTTGGGGGAGCCGATCAGGGAGTTCGAGACCAGGTGGGACCAGAACTGGCGGGACAGCTGGAACTGCTCGTTGATCTTCAGGGCCTTGGCGGGGTCCACCGAGCCGTCTTTGGCTGCGGGGGAGTAGTTAAGCTCACACAGGGCGGCGTGTCCGGTGCCGGCATTGTTCCACGGTCCGGAGCTCTCCAGACCGGGCTCGTCGAGCCGCTCGAACAGCGAGATGGTCCAGTTCGGCTCAAGCTGCTTGATGAAAGCGCCGAGCGTGGCGCTCATGATGCCGCCGCCAATCAAGACGACGTCGGCATGTTGGGTCTTGGAAATGAAAGTCACAATCAGTCTCCGATAGCAGCGGCTCTGGCTGTCACAGAATATCCCTGCACCGCCCACTAACTGAAATTGACCCCGGGCGTCAAGGCCTGAGTTCGACCTTTGTGAAAACTTCATTCAGCACTGGCGACGCCGGGTACTTCAGGACCCGGTCCGAGAGCGCCAGGGCGGAGATCGGGAACGCAATGGGGACCGCCGGAACGGTGGCCGCGATCTGCGCATTGATGGTCTGGTACTCCGCCGTGCGGTCTTTACCGTCCGGCAATCCGCGGGCCCGGGCGATCTTGGAGAAGACCTGGGGGTCCTGGTAACCGAATTCCCCCGTGTGCTCGCCGAAGAGCGGGCCGACGAAGTTGTCCGGGTCGGAGTATGAGCCGTTCCAGCCCAGCAGGTGCAGGGCGTGGTCGCCCGGCGAGGTGACCTTTTGCAGGTAGCCGTCGGCCCAGTCCACGGGCACCGGCTTGATGTTGAGCCCGACGGCGGTCAGTTGCCGGCTGATCTCCGCGTACACCTTCTCCGGCGTCGGCAGGTAGGGCCGGGTGACGTTGAGCGGGTAGTAAAACTTCAGTTCCTCGCCCTTGTACCCGGCCTCGGCCAGCAGTTCCTTGGCCTTGTCCGGGTTGTACCCGAGCGTGGGGGCGTTGTTGTTGAAGCCGCTGAGCTTGGGCGGGACGAACTGGGACGCCTGGGCGGTGTTGTCGATGAAGAAGCGCCGGATCAGGGTGTCCTTGTCGAGCGCCATCTCGATCGCCTGGCGCACCTTGAGGTTCTGCAGGATGGGGATGTCCTGGTTCATGCCCAGGTACATGACAGAGAAGGGATCCCGCTGGATGATCTGCTTTCCGCTCTTGACCAACTGGTCAAAGTTCCCCACGGTGACGGCGTCGTAGCCATCGATCTTGCCGTCCAGGAGCGCCTGCATGCGCTTTTGCGGGTGGTCGTAGGTGACGAACTTGATGGTCCCGATCTGCCCCTTGTCACCCCAGTAGTCCTTGTTGCTGGTCAGGGTGACGCTGCCCGGGTTCCAGGAGCCGAAGACGTACGGCCCGGTTCCCACGGGGTGCAGGCCGTAGGCCGAGACCGGCTGGCCGCCGCGGCTCTGGTCCAGGACATCGGCGTGTTCCGCGGCAAGGGCCCGCGGGGAGGAGATGGCGAAGGCCGGGAGAGTGAGGGCCTGGAGGAAGCCCGTGAACGGCTGGGTGAGGTCGATCCGCACGTTGTCCGGGGCGACGGCGGTGCAGCCCTTGTAGAGGGACAGCGGGGCCTGGTCGGCGTGGGCCTTGAACACGCTCTTGAACGTGGTGCCGGTGGCCTGCTGGCGCAGCGGTTCCGGGAAGTTGAACCAGCGGTTGAAGTTGGTGCACACGGCCGCGGCGTCAAAGGCCGTGCCGTCCTGAAACTTGACTTTGTCGCGGAGCTTGAATGTGTAGGACTTGCCGTCATCGCTCTGCGACCATTCGGTGGCGAGCAGGGCAGTGGGCTGGCCCGTGGTCTGGTCCACGCCGACGAGGCCTTCGAGCACCTGCCGGGTAACGCGGTAGGACTCGACGTCGGACACCAGGGCAGGATCCAGCCCCAGCGGTTCCGCCGCGGTGCCGAAGGTGAACAGGGCCGTGGGTGCTGCGCCGGCGGCGGCGGAGGAGGTGGCGGAGCCGGGCGCGGGATCAGGGGATCCCGTGCAGGATGCGACCGGCAGCAGAAGGAGGACGGCGCCGATGCTGGCGGCAAGCCGCCGCGCTATCCTGCTGGGCATTCTGCTGCTGGGCACTGAAGGAATCACCTCTGGGGAACTGGATGGTCCGCCGGCTGCGGAACAGCCCCAGTCTAGTTGACAGCCGGGCCGGGCATCGCTCGGCGGCCGTGGGCACCAGAGAAGCCAAGGCCCGCACCTGGTGGTGCGGGCCTTGGCTTCTCCTTATGGCCCGGGGAGTCACGCCGGACCGGCGAAGGAGGGTCTGGGAGTTGCCTACTTGGGCATCAGGACGGAGTCGACCATGTAGACGGTGGCGTTGGCGGTCTGGACGCCGCCGCAGACAACGTTGGCGTTGTCGACCTTGAGGGCATCCTTGCTGCCGGTGACAGTGACGGAGCCGCCCTGAACGGTCTTGTGGGTGCCGACGATCTGGTCCGGGGTGATCTTGCCGGGCACCACGTGGTAGGTCAGGATCTTGCTGAGCGTGGCGTCGTCGGACTTCAGGGCTTCGATGGTGGCCGGGTCGATCTTCTTGAAGGCGTCATCGGTCGGGGCGAAGACGGTGAATTCGCTGCCGTTCAGCGTGTCCACCAGGTTGACCTTGGGGTTGAGCTTGCCGGATACGGCGGCGGTCAGGGTAGTGAGGATCGGGTTGTTGGACGCCGCGGTGGCCACCGGGTCAAGGGCCATGCCCGAGACGGAGCCGGCCCCGCTCGGAACCTGGGCGGCATAATCGGCGCAGCCGGGGCCGACGAGGTTGGCGGCCGGGTCCATGGCGGCCGCGGAGGGGCTCATGGACGGGGACGGTGCCATGCCGGATTCCGACGGCGCGGCGGCCGGCGCCGAGGAGGCTGCGGGGGCGCTGGATCCACCGCAGGCAGTGAGGCTGAGCATGGCGGCGGCTGCGATACCTGCAACGGCGAAGGTGGTGCGCTTGATGGTCTGCATTTCGGGTTTCTCCTTTGTTGTGGCGATGGTTGCCGGCTGCGGTCTTTGCCGCTGCGGCCCTTTCCCGACTGTCGGGCACCGACCCTGGGGTGGTGTCTCATTGGGTATTCGGGTGCCTGGAAGAAACGGATGGGTGAGGGGCCGGAATTCTTTTATCAGCGCCTGACATTGCCTGGAAACCGGCCGGAATCCGGCGGAAACCGGCCGGAAAGCACAAGAACCCCGGTCCGAAGACCGGGGTTCTCATTGGTGCGCAAGGGGGGACTTGAACCCCCACGCCCGAAGGCACAGGAACCTAAATCCTGCGTGTCTGCCAATTTCACCACTCGCGCGCGGCGTCGTCGTGATCCGGGACAAGAAGCCCGGCGCCGGACGCCAGGCTCCATTGTACCTACTGTCAGGCAGACTGTCGGCGTGAGCTACTCCCCGAGCTTCAGGTCGCGGCGGAGTTTGGCGACATGCCCGGTGGCCCGGACGTTGTATTGCGCGACGACGACCTTGCCGTCGGGATCGACGACGACGGTCGAGCGGATGAGGCCCTGGTAGGTCTTGCCGTAGTTCTTCTTTTCACCCCAGGCCGCATACGCCTCGGCGACGGCGTGGTCCTCATCGGAGAGCAGCGGAAAGGTCAGGCTCTCGGCGGCTGCGAATTTGGCAAGCTTGCCCACCGCGTCGGGGGAGATGCCCACCACGTCATAGCCGGCCTGCTGCAGCGAGGCGAGGGAGTCGCGGAAGTCGCAGGCCTGCTTGGTGCAGCCGGGGGTGGAGGCGGCGGGGTAGAAGTAGAGGATGGTGTTCCGGCCCCGGAAGCTACTGAGGCTCACGTCCCTCCCGTCGGCGTCCTTGAGGGTGAATTCCGGCGCATCGGCACCGGGGACGAGTCGTTCAGGCACGGGTGTCTCCCTAATCAGGTGTGTCGTGAAGTGGCGTGACCATCCAGCCTAATGAGAGCACCGTACCTGCGACCAATCCGGCGCTCGCTATACTCTTGGGTATGCCTGATTTGGATCGCTGGCCCACGGGCCGCCTACTGTCCACGGCAGCACGTCTCGTAGAACACTCCTGGAACGAAAAACTGGGGGCCATAGGCCTGACCCACGCCGGAGTGATCGCCATGGAGGTGCTGTCGGCCAACGGGCCGATGACGCAAGCCCAACTGGCCCAGCTGGTGCGTGTCCAGGCGCAGACCATGGGGAAGACGCTGAGTCGACTGGAAGTGCACGGCCACATCTCGCGCGAGCGCAGCGCCTCTGACCGGCGCAGCCACGTGGTGTCCCTGACGGACCAGGGCCGTGAGGCCGTTGCCGCGGCCGCGGACATGGAACGCTCCGTGCTCGCCGCGGCGCCCATTGACCCGGATGTGCTGCGTCAGGAACTCCAGGCCGTGGTCCGGGTGCTGGCCAACCGGGCGTCATCCCCGGAGGTCAAGGCGATTGTGACTGCCGCGGATCCCGGCCTCGCCGCCGGCGCCGTTTCCCCGGCCGAGCCGGATGCTGTCGCCAAGGCCACCCCGCTTAACTAGCCTGCCCGAGCCTCACGGTTCGAGCCACAGCGGCATCCCATGCTGCCCGGATGATGTCCTGCCCCGGCCCGTGGACGGATGATGGTGGCAACGCGTGAGCCCCAACCGGGTCGGAGGCATGGCATGGTTACCAGTAACCCGTTCGTGGTCGTCGTCGGCGTCGACGGGTCCGCAGAGTCGCGGGCGGCCCTCGACTGGGGCGTGGAGGAGGCGCGGCTCAGGGGCGGTGAGGTGATTGTCGTCGCGTCCTGGCAGCTTCCGTATGTTTCCGACGCCGGCGGCATGGCCTGGGACTATGCCAGCTTCGAGCGCGATGCGCAGAGAATCCTTGACGACGAACTCAGACGCGTGGCCGATACCGGTGTCCCGGCGACCGGACGCCTGGTGGAGGGCAACGCGGCCGCGGCACTGCTGGAGTCCTCACGCGATGCCGGCCTGCTGGTGGTGGGATCGCGTGGCCTGGGCGGGTTCACCGGAATGCTGCTGGGATCGGTCTCCTCCCAGTTGGCGCACCACGCCAAGTGCCCGCTGCTGATCATCCGGTCCGGGGGCTGAAAGTTCCGGGGGCTGAAAGTTAGGGCGTGCCTGCGTCAGCGCGGAGCAAGGAGAGAGAGAACTCAGATGGAGGCGGCCTGGTTCGCGAAGCTGGCCACGAGGGCGGACGTCTTGAGGCCCACGAGCACCACGGACAGGACGGTGACGCCGATCGTGGCCCACACGGGGGCGAGTCCGCGCCGGGGTGCCACCTCGTGGACGATGATGGAGCGGCCGATCACATAGACCTCCCGGCTGAGGAACACCCACGCCCAGTGGAACGGGCGCACCACGCCGTCCTTGCGCAGCCGGTCCCAGTCCAGGTAGGCCAGCAGGGCGGCGACGCCGTAGATCAGGAACCCGCTGCTGATCAGGAGGAAGTACGGGGTGGTGAAGATCGACGCCGGATCGAGAGTCTGCGTCTGCCGCGGACCAACAGTCCGGTACCGGAGCACCGGGTTCCAGAACATCAGCAGGATGATGGGCACGAGCGGCAGCGCCACGATCGTCCAGACGTAGGCGTTGTAGACGGGGGTGCGGTCACTGATGCGCCGGCGCTGCTCCTTCGGGTGCGGTGCCGGCGCCTGGAACTGCGGCGGCTGCCCCTGCGGCGGGTTGAATTGTCCGGTCCACGCCGTTCCGTTCCACCACTGAAGCCGGCCCGAGCCTGCGGGGTCCGGGTACCAGCCAGGGCCGGGGGCGGAAGCGTTGGGCGGGACGGTCATGGCTGTACATCCTTTTCCGGTGCGCGGGCGTTCGCTGCTGCTGAGACAGAGCGTACATCGGGGCGGCCCCGGTAGCGAGGGAGTCTCGACGCGCCGGAGGATCAGGAGGACGATTAATAGGCAATCACCATGAAGGAGGTCAGTGATGTGCTATTCGAACTACAAGGATTTCGGGCGTGATACCCGGAAGGATGCCGCACGCGAATCCACCGAACGCCGGGAGCCCCGGCCGGAGGCAAAGGAGTTCAAGTTCTGGGCCTTCCCGCGCCGCACCAAGGAATTCACTGTGGAGGAGCCGGAGAAGGTAGCCGACCGGAGCCGCGAGAAGGTCTAACCTTGGGCCGGCAATCTTAGTGCCGGGCCGTCCGTCTCAGGCCGAAGGCCGCCGAGGCGCTGATCAGGAGCCCGCTGAGCGTGAGCAGGAACGCGCCGGCGAGGCTCCTGTCTTCGTCCGGCCTTGGGCCGTCCGTGGCCGCCTTGCCGCCGGCCGGCGCTGAGGCGGAGGGACCCGGGGACGCTGCTGACGGCGACGACACGCCGGTGGCGGCCTTGACCGCTTCCGTCGGGGTCCCCGTGGCCGGCGGGGTTGCGTCGCCCTGGTCCGGTGACGACGACGGCTGCGGCTGTGCGGATGCAGGAATCTTTGGCTGCCCGGCGCCCGGGCTTTCCGTTGTCGGGGAGGGCTCTTGTCCCGGGGTTTGGGGTGGAGCAGTGCCCGACGGCGGCCGGGACGGCTGTTGCGGCGGCTGTGACGGTTGCGGTGTGGCCGTTGTTGGTGAGTCCGTCGGCGGTGCCGGAGAGGGGGAGCCCGGGCAGATCTTCAGCGGGATCAGGCTCCCCGGTGAACAGGGAGCCGCCGTTGCCGGCAGCGCCAGGACAAGTGGCGAGACCACCACCACCAGGGCCGCGGCGGACGCGTGAGAAGCCTTCCGGATGGAAATCATCCTGACCATCGTAGGGGTGTTGGCGGATTCTCCCGGTACCTGAGCCCGGTGCGGCGCCGTTTGGCAGGCAAAAGCCGCCCCGTCCCGCCGGAATTTCCCCACTTTCATCGGGGCCGGGGCCCCGAGCACCCGCGGTTCTCCGCAACACGCCGTACGGCACCTCCAAAGCTGGGGAAACCCCGACACGGTTGTTCCGCGGCCCGGCGGATCACCGGGAATGGGGCTTGGCGGCCAGCGGAAGCACGCCCACGTGGTCTCCGAACGGCCATTCGCACTTTTTGGCCGCTAACCCCTAATACCTGACCCCTCACCCCGAAGCCGGCCCGATGAGCCCACGGCAAAAAGAAACCCCGTCTTCGCAGGCCGCTAAGCCTGCGAAGACGGGGTTTCATTGTGGTGCACCCCCCGGGACTCGAACCCGGAACCCATTGATTAAGAGTCAATTGCTCTGCCAGTTGAGCTAGAGGTGCATCTGTTGTTTTCGTTCATCCCGGGCTTTTTATTTCCCGCGGTGTTCTCCGCAACGACATGAAACTCTACACGAGTTTGGCCGCAGTGTGAAATCGGTGCGTCGGGGTCATGCTCCGCTAGCGCGGGAGGTCCAAAATCAGCGCAAAATCAGGGTTTTGTCCGTTGCTGAGCAGCCAGAGGCGGCCGTCCGGGGCCAGCGAAACGTTCCGGATCCGGCCATACTCCCGTGTGAATTGGCTCACAGGATCGCCCGCGTATTCGCCTTTGAGGGGAACCACCCACAGTCGCTGCCCGCGCAGGGCGCCCAGATAGGCCGTGTCGCGGACGATTTCCAGTCCGCTTGGTGACGATTCCGCCGTCGACGGCCACACCACCTTGGCGTCCAGGAAGCCGGAGCGGTGCGGGGCACCCGTCACCTCCGGCCAGCCGTAGTTGCCCCCGGGCACAATCAGGTTCAGTTCGTCGTTGACGTCGGGACCGAACTCGCTGGCCCAGAGCCGCCCCGCGCTGTCCCACGCGAGTCCTTGGACGTTCCGGTGCCCGAGGCTGTAGACCGGGTTGTCCCCGAAAGGGTTGCCGGGGGCAGGCCGTCCGTCGGGGGTCAGACGCAAGATCTTCCCGCCCAGGGCCGAGGGGTCCTGCGGCTGCTCGCGGCGCTGCGCATCGCCCGTTCCCGCATAGAGGAAATTGTCGGGGCCGAAACGGATCCGCCCGCCGTTGTGCGTACTGGCCTTGGGAATGCCGGTGAAGACAGGTTCCACGGGGCCGGCTTCCAGCCGTCCGCCGCGGTCCTCGAGCCGCATGCGGACGATCCTGTTGTCCGCCGCCGCGGTGAGGTACGCGTAGAGGTAGCGGTCGGTGGCGAAGTCCGGGGAAAGGGCAAGCCCCAGGAGGCCGCCTTCGCCGCCGGGAACGACGCCGGGCACCTGGCTGATCGTCCCAAGTTTGCCGCCGCTGACGGTGCGGAGCAGGGCGGAGTCACGTTCGGAGATGACGGCGGTGCCGTCCGGCAGATACACGGCGGACCAGGGAAGCTGGAGCCCGTCAATGCGGCCGGTAACCGTGGGCGCCCCCGCGGCGCCCGAAGTGCCCTTCGCCGGGCTGCCTCCGGACTGCGACGGGGGCGGGGGTGCGGCGTCGGTACAGCCGCTTAAAAGGAGCAGGGCAACCGCCAGGGCCATGCCCCGGGCCGTTGCCCTGCCTAAGAAACCTGGGAGCGTCACCGCAGAAGGCGCCCGTCCGTCCGGTGGCTACTGGCGTGTCCGGCGAGGCGGCCGGAAACCGGCGGCCTCGGCGTGCGCTGCGGAAACAAACCACACTTCGGCCCGGGTTTCATCGTAGGCCGGGCTCGTCTCGTCGTGGTAGATCATCGACGACGCGTTGCCTTTGACGGTGAATCCTTCCGGGCCGCTGCCGTCGGCCGCAGGAGCCGCCGAGCCCTCGCCGTAGGGCTGATCGGTGGCCAGGTGCCCGGCGGGCTCGGCCGTGTGGCTTGCAGAAGACTCTGCCGCCGCGGACGAGGCGGCTGTCTGCAGGGTTTCCGCGTCGGCGAGGGGCGCCGACTCCGGCACGAACTCCGCCGCGGACTCCGGTGCGGGGGCGGGAGCCTCAGGCGTCACCGCAGTGGGGCGGGCGGCGTCGTCGAGGCGCTCAGCGGCGGCCGACTCCGCGCCGGGCAGGGTGGGCGCATGCGGTCCGGTGTATTCGGGGTGGTGGACCGGCACGGCGGCGGCGGCAGCTTCTGTCCCCGCCCCGGCGTGGGCGCCATGGCCCGGTTCATGGTGGACGGCGGCGTGCGTCCCGGCAGGCGGGGCGGTCTCGGACCACTGGGTTTCCCATTCGGAACCGTCCGGGGCTCCGGCACCTTCCGGCGTTAGGGCCGGCGCGGCCCCTGCGACGCGCGGCTCGGCCGGCGCAGCCTGCGCAGCCCCTGGTTCGGACGCCGCGGACTCAGGCTCGGCCGCGGGTGGCGGTGCAACCGGTGCCGCGGCCTCGGGCGCCGGGGCGGGTGTCGGCGTCGGCGTTGGTGCCGGCGTCACCACCGGCGCTGCAGCGGACGCCGATGCGGAGTCCGCGCCCTGGCGGCTCTTGTTGCGGTTGAGTATCGCCCAGATCACAGCGACCACCACAACGATGACGACGAGCCAGACAATCCAGTCCATAGCAGAGCCTTTCAGTCCATAGTGCGTCCACCGCGATAGCGCATCCATCGCGTGCATGGGGCACGGTTGCCGATGTTTGACGGTACGTCCGGGCCAAGCCGGCTGTCCAGCCTCGCGGGACGCGGCGCCGACCTGCGCCAACATGCCGTGTAGCCTCGCCTCATGGACTTCAAGCGACTGCGGATTCTGCGTGAACTCGCCGACCGCGGCACGGTGGGGGCCACCGCGGAGGCCATGAAGGTCACGCCGTCGGCCGTTTCCCAGCAACTCAAAACCCTGCAGGACGAACTCGGCGTGGTCCTGGTGGAAAAGTCCGGCAGGGGAGTCCGGCTTACCGAGGCGGGGCTGGCCATGGCCGGCGCCGCCGCAGAGGTGTCCACCGCCATGGCCCGGGCCGAGGCCACCATCGACACATACCGGCGCGGCTGGCAGACACGCGTGGTGGCGGCCTTTTTTCCGAGCGCGGCCGAGATGTTCCTGCCCGGCCTCCTCCACCGGGTCAAAGCCATCGAGGGGCTCCGCCTCGAAGCGCACTTCGAGGATCCCGGCGTGGCCGGGTTCGCCGGGCTGACTGCGGACTACGACATCGTCCTGGCCCACAGCGTCGACGGCCCGGGGGTCTTCGGCGGCCAGGGCCTGGCGGTGGTGCCGCTGCTGGACGAACCGCTGGATGTCGCGCTGCCGGCAGGACATGCGCTCGCCGCCAAGCCCGCGCTGCGCGCCGAGGACGTGGTCGGCTTCCCCTGGATGGGGGTGCCCGAAGGCTTCCCGTTCGATACCGTGCTGCGCCAGATCGAGCTGCGCGCCGACGCGCCGGCGCTCCGCGTCCAGCAGTTCCCCGATCTGCGCGTGCTGGAGGCCCTGGTCAGTGCCGGGCACGGGCTGAGCCTGCTGCCGCGGTACACGGCTGTCAGCAATCAGGAGCGCGGCTTCGTCCTGCGCCCGCTCGAGGGCGTCAAAGCGAGTCGGAGCATTGTCGCGCTGGCGCGTCCGGATGTCGCGGCCCGGACCACCATCCAGCAGGTCCTGGCGCTGCTCAAGGCCGAAGCCCGGGCCGTTGCCGACGCCCCGGAATTGCGCCCCGGTACTGCGCCGGATTGAGCCGGACGTCGGCGTATTTCATCATGTGAGATGAGAGTCCACTATTTGATCGACATATTCGCCGATTTCCGCTTAACGCTCCCGTATGGGGTCGTGGCCGCCTCCGGCGGGCGCCTAGACTTTGAGCCATGAGCCAGGACACCGAAGCAGCAGCCGGCGCCACGCCGGATATCAAGCCCCGCAGCCGGGTCGTTACCGACGGCATCCACGCGGCTCCCGCGCGCGGCATGTTCCGTGCGGTCGGCATGGGCGACGACGACTTCGCCAAGCCCCAGATTGGCGTTGCGAGCTCGTGGAACGAGATCACTCCCTGCAACCTTTCGCTGAACAGGCTCGCCCAGGGTGCCAAGGAAGGCGTCCACGCCGGCGGCGGGTTCCCGATGCAGTTCGGCACCATCTCCGTCTCGGACGGCATTTCCATGGGCCACGAGGGCATGCACTTCTCCCTGGTGTCCCGCGAGGTCATCGCCGACTCCGTGGAGACCGTCATGCAGGCCGAACGGATCGACGGGTCGGTGCTCCTGGCCGGTTGTGACAAGTCGCTGCCCGGCATGCTGATGGCTGCCGCCCGCCTGGACCTCGCCAGCGTGTTCCTCTATGCCGGCTCGATCATGCCCGGCTGGGTCAAGCTCGAGGACGGCTCTGAAAAGGAAGTCACCCTGATCGATGCCTTCGAGGCCGTCGGTGCCTGTGCCGCCGGCAAGATGAGCCGCGAGGACCTGGACCGCATCGAAAAGGCCATCTGCCCGGGCGAAGGAGCCTGCGGCGGCATGTACACCGCCAACACCATGGCCTGCATCGGCGAGGCCCTGGGCATGTCCTTGCCCGGCTCCGCCGCGCCGCCCTCGGCGGACCGCCGCCGCGACGCCTTCGCCCACAAGTCCGGCGAAGCCGTGGTCAACCTGCTGCGCCTGGGCATCACGGCCCGCGACATCATGACGCGCAAGGCGTTCGAAAACGCCATCGCCGTCACCATGGCTTTCGGCGGCTCCACCAACGCCGTGCTGCACCTGCTCGCGATCGCCCGCGAGGCCGACGTCGAACTGACGCTTGAGGACTTCAACCGGATCGGCGACAAGATCCCGCACCTGGGCGACCTCAAGCCGTTCGGCCGCTACGTGATGACCGACGTCGACAAGATCGGCGGCGTGCCGGTGATCATGAAGGCCCTGCTCGACGCCGGCCTGCTGCACGGTGACTGCCTCACCGTCACGGGAAAGACGGTCGCGGAGAACCTCGCCGCCATCAACCCGCCGGACCTGGACGGCAAGATCCTGCGCGCGCTGGACAACCCGATCCACAAGACCGGCGGCATCACCATCCTGCACGGCTCCATGGCCCCCGAGGGCGCCGTCGTCAAGAGCGCCGGGTTCGACGCCGACGTCTTCGAGGGGACCGCCCGCGTGTTCGAACGCGAACAGGGTGCCCTGGACGCACTGGACAACGGTGCGATCCACAAGGGCGACGTTGTCGTCATCCGCTATGAAGGGCCCAAGGGCGGCCCCGGCATGCGGGAGATGCTCGCCATCACCGGTGCGATCAAGGGCGCCGGCCTGGGCAAGGACGTCCTGCTGCTCACCGACGGGCGGTTCTCCGGCGGCACCACGGGCCTCTGCATTGGCCACGTCGCGCCCGAAGCTGTCGACGGCGGCCCCATCGCGTTCGTCAAGGACGGCGACCGCATCCGCGTCGACATCGCGGCACGCACCTTCGACCTCCTGGTTGACGACGCCGAACTCGAGGCCCGCAAGGTGGGCTGGGAGCCGCTCCCGGCCAAGTTCAGCAAGGGCGTCCTGGCCAAGTACGCCAAGCTCGTCCACAGCGCCTCCACCGGCGCCTATTGCGGGTAATGCCAGCCCGAAGATGCGGCGCGAGCGCCGCATCTTCGGGGCCAGGTTCAGCCAGTGGACAGCGTTGTCCAAATAGTGAGACTCGGGCAACACTCGTTGACACCTGTCTTACTCAGAGGGAAAACTGAACCCATGACCGAGATCGTTACCGCCGGCGCCGCTTCAAGTGTCACCGTCGTCCTTACCAAGCGCGTGGCTGACTAGCCCGACTGGTAACGAACCGTCACGCGCAACCCCTCGAAGAGCCCGCCGGCTGAGGGGTTTTTTTATTTCCCGCAGTACCGGCACCATGCACCACCCGCTATGCAAGCAGTTCCATGATCACCGAAGATCCACAAAGGAAGAGTCCGATGAGCAAAGGATCGCCGATCAGCCCCTCGCTGATGGCCACAAAGTCCACTGGAGCCCACAAGGCCCCGGATCGCGTCGAACGTCCGGCCGAGGCCGGCGTCGACACTGCTGCCGTCTCTCCTGTCCTCGGACCGAACAACGTCGTACCCCCGACGGTCATGTCCGGTTCGCAAGCAATTGTCCGCTCGCTCGAAGAACTCGGCGTCCAGGACATTTTCGGTTTGCCCGGTGGCGCGATCCTGCCCACCTATGACCCCTTGATGGCCTCCACAATGAACCACGTTCTGGTCCGTCACGAACAGGGAGCCGGCCACGCCGCGCAAGGCTACGCCATGGTCACCGGACGGGTTGGCGTCTGCATCGCCACTTCGGGCCCGGGTGCCACCAACCTCGTTACCGCCATCATGGACGCCCACATGGACTCCGTGCCTATGGTGGCCATCACCGGCCAGGTCTCCAGCGGGGTGATCGGCACCGACGCGTTCCAGGAAGCGGACATCGTCGGGATCACCATGCCGATCACGAAGCACTCCTTCCTGGTCACCGACCCCAACGACATCCCGCACGTCATGGCCGAGGCCTTCCACCTGGCCTCCACCGGACGCCCGGGACCGGTCCTCGTGGACGTCGCCAAGGACGCCCAGCAGGGCCAGATGACGTTCTCCTGGCCGCCCCGGATCGACCTCCCCGGCTACCGGCCGGTGCTGCGCGGCCACAACAAGCAGGTCCGGGAGGCCGCCCGGCTCATCTCCGCGGCCAGCAAGCCCGTGCTGTACGTCGGCGGCGGCGTGGTCAAGGCCCATGCCGCGGCCGAGCTGCGCGAACTGGCCGAGCTGACCGGCGCGCCCGTGGTGACCACGCTGATGGCCCGCGGCGTGTTCCCGGACTCGCACCCGCAGCACGTGGGGATGCCCGGCATGCACGGCACGGTGTCCGCCGTCACCGCGCTGCAGCAGTCGGACCTGCTGATCACCCTCGGCGCCCGGTTCGATGACCGCGTGACCGGCGTACTGAGCTCCTTCGCCCCGAACGCCAAGGTGATCCACGCCGACATCGATCCGGCGGAAATCTCCAAGAACCGCACTGCCGACGTCCCGATCGTCGGCTCGGTCAAGGAAATCATTCCCGAACTGACCGAGGCCCTGCGCACGCAGTTCGAGGCCTTCGGCACCCCGGACCTGACCAACTGGTGGGCCTTCCTGAACAACCTTAAGGAAACCTACCCGCTGGGCTGGACCGAACCCGAGGACGGCCTGAGCGCCCCGCAGCGTGTCATCGAGCGGATCGGTGCCCTGACCGGCCCTGAAGGCGTGTACGTCGCCGGCGTCGGGCAGCACCAGATGTGGGCGTCGCAGTTCATCAAGTACGAACGCCCGCACGCCTGGCTCAACTCCGGCGGCGCCGGCACCATGGGCTACGCCGTGCCGGCGGCCATGGGTGCCAAGGTGGGCAACCCGGACCGCGTCGTCTGGGCGATCGACGGCGACGGCTGCTTCCAGATGACCAACCAGGAACTGGCCACGTGCGCGATCAACAACATCCCGATCAAGGTCGCGGTCATCAACAACTCCTCGCTGGGCATGGTCCGGCAGTGGCAGACCCTCTTCTACGAGGGCCGCTACTCCAACACCGACCTCAATACCGGCCACGACACCATCCGCATCCCGGACTTCGTCAAACTGGCGGACGCCTACGGCTGCGCCTCCTTCCGGTGCGAACGCGACGAGGACATCGATGCCACCATCCAGAAGGCACTGGAAATCAATGACCGCCCCGTCGTCATTGACTTCGTCGTGAGCCCCAACTCCATGGTGTGGCCGATGGTCCCCGCCGGAGTGAGCAACGACCAGATCCAGGTTGCCCGCAACATGACCCCGGAATGGGAAGAGGAGGACTGAACATGACCCGCCACACATTGTCCGTTCTGGTCGAAGACAAGCCCGGTGTGCTGACCCGCGTCGCCAGCCTCTTCGCCCGCCGGGCCTTCAACATCAATTCCCTGGCCGTCGGCCCCACCGAGGTTCCGGGCATGTCCCGGATGACCGTGGTGGTCGACGCCGACGGCGAGCTGATTGAGCAGGTCACCAAGCAGCTGAACAAGCTGGTCAACGTGATCAAGATCGTCGAGCTCACCTCCGAATCTTCCGTACAGCGTGACCACATCCTGGTCAAGGTACGTGCGGATGCCGCAACACGCCTGCAGGTCACCCAGGCTGCAGACCTGTTCCGCGCTTCAGTGGTCGACGTCTCCACAGAGTCGGTGGTCATTGAGGCAACGGGCCACCCCGAGAAGCTCACGGCACTGCTGTCAGTGCTGGAGCCTTTCGGCATCCGCGAAATCGTGCAGTCCGGCACCTTGGCCGTTGGACGGGGATCCCGCTCCATGAGTGACAGGGCGCTGCGCAGCGCCTAAGGCGCTGCACGGCAGCCCGACACCGAACCACAGACATAACCTAAAAATCCACTCAAGAGGAGTTACGCAAGTGACTGAAATGTTTTACGACGACGACGCAGACCTGTCGATCATCCAGGGCCGCAAGGTAGCCATTGTCGGCTACGGCTCCCAGGGCCACGCCCACGCGCTGAACCTGCGCGATTCCGGCGTCGAGGTCGTCATCGCGCTCAAGGAAGGCTCGCGCTCGATCGCGAAGGCCGAGGACGCCGGCTTCACGGTCAAGAACGTCGCCGACGCCGCCGAATGGGCCGACGTCATCATGATCCTCGCACCGGACCAGCACCAGCGCTCGATCTACAACGACTCCATCAAGGACAAGCTGACCCCCGGCAAGGCCCTGGCCTTCGCCCACGGCTTCAACATCCGCTTCGGCTACATCCAGGCTCCGGAAGGCGTTGACGTCATCCTGGTCGCCCCGAAGGCTCCGGGCCACACCGTGCGCCGCGAATTCGAAGCCGGCCGCGGCATCCCGGACATCATCGCGGTCGAGCAGGACGCTTCCGGCTCCGCCTGGGAACTGGCCAAGTCCTACGCCAAGGCGATCGGCGGCACCCGCGCCGGCGTCATCAAGACCACCTTCACCGAAGAGACCGAAACGGACCTCTTCGGCGAGCAGGCCGTCCTGTGCGGCGGCGTCTCCCAGCTGATCCAGTACGGCTTCGAGACCCTGACCGAGGCCGGCTACCAGCCGCAGATCGCCTACTTCGAGGTCCTCCATGAGCTCAAGCTCATCGTTGACCTCATGTGGGAGGGCGGCATCGCCAAGCAGCGCTGGAGCGTCTCGGACACCGCAGAGTACGGCGACTACGTCTCCGGCCCGCGCGTCATCACCCCCGAGGTGAAGGAGAACATGAAGGCTGTCCTGAAGGACATCCAGGACGGCGCCTTCGCCAAGCGCTTCATCGACGACCAGGACGCCGGCGCCCCCGAGTTCAAGGCGCTGCGCGCCAAGGCCGAGCAGCACCCGATCGAGGCCGTCGGCCGCGAGCTGCGTTCGCTGTTCGCCTGGCAGCAGCAGGATGCAGACTACGTCGAAGGCTCTGCAGCCCGCTAGCCATTGCCCGGCAGGGGAGCCGGACACCATCTTGGGGTCCGGCTTCCCTGCTGTGCTGTACCACCCGATTCGCTAGTACCGCCCGTAGCGCCAGCAGTCCCCGTTTCACCAAAATCCCCACCAGATACACAAGAGAGCTAAAGAGGTCACCGGTGACAAGCACCAAACCTGTCGTACTCCTCGCTGAGGAACTTTCGCCCGCCACGATCGAGGCACTCGGCCCGGACTTTGAAATCCGCCAGACCGACGGCGCCGACCGTTCCCAGCTGCTCTCCGCGATCGCCGACGTCGACGCGATCCTGGTCCGCTCCGCCACCCAGGTGGACGCCGAGGCCATCGCCGCCGCCAAGAACCTCAAGGTGATCGCCCGTGCCGGCGTCGGCCTGGACAATGTCGACATCAAGTCGGCCACGCAGGCCGGTGTCATGGTGGTCAACGCACCGACCTCGAACATCGTCTCCGCCGCGGAACTGACCGTCGGCCACATCCTGAGCCTTGCCCGGCACATCCCGCAGGCCAGTGCCGCCCTCAAGGACGGGGAGTGGAAGCGTTCCAAGTACACCGGCATCGAGCTTTTCGAAAAGAAGATCGGGATCATCGGCCTCGGCCGGATCGGCGCCCTGGTGGCGGCACGCCTGAAAGGCTTCGACACCAAGATCCTGGCGTACGACCCCTACATCACCTCCGCGCGGGCCGCCCAGCTCGGCGTCCAGCTCGTGACCCTCGACGAGCTCCTCGCCCAGTCCGACTTCATCACCATCCACATGCCCAAGACGCCGGAAACCGTCGGCATGCTCGGCGCCGACGCCTTCAAGAAGATGAAGAGCACGGCCTACGTCATTAACGTCGCCCGCGGCGGCCTGGTGGACGAAGAAGCCCTCTACGCCGCCCTGGAAGCCGGTGAGATCGCCGGCGCGGGCGTGGACGTCTTCTCCAAAGAGCCCAGCACCGACCTGCCGTTCTTCAAGCTCGACAACGTCGTGGTGACCCCGCACCTGGGCGCCTCCACCGACGAGGCCCAGGAGAAGGCCGGCGTGTCCGTGGCCAAGTCCGTTCGCCTCGCCCTGGCCGGCGAACTGGTGCCCGACGCCGTCAACGTCGCCGGCGGCGTCATCCACCCGGACATCCGCCCCGGCATCCCGCTGATCGAGAAGCTCGGCCGCATCTTCACCGCGCTGACCCACGCCTCCCTCACGCAGTTCGACGTCGAGGTGGCCGGCGAGATCTCCGAACTCGACGTCAAGGTCCTGGAACTCTCGGCCCTCAAGGGAATTTTCGCCGACGTCGTCACCGAGCAGGTCTCCTATGTCAACGCCCCGGTCATTGCCGAACAGCGCGGCATCAACGTCCGGCTCATCACCACGCCGGACACCGAGTCCTACCGCAACGTCCTGACCCTGCGCGGCGCCCTCAGCGACGGCAGCCAGATCTCCGTCGCCGGTACCCTCACCGGCCCCAAGCAGATCCAGAAGCTCGTCGGCGTCAACGGCTACGAGGTGGAGATCCCGATCAGCGAGCACCTCGTGGTGGTGGCCTACGCCGACCGCCCGGGCGTGATCGGCACGATCGGCCACATCCTGGGCATGAACAACATCAACATCGGCGGCATGCAGGTGGCCCGCCAGGCCGAGGGCGGCCAGGTGCTCGCCTTGCTGACCATCGACAGCTCCGTTCCCCAGCAGGTCCTTGACGCGATCAAGGCCGGGATCGGCGCTGACATGGTCCGCGAAGTCGACCTCGAGGACTAAAAACCCCTCCGCAGGGCGCCGGCGGCGGCGTGACCGCCGCCGGCGGCCACGAGCGGCCGGCCGGTCTGCGTACAATGGCTAGGACCGATTTTCGGGACACCGATTTTTGGGACGGGCCGGCAGACCGGCCTTTACTTTTGCACGCCCGGCAACGGACGCCTTCACTTCCGCAGGAAATGAACTGTGGCGTGCGCACGCAATCCAGCTTTCAGGAGCCCAATGAACGCCGTCCAGAGGTTCATCAGAAGCAGAGTGCTTTTGCTGACCGCGTCCATTTTGATCGTGGCCATGTGCCTGTCCGTCCTCGTCCAGGGCCAGTCCCAGGCAGCGCTGGCCAGGACCGTGGACCAGAACTCCCGGGGGCTCTATGACGTCCTGGTGCAGGCCAAGGCGAAAGATAACGGCGGCCTGATGCAGCCGGACATCGCCACCGGCCAGGGCGGCATCAGCTTCGAACAGCTGGACGCGATCCGGAAACTCTCCGGCACCTCAGTGGCCGCGCCGATCAGCCTGGTCTCCCGCGTCACCCAGAACCTGGAGTCACCGCGGCTGGACGCCACCGACTACCTGGGCTTCAACGCGGCCCTCGCGGGCACCTCCGGGGACCCCACCGCCACGGACCCCGGCAAATGGCCGGCCGCGCAGTCGGTGCTCAGCGACACCCCGAAGAAATACCGGCTCACCGCCAGTGCCGTCAGCTCTGACGGGCATTCGGACCAGACCCTCTTCAAGACCACGGCCGAGGGCACCCTCGGCAAGGCCAAGCTCGTCGAGGAGCAGGTTGCCGGCGGCAAGAACGTCCGCATCCAGGGTCCGGCCGGCGAGACCGGCATCAAGTTCCCCACCCCGGCCGGCGGGTCCGAGCACAACCTCTTCAACCTTTCCGTCTCCCTGCCCATGGCGCCGCAGGTGACCGAGTCCGTCGTCGCCGTCGACCCCGTCTCCGAACGCGCGCTGCTGGGCACTGCCGGCGACTTCCTGGCCCCGCTGGAGAAGGCGCCGCCCGCCGACGCCCGCAACGCCGGCGCGATCGGCCGGCACTTCGAAAGCCTCTTCACTAACGGCATCAGCATGGACGAACTCAAGGAAGGCCCGGACTTCCTCGGCGTCAAGCTCAAGTACTGGGCACCGCTGATGACCCAGTACCAGCAGGCCAAGCGCGACGGCCAGCTGACCGCCGACTCCCAGGCCATCCCGCTGATCGTCCGCTCGGGCACCGCCCTGGACCTGAAGTACTCCGTCAAGATCGAGGAAATCGACGACTCCGGCAACGTCACCAAGGACGTGGGCACCGTGACCCGCTCGCTGGACAAGGACTACCTGCCGTTCGTTTCCAAGTCACCGTTCGCCCTCGCCTGGCCGGGGTCCCAGGACCTGTCGAAGCTCATGGGCGACACCGGTGCCTTCAGCCAGGGCCTCTACGACCCGGCCACCTGGACCACCAACTTCGCCGCCGCCCCGAAGTACACGGACGGCGCCACCGCCGCCAACGGCGCCGTGGACAAGAGCGCCACGCCCGGGGACTGGGTCACCGTGAACCGGCTGCCGGACAAGGCCGCCAACGGTGCCGCCGTCGACCAGACCCAGCGCGACCCGGTGGACGAGCGCTCGTACCGCGACAACCTCGAGACCGGCAAGAAGCTCGCCACCCCGCTGGCGATGGTCTACGGCACGTTCGACCCCGCAGCGGTCAAGGAGGCTGCCGGCGACGTCAACCGGCTGCCCCTGGGCGGCTACGATCCCGCGCCGTTCACCCTGACCAAGGACGCGGACGGCAAGGACGCCAACACCGAGCTCAAGCCCTCGCTGAGCGCCACGGGCCTGGTGAGCCAGTCCGCCGGCGCCATCACCGACTTCTACGGCCTCGCCGCCGCCCGCGGCTACGATTCGAACGCCAACGTCATTGACGCCGTCCGGGTCCGGGCCAAGGTCCCGGGCAGCTGGAAGCAGGCCCAGCCCGAGGTCGAGCAGCTCGCGAACCAGATCCGCGACATGGGACTGCAGGCCACCGTGGTGGCCGGTTCCGCCCGCGAGGACGCCAACATCGCCGTGCCCGGCTACTCCAAGGACGACGCCGGCAAGGAGTCTCCGCTGGGCACCGTGCAGCAGTCGTGGGTCCGGCAGGACGCCGCGGACGCCGTGTCCGGGTCCCTGACCGCCACGAACCTGACCCTGCTGTTCCTGACCCTCTGCGGCGCCGCCCTGCTCACGGGCGCCTCCACCGTCAGCTACGTCCGCAAGCGGCGCAGCGAAGCCGGGACACTGCGGGCCATGGGCTGGACCCAGCGCAGGATCCGGTCCTGGGTGCTGGCCGAGTTCGGGGTCGGCGCAGCGTTGCTGGCCGTCGCCGGAATCGCCCTGAGCCTGATCAGCTGGAGCGCCGCCACCGCTATCGTCTCGGCCTCGGTCCTGGTGCTCTACGCGGGCGCCGCGTTCTTCGCCGCGCAGCAGCTGCGCCACCGGGAGGTCGTGGACCAGGAACCGCAGCACGATGAGCGGCTCATCGCGGTCGACTCCCCGCTGACCTTCGCCAACCGCCAGCTGAGCGCGAACAAGTTCAACACCATCTCGCTGGCCGTCGCCGTCGGCGTCTTCGCCGCGGCCGTCGGCGGGCTGGTTGCGCTGCTGATCGACATTCCCCGGGCCGCCGGCGCCAGCGCGCTCAGCGGGCTGGCCGCGGCCAGCATCGCGCTCCCGAGCCTCATCCTGGCCTTGTCCGGCGTGGCCGTAGGCCTGGTCCTGACCATGGTGACCGGCCGCTTCGAGCTGCAGGCCAAGCGCCAGTACCTCGGCACGCTGCGGGCCATGGGCTGGAACCCCGACATGCTGGGGCAGGTCCGATTCTTCGAAAACGCCATGGTGGGAACCGTCGCGTTGCCGCTTGGCATCGTGGGAGCCCTCGGCATCGGCCTGCTCCTGGCCCCCTATGCCGCGCTCTGGGCCGCTCTTGCCGGTCTTGTGGCTGTACTTTGCTGGATTCCGATTGCAACGAAAGTGGTCCAATGACTAACGAGCTGAACCTTGACCGGGAGGCACACGACCGGATGACCGCCAGCACCCGTCGCGGTGCGCACAAGACCCGCGCCAACACGATCGTGAAGGCCACGGACCATGCCACCCCGCTGGAACTGAGCAACATCACCATCCACTACGGCGGCGGCAAGGGCGGTGCCGAACCCGTCAACGTCGTGGACGACTTCAACATGACGCTGCACGCCGGTGAAATGCACTGCGTCGCCGGCCGCTCCGGCTCCGGCAAGACCAGCATCCTGACCGTCGGCGCGGGCCTGACCCTGCCGACGTCGGGGCGGGTGTTCTGGGAAGGCGACTCGCTGGAGACCATGGGCGACGACGAGATCGCCGACCGCCGCCGGGCCCTGATCGGCTACGTCGACCAGGGCGGCGCCCTGATCGACGGCATGAGCGCGCTTGAGAACGTCCTGCTTCCGGCCGTGCCCGACGGCGAGGTCGAGATGCGCCGCGACATGGCCAAGGACCTCCTGGACCTCGTCGGCCTGGGCCGGCGCATGCGCCACCGCCCGGCCCAGCTCTCCGGCGGTGAGCGGCAGCGCGTCGCGATCGCCCGGGCGCTGATCCTCGGCACCCGCGTCCTGGTGGTCGACGAGCCGACCGCCAGCCTCGACCGGGCCGCGGCCAACCGCATCATCAGCATCCTCAAGGACACCACCTCGGACGGCATTGCCGTGCTCGTGGCTTCACATGACCACGAACTGGTCCGCCAGAGCGATACCCTGACCGAACTGATCTAGATTTAACCCGTGACTTCAACTGACAAAACCCCGTTCTACATCACCACCGCCATCACGTACCCCAACGGCGTGCCGCACATCGGCCACGCCTACGAGTACATCGCTACCGACGCGATGGCACGGTTCAAGCGCCTGGACGGGTACGACGTCTTCTTCCTCACCGGAACGGACGAGCACGGCATGAAGATCGCCCAGGCCGCCGAGAAGGAAGGCATCACGCCTAAGGAACTGGTGGACCGGAACGCGGAGATCTACAAGGCCGCGCACGCGGCCCTGGGGATCTCCTATGACCGCTTCATCCGCACCACGGACGCCGACCACTACGCCGCCTCGCAGGCCATCTGGAAAAAGATGGAAGCGAACGGGGACATCTACCTGTCCAAGTACGAGGGCTGGTACTCCGTCCGCGATGAGGCCTACTACGGCGAAGACGACACCGTGGTCAAGGACGACGGCCTGCGCTACTCGCGCGAGACGGACACCGAAGTCACATGGACGGCCGAGGAGAGCTACTTCTTCCGGCTCTCGGCCTACCAGGACAGGCTGCTGGCCCTCTACGAGGCGCACCCGGAGTTCGGGGCACCCCAGTCCCGGTTCAACGAGGTCATCAGCTTCGTCAAGCGCGGCCTGGAGGACCTGTCCATCAGCCGCACCACGTTCGACTGGGGCGTCCCGGTGCCGGGCAGCGACGGCCACGTCATGTATGTCTGGGTCGACGCGCTCACCAACTACCTCACCGGCGTCGGCTACCCCGACCTGGAGGCGGAGTCCTTCAAGAAGTACTGGCCGGCCGATGTCCACGTGATCGGCAAAGACATTTCCCGGTTCCACGCCATCTACTGGCCGGCGTTCCTCATGAGCGCCGGGCTCGAACTGCCCAAGCGGATCATGATCCACGGCTTCCTGCACAACAACGGGGTCAAGATGTCCAAGTCCCTGGGCAACGTGGTGGCGCCGGCCGACTTCGTCGCCCAATACGGCCTGGACCAGGTGCGGTACTTCTTCCTGCGCGAGGTCCCGTTCGGCGCGGACGGCAACTACAACCACGAGGCCATCGTGGGGCGGGCGAACTCGGACCTGGCCAACAACTTCGGCAACCTGGCACAGCGGTCGCTGTCCATGGTGGCGAAGAACTGCGAGGGCCGCGTCCCGGCGCCGGGTGAGTTCACCGCCGCGGACACCGCACTCCTCGGCCAGGCCGACGCGCTGCTGGAGACCGTGCGGGCCGCGTTCGAGAAGCAGGAATTCAGCCGGGCGCTGGAGGCCATCTGGACCGTCCTGGGCGACACCAACGCCTACTTCGCCGAGCAGGCCCCCTGGGTGCTGCGGAAGACCGACGTCGAGCGCATGCACACGGTGCTGTACGTGACCCTGGAAGTGCTGCGGATCGTGGCGATCCTGGCCCAGCCGGTCATGCCGACGTCGACGGCGGCGCTCCTGGACACGCTCGGCCAGCCCGAGGGCGACGCCCGCCAGTTCACCGCGATCGGCACGCCGATTGCCGCCGGCACGAGCCTCCCGGCCCCGGCCCCGGTGTTCCCCAAGTACGAGGAGCCCGCCGAGGCCTGAGCCCAAACCGACGCTCCCTCAGATCCTGCGGCGGTCCGCCCGACGCTCCCTCAGATCCTGCGGCGGTCCGCCCGACGCTCCCGCAGATCCTGCGGCGGTCCGCCCGACGCTCCCGCAGATCCTGCGGCGGTCCGCCCGACGCTCCCGCACCCCCCGCGCCGGGGTGCGGGAGCGTTCTGCTTTTGCCTGCAGGACGTGAGGGAGGGTGATGGTATTGCCTGCAGGACGTGAGGGAGGGACGCTGGTGTTTGAATAGTGAGACGACTTGACCAGAATGTGGATCCCTTGGCTACGCTGGCAATATGAGCGCATCCACGATTGATCTGGCAGTCATCCCGGGCGACGGCATCGGCCCGGAAGTTACCGCCGAGGCCCTGAAGGTCCTCGAGAAGGCCGCGGCCGCCGAGGGGATCGTGCTCCAGCAGACCCACTACAAGCTGGGGGCCGAGCACTGGCTCGAGACGGGGGAGACCCTGCCCGAGGCAACCCTCGCCGACCTGAAGAAGCGCGACGCCATCCTGTTCGGGGCAGTCGGGGCCGCCCCCGGCGACACCCGGATTCCCTCCGGCATCATCGAGCGCGAGCTCCTCCTGAAGCTGCGCTTCAGCCTGGACCACTTCGTCAACCTGCGGCCCTCCCGCCTCTATGGCACCGTCGGCAGCCCGCTGGCCAATCCCGGCGAGATCGATTTCATCGTGGTCCGTGAAGGCACCGAAGGCCCGTACGTCGGCAACGGCGGCACGCTGCGTGCCGGCACCCCGCACGAGGTCGCCACCGAGGTCTCCCTGAACACCGCCCACGGCGTGGAACGCGTGGTGCGCGATGCGTTCCGGCGGGCCAACGACCGTCCCCGCAAGAAGCTCACCCTCGTGCACAAGCACAACGTCCTGGTCTTCGCCGGCCAGCTCTGGAAGCGCACCGTGGAGGCCGTCGCCCAGGAATTCCCCGAGGTCACCCATGACTACCTCCACGTCGACGCGGCCACGATCTTCATGGTCACCGACCCGTCCCGGTTTGACGTGATCGTCACCGACAACCTGTTCGGCGACATCATCACCGACCTCGCAGCCGCAGTGACCGGCGGGATCGGCCTGGCCGCGTCCGGCAACATCAACATGGAACGCACCGCGCCGTCCATGTTCGAGCCCGTCCACGGGTCCGCCCCGGACATCGCCGGCCAGCAGAAAGCCGACCCCACCGCCGCGATCCTCTCCGCCGCGCTCCTGCTGGACCACCTCGGCTTCGGCGGCGCCGCCCGGAAGATCGAGGCTGCCGTTACGGCCGACGTCGAAGCCCGCGACGGCGCGGTCCGCACCACCAGCGAGGTGGGCGACGCCATCGCGGCGGCGCTGTAGCACCGGCAGCCGTCCCGGTACGGCAAAACCGCCAATCCGCCGCCGCCAACGGGCGTAAGCTTGTTTCGAATCACCAATATGCTGCCGTGGTCCGAGGGTGAACCACGTTCCCACGCCAGGCAGCCGATCGTGGAGGAACCATGACTCAGACTGCCCACGGCGTCGAATTCACCCAGCACCTCTCGGAGACCCCGAAGTCTGCTGAAGAGCGTGCAGCCATCCTGGCAAACCCGGGATTCGGCGACTATTTCACCGACCACACCGCAGTTGTCGACTACAGCGTCGATGCCGAGGGCAACGGCGGCTGGCATGATGCCCGGGTTGAGCCCTACGGTCCGATCGCCCTGGACCCCTCCGCCGCGGTGCTGCACTACGGCCAGGAAATTTTCGAGGGCCTGAAGGCCTACCGCCACGCCGACGGCTCGATCTGGACCTTCCGCCCCGAGGCCAACGCCGCCCGGCTGAACAAGTCGGCCCGGCGCCTGGCCCTGCCGGAACTGCCGGAAGAATACTTCCTGGGTGCCATCCGCGAACTCGTGGCCGCGGACAAGGAATGGGTGCCCTCCGGTGATGGCGAGGCCCTGTACCTGCGCCCCTTCATGATCGCCACCGAGGCCTTCCTGGGCGTGCGGGCGGCACGCGAGGTCTCCTTCCGCGTCATCGCGTCCCCGGCCGGCAACTACTTCGGCGGCGAGCTCAAGCCCGTTTCGATCTGGATTTCCCGCGAATACGCCCGAGCCGGGCGCGGCGGCACCGGCGCCGCCAAGTGCGGCGGCAACTACGCGGCCTCGCTGATCGCCCAGCAGGAAGCCGAGGCACACGGCTGCAAGCAGGTCCTCTTCCTGGACCAGTTCAACGACAACGCGGTCGAGGAACTCGGCGGCATGAACGTCTTCTTCGTGATGAAGGACGGCTCGCTCGTCACCCCCGCCCTCAGCGGCACCATCCTCGAGGGCGTGACGCGCTCCTCCGTGATCCAGGTGGCCAAGGACATGGGCCGCGAGGTCACCGAGCGCAAGATCACCCTGGATGAGTGGCGCGACGGAGTTGCCTCCGGTGAAATTGCCGAGGTCTTCGCCTGCGGCACCGCCGCCGTCATCACCCCCATCGGCGTGCTCAAGGACGCCTCCGAGTTCATCGGCTCCGAGGACGCCACGGCGGGCGAGACCACCATGGCCATCCGCGCCCAGCTGCTCGGCATCCAGACCGGTACCGTGGAGGACACCCACGGCTGGCTCACCCGCCTCGCCTAGCCTGTAAGCGACGCAACGTGACGCACGACGGCGGCCCCCACTTTTCGGAGGGGGCCGCCGTCGACGTCTGCACTTGCGGTGAAAAATTCGGCAAAAATGCGCTAACGCACGGCGTAACGTGTCTGTCCGGCACTGTTCGGCACCGCAGTGGCCGGTGCACAATGTGCAGATGACGGGGCTGATCCAAGTTCTGGGCGCGGTTTTCGGCGTCCTTTTGATCAGTGTCGGCATCGTGGAGACCTTGTTCCTCCGGGACCAGCGCCTGCAGCGGCTGTCCGTCGCCGACCCGGACAACACCGAGACCGTGCGGCTGGGCACCCTGAACCAAGGCTTCTACAACGTGATCTGGGGCGTCGGCGCCATCGTCGGAGCCCTCATGCTCGGGGGCGCCAATGCCTCAGCCGGCGAAGCGGTCCTGCTGTTTGTCTGCATCGGCCATATGGTCCTTGGCCTCGCCATGTTCCTCACCGAACGGCGGCTCTGGGGACTGGCCATCGCGGAGGCCGTCCTGCCGCTCATCATCACAATCCTGCTGCTCGTCTAGGTTCCGGCGGATAGGCTCAGCCGGACCGGTACCGGCGGAACAAGTGCAAGGATGGGACCGTGACTTCCGAGACATCCCGCGGCATTGTCCGCAGCAGCGAACTGACCCGGTTCCGGCTCGCCCCGAATCCGGGCCCCATGAGCCTGGCGGGAACCAACTCCTATCTCATCGGCGCGCCGGGAGCGGCGGGCGCCGTCGCCGTCGACCCCGGTCCTCTCGACGAGCGGCACCTGCACGCCCTGGCGGGGGAGGGGCGGATCGGGCTTATCCTGATCACGCACCGGCACGCGGACCACACCGCGGCCGCCGCGAGGTTCGCGGAGCTGACGGGGGCGCCGGTGCGGGCCGCGGATCCCGCCCACTGCCACGGCGCGCCGCCGCTGCAGGACGGCGAAACACTCCAGGCCGCCGGGGTGGAAATCCGGGTCATGGCGACGCCGGGCCACACCTCGGATTCGGTGTGCTTCCATCTGCCGCAGGACGGCCCGCACGGCTCGGTGCTGACCGGCGACACGGTGCTCGGAACCGGGACCACAGTGCTGGACTACCCGGACGGCACCCTCGCGGACTATCTCGGGTCACTCGACCGGCTGGAACGGCTCGGCCCGGCCACGGTGCTGCCGGCCCACGGGCCCGTCCTGCCGGCCCTGGATGAGGTGGTGCGCGCCTACCGGGACCACCGGCTGGGCCGGCTCGAGCAGGTCCGGGCCGCTCTTCGCGCCATCGGCGCAGGCGCCGGCGCCAGCTCTCAGACCGATGTTGGTGCCGTTACGGACGCCGTGTACGCCGACGTCGATCCCGCCGTCCGCCGCGCCGCGGAGCTCTCGGTCGCCGCACAGCTCGACTACCTCCGCGGCCAGGGCCGCTGACCTTGGGCAGGCTGCCGGGACGGTAGGCTAGGGACCATGCGTATCGCCCGGTTTGTCGTTGATTCTGATCCCCTCTACGGCGTCGTGGAAGGTGAGCCCGGCAGTGAGGAAGTCACTGTCATCAAGGGCGACCCCTTCTTCCACGGCGTGGAACGGACCCCCGTGAAGCACAAGCTGGAAGATGTCCGGCTCCTGGCCCCGATCATTCCGCGCAGCAAGGTGGTGGGCGTCGGCCGTAACTTCGCGGAGCACGCACGGGAGCTCGGCAACGAGGTCCCGCAGCAGCCCCTGCTGTTCCTGAAGCCGAACACCTCCGTGGTGGGGCCCAACGATCCCATCGTCCTGCCGGAATTCTCCGAGGACGTGTCCTTCGAGGCCGAGCTGTGCGTGGTCATCGGCCGGATCTGCAAGGACGTGCCCGAGGACCGGGTGGATGACGTCATCTTCGGCTACACGTGCGGCAATGACCTCACCGCCCGCGACGTGCAGAAGACGGACCTGCAGTGGGCCCGGGCCAAGGGCTTTGACACCTCGGCCCCGCTCGGGCCATGGATCGAGACCGAACTCGACACCGAGGACCTGCGGATCCAGGGCCGGCTCAACGGGGAAGTGCGCCAGGACGGCAGCACCAGCCAGATGATCCGCGGCGTCCGGGAACTCGTTTCGATCGTCTCGCAGGCCTTCACCCTGCTGCCGGGTGACGTCATCATGACCGGCACCCCTGCCGGCGTCGGCGCGGTCCAGGCCGGCGACCGCTTCGAGGTCGAGATCGAGGGCATCGGACGACTCTCCAACCCGGTGGTGCGCCGCTAGCTGCGGGCAGGCGGCGCCGGTGGAGATTGGTAATGTTGGTACCACTATGACTACTCCCTCCGCGTCCGACGCCGTCTCCAGTTCCGCCCCGCTTGCTGCCTCCACCGGTGAAGTCACCGCCGAGACCCCGGTCCGTGTCCGGTTCTGCCCGTCACCCACGGGCACCCCGCACGTCGGCCTGATCCGCACGGCCCTCTTCAACTGGGCCCACGCCCGGCACACCAAGGGCACGTTCGTGTTCCGGATCGAGGACACCGACGCGGCACGCGACTCGGAGGAGAGCTACCAGCAGCTGCTCGAGGCGCTCAAATGGCTCGGCATCAGCTGGGAAGAGGGCGTGGAAGTCGGCGGCCCGCACGAGCCCTACCGCCAGTCCCAGCGCCTGGATCTCTACAAGGATGTCGTGGCCAAGCTGGTCGACGCCGGCTACGCCTACGAGTGCTATTCCTCGCCGGAGGAAGTCGAGGCCCGCCACCGCGCCGCCGGCCGCGACCCCAAGCTGGGCTACGACAACTTTGACCGCGACCTCTCCGACGAGCAGCTCGCCGCGTTCAAGGCCGAGGGCCGCCAGCCGGTGCTGCGCGTCCGCATGCCCGATGAAGACGTCACCTTCACGGACATGGTCCGCGGCGAGATCACCTTCAAGGCCGGCAGCATCCCGGACTACGTCATTGTCCGTGCCGACGGCTCCCCGCTGTACACCCTGGTGAACCCGGTGGACGACGCCCTCATGGGGATCACGCACGTGCTCCGCGGCGAGGACCTGCTCTCCTCCACACCGCGCCAGGTAGTGCTGATCCGGGCCCTGATGGACATCGGCGTCGCGAGCTACATGCCGGTTTTCGGGCACCTGCCGTACGTCATGGGCGAGGGTAACAAGAAGCTCTCCAAGCGCGATCCGCAGTCCAACCTGTTCCTGCTCCGGGACCGCGGCTTCATCCCCGAGGGCCTGCTGAACTACCTGTCCCTGCTCGGCTGGAGCCTCTCCGCCGACGAGGACATCTTCACGGTGGAGCAGCTGATCGAGAACTTCGACGTCAACGACGTCCTGGCCAACCCTGCCCGCTTCGACATCAAGAAGGCCGAAGCGATCAACGGCACCCACATCCGCATGCTGGAGCCGGAGGACTTCCGCGGCCGCCTGGTGCCCTACCTGCAGGCCGCCGGTCTCGTGGGGGAGAGCCTCACCGCCCGCGAAGACGAGATCCTGACCGAGGCCGCGCCGCTGATCCAGGAGCGCATTTCGCTGCTGGGCGAGGCGCCGGAGATGATCGCGTTCCTGTTCAAGGACGACGACGCGATCGACGTCGCCGACGACGCCCGCAAGGGCCTGCCCGAGAACCTCACCGAGGTCCTCGACGCGGCGCTGTCCGCGCTGGAGCCGGTTGCTGACTGGACGGCCGAGAACATCCAGGCCGCTCTGAAGGAAGCCCTCGTGGAGGGACTCGGCGTCAAGCCGCGGCTGGCCTTCGGCCCGGTCCGCACCGCCGTCTCGGGCCGCCGGATCTCCCCGCCGCTGTTCGAATCCATGGTCATCCTGGGCAAGGACTCGTCCCTTGCCCGCCTGCGCGCTTTCCGCGGCTGACATGCTGGCGGCTGGCCCGGGCACAGGGGCGGGCTCCGTCCGGGGTGTCCTGTTCGACATCGACGACACCCTGGTGGACCTCGAGTTCTCCATGACCGCTGCCCTCCGGGACGTCAGTGAGCATCTCCTGCCCGGCCTCGACGAGGCCGGGTGGGAGCGGTTCGGACGGATCTTCACCCACGAGACCACGCACTTCTACGACCGCTACCTGGCCGGGGAGCTGACGTTCAATGAGCAGCGGCTCCTCCGCGGCCGGGCGGCGCTGGGGTACTTCGGCGTCGAACTGGACGACGACGAGCAGGCCCACCACTGGGTCAGCTCCTATGCCAGTCGCCAGCACGGCTACATCCGGGCGTTCGACGACGTCGGGCCGGTGCTGGATGCCCTGGACGCCGCCGGCATCCCCTACGGAGCCGTGAGCAATAACGTCCACGACTACCAGCGCGTGAAGCTGGACGCGGCAGGCCTGGAACGGATCGCGGTGCTCGTGGGCACCGACACCGTCGGCGTCGCGAAGCCGGACCCCGCCATCTACCTCGAGGGGGTCCGCCGGATCGGCACCGGGCCCGGAGAGACTCTCTATGTCGGGGACAACCGGCTGCTCGACGCGGAAGGCTCGACGTCGGCCGGCCTCCTGGGTGTCTGGCTGAACCGCAGCGGGGAGCCGGCCCCCGGCTTCGCCGGCCGGGAGATCAGCTCCCTCCAAGACCTGCTGAAATTCCTGGCTTAACTGGCGTGAGGATCCCCTCTATAGGCGCTTCCCGCAGTTCCCCCGAGGACTTGCGCCCGATTTACTAAAGTTCCTGTAGTATCTCGTTTGATAAAGCACTATGGGGGATTCGGGCTGCAACGCCTGCTGACGGATTGGGGGATCCGTGTACCGAGCCACGGCCAGATTCTATCGGGGGCTGGTAATTGGCCTGGCGGTTCTTGGACTGATGCTGGCGGGCATAGCACCCGCACAGGCACGGACGTCCGTGAAGATCCTGCACGTGTTCCTGGCCGCAGGGCAGTCGAACATGTCGGGACGCGGGCTGCCGGTCGGCGGCGCCAACGACGCAGAGGACCCGAGGATTTTCCAGTACGGCGCTAAAGTCCGGAGCTTCCGGCCGGCGACGGTTCCCCTGGACATGCATGACTCCGCCACCGGGATCTCGCCGGCGACGACCATGGCCCGCGAGTACCTGAAGACGCAGCCGGCCAATGTTGGCGTTCTCGTCATCCCCGCAGCGCACGGCCAGACCGGATTCACCGGTGCCCATGGGGCCCTCACTTGGACCGTTGGCGCGGCTTCCGCCCCGAAAGTGGACTTGCCCAACCTTGCCGTCACACAGACGCTTGAGGGAATCGCGGCGGCGAAGGCGGCCGGATACACCGTGGTGCTCAAGGGCGTCCTGTGGCACCAGGGCGAGAACAACTCGCAAATGTCCGCGGCGACCTATGCCGCGAAGCTGGACCAACTCATTGCGTTCTTCCGGAGCAAGCTGGCGGCCCCAACTCTGCCGTTCGTGCTCGGCCGCATGTCGCCGGAGGGGATAGCAATTGTTCCGGGCCGGAACAACGTGGACAGGAGCCAACAGGAAACTCCGGCCCGGGTTCTCTTCACCGCGTTCGCGCCCTCCAAGGCCGGAGGCGTCAATCGCGGCGACACAACGCACTTTTCCAGGTCCGGGGTCCAGTACTTGGGCAGCTCCTACCTTTCGGCCTATTGGAGAGCCGCGCGCGTTACCTCGATCCCGCTGAGTGCGCCCGTGCCGGCCATCCGGGGTACCGCGAAGGTCGGCTCCACCCTGACGGTGGCCCACGTCAATTGGACTCCCGGAACCGTCAGGCTGTCCTACCAGTGGTACCGCTCGCACGTGGCGATCGTCGGGGCGACCGGGGCCACATACAGGCCCTCCGCGGCCGACGTCGGGCGAACCCTGACGGTGAAGGTCACCGGCTCCAAGTCCGGGTATGCCTCCGTCTCCAGGATCTCGCCCGGTGCAGGCAAGGTGACCTGGGGAACGCTCAGTTCCGCGGCGCCGTCGATCCGGGGTACCGCGAAAGTCGGGGCCACGCTCACCGCGGTGCCCGGGTCCTGGGGACCTGGGACGGTCAGGCTGTCCTACCAGTGGTACCGCTCGCACAGGGCCATCAGCGGCGCCACCGGCAGGACCTACAAACCCGTTTCCGCCGACAAGGGCCGCACCCTCACGGTCACGGTCAAGGGTTCCCGGCCCGGTTTTCCGACCACTTCGAGGATCTCTGCCGGTGCAGCCAAGGTGACCAGCCCAACATGGTGACCGGCCGAGGAAAGTGACCAGCGCAAACTAGGACGTCTGCGCCTGCACCCTCCGTTTGCGCAGCGCCAGGAACGTGCCCAGCGAGCCCAGGCCTAGCACCCCCACCAGCCCCAGCGCCGTGGCGACGTCGGACTCCCGGAGCATGCTCGTGGGGGATACCGCAGCGGCGCCGGAGTACAGCGTGCCGGTCCCGTCGGCGATCCGGGCATTGCCGTCGGCGAGCTTGTCCGCTCCCGTGGCCAGCCGGGATGAGCCGGACGCGAGCCTGGTGTTGCCGTCCGCGAGTTCGGATGCCCCGGAGGCCAGGGCCTGCGAGCCGCCGAGCAGGCCGGGGTTGGCCGGGTCGCCCGGCGTCCCCTTGATGCCGGCGTTCAGGGCCACTGTTCCGTCAGCGAGCCGCGAGGTCCCCGAGGTCATCCTGGCGGCGGCCTTGAGCAGTCCCGGGTGCTCGGGGTCACCGGGAACGCCGTCCATCCCGACCCGGATCTTCGCGGTGCCGTCGGCCAGGAGCCGGGTGCCCAGCACGACTCCCGGGTTCGCGGGATCCTGGCTGTTGAGCTTGCCGGCGAGCGTGGCGAAGCCGGCGGTGAGTTTGCCGGTTCCTGCATGCAGCTGGCCGACTCCGTCCTCCAGCCGCTGCGCGCCGGCCTGCAATTGGGTCGCTCCGGCGTCGAGTTTGTGCGCGCCGGCGGTGATCTTGGCGATCTTGTCCTTGACGACGGACAACGGCACGAGCCCCTGGACCGGATCATTCGCCGCAGCTTGCAGCATTTCCAAGGCCTGAGCCAGGGCCGCGGTCCCCGTCCCCGCCTCCGGATCGCCGTTGGCACCGCGGTAGCCCTTGAGCTGGTCCGTGCCGCCGGCCAGCGCGCCGGTGCCTGCGGCCAGCCGGGCCGCGCCCGCGTCAAGCTGGGTGGCGCCGTCCGCCAGGTTGTTCTCGGCGTTGCCCGCCGGCGTCGGGCTCAGCGCGGCGGACAGCTGTACGGCTCCCGCCGCGAGCTTCTGCGCGCCGTCGTCGACCTTGTAAACGCCGGGGGCGAGTTTGTTGGTGACGTCGGTTTCGATCTTGACGGCGCCCTGGGCGATTTCCCCGGCACCGGCCTGGAGCTTGTCTGCTCCGGGCGCCAGCTTGTTACTGATGCCGGAGTAGATCTTGTCCGCCCCCGCGGACAGTTTGCCGGCGCCGGTGTCAGCCAGGCCGGCACCGTCGGCGAGTTTACCGGCGCCGTCCTTCAACTGATCGGCGCCCGCCGCGGCCTGCCCGGCACCGTCCCGGAGCCTGGCCGAGCCGTCCGTAATCCTGCCCGTGACGAGGGTATAAAACCCCAGGAGGGCAATGAGCAGCAAAGCAAGGATGGCTATGGCGACTTGTTGGGCGCGGGGGCGGGTTCTGATGGCGGCGGCACGGCTCTGTGGCACAGAAGATTCCTCTCGACGGTCCCGCCGGCAGCGGCTCTGCTGCCGGCCACCCCGGCTGTGATGCAGCTAACACTGGAAAATAGTCGCAAAGCTGCCCTCAACGGCGTGGGGGAGGGGGTGGTTACTCGTTGGTAACTTACCGAGCGTAAACTTGTTTGCGCCGGAATGGCAAGGGTTGCTCCGCGTTTTTCCGGTCCATCCGCGCCGCCCGGCGCCCATTCGGGGCCCCCGCCGCGCCGGTCCTGCGCCGATTTGTGCAAGCGAAAAGTCTCGGGTAAAGTAATTACTCGTGCTGAGGCGCCGGGAGCGAGGGTTTAGCCCAAACATCCGGTCCGAAAGTGCCATTGGGATATGGTGTAATTGGCAACACTACGGTTTCTGGTACCGTCATTCTAGGTTCGAGTCCTGGTATCCCAGCTCTGAAAATTTGAGGAATTCCGCAAATTTTCGGAAGTTTTGAATCGGCTGGCCGATTTGGAACTGAGGTCAAATGTATGAAACAATCATTTGGCTTGAACGGCAGAAATGCTGTTCATAAAGTACGCGGCCCCATCGTATAGCGGCCTAGTACGCCGCCCTCTCACGGCGGTAACGCGGGTTCGAATCCCGCTGGGGTCACCACTGAAACGGTCCCGGGCATTAGCCCGGGGCCGTTTTGCTTTGCCTGAACTGGCATGATGATGCTGTGAGCTCCAATGAAACGCCCGGGACCGCGGACGCCGCCACGGATGCCGTGGCCGCCGTCGCGCTCCTTGAAGCGGTACGGCAGGACCTCGCCGCGCTCCGGTTGCCGCTGTCACTGCCCGGCGCGGAGCGCACCCGGCTGGACCTGCGGAACGCGGTGAACCAGCTCGACGACTACATCCTGCCCCGGTTCCGCAGCCTGGACGCCCCACTGCTGGCCGTGGTCGGCGGGTCCACGGGAGCGGGGAAGTCCACGCTGGTCAACGCCCTGGTGGGCCATGCGGTCACGCGCGCCGGCGCGATCCGCCCCACAACCCGGCAGCCCGTCCTGCTGCACCATCCCGGGGACGCCGGCTGGTTTGAAGGCCACCGGATCCTGCCCGCCCTGGGGCGGATCCGGGGAGGCCTGGTGGCCGGCTCAACCCCGGCCGATCCCGGTGCCGGGCCCGTGACGTCGCTTGTGCTTGTTGCCGACCCGGCGGTGCCCGCCGGGATCGCCCTCCTGGACGCGCCCGACGTCGATTCGATCTCCGCGGACAACCGACAGCTCGCAGGCCAGTTGCTCGCCGCGGCGGACCTCTGGGTGTTTGTCACCACCGCCAACCGGTATGCCGACGCCGTGCCGTGGCGCCTGCTGCTGGACGCCGCCGCGCGCGACATCATGGTGGCCGTGGTCCTGGACCGGGTGCCGCCGGCAGCGGAGGCGGAGGTCAGTGCGGATCTTCGGGACATGCTCAGCCGGGAAGGCCTGGCTGCGGCACGGCTCTTCGTGGTGCCGGAACTGGACCTCGACGGCGCAGGGATGCTCCCGGGTGCCGCCGCCGAGCCCCTGCGGGTGTGGCTCGGCGAACTGGCGGCGGACGCCGCCGGCCGGGCGGACATCGCCCGGCGGACCCTCAGCGGGGCCGTCCTGGCGCTCAGCCATCGGGTCGAGGCGGCGCAGCAGGCCGCATCCGGGCAGCAGCACGCCGCAGACCAGCTCTCCGCCGACGCCGCCAGCGCCTACGACGACGCCGTGGCCAGAATCCTCGAGGCCACCCGGGACGGCGCCCTGCTCCGCGGCGAGGTGCTGGCCCGGTGGCAGGACTTCGTCGGGACGGGCGAGTTCTTCCGCGCCATGGAACAAAACATCGGGCGGTTCCGGGACCGGATCGGCGCATTCTTCCGGGGCGAGCCGGCGCCCGCGGTCAGGGTGGAGACGGCCATCGAAACCGGGCTGCAGGCGGTGATCGTCGATGAAGCCGCCAATGCGGCGGAGCACGCGGACCGGCGCTGGCGTTCGGACCCCGCCGGCAGGCAGTTGCTCGGAACCGACGACCTCTCCGGGACCTCTCCGGGATTCGCGGACACTGTCGCGGCCGAGATCCGTGCCTGGCAGGGGAGCCTGATGGAGCTCATCCGCACCGAAGGCCAGGGGAAGCGGACCCACGCCCGGTGGCTGTCGTTCGGGATCAACGGCCTCGGTGCTGCCCTCATGATCGTGGTGTTTTCCATGACCGCGGGCCTGACCGGTCTCGAGATCGGGGTGGCCGGCGGCACCGCCGTCGTGGGCCAGCGGCTCCTGGAGGCCGTCTTCGGGGAAGATGCCGTCCGCCGGCTCGCCCGGACCGCGCGCGACGACCTGCAAACACGCTGCCGGCGGCTGCTGACGGCAGAGAGCCAGCGCTTCCTGGCCAGGCTCGACGTCGACGGCGGCGCGCAGCAGGCGGCCCTGGCCGGGCACGCGGCGGCACTACGCCGGCTGGCGGCCGCCGCATGAGCCGGCACGGCGCCCTACGCGAAACGTCCCGGCTGGACCGCAGGCTTGAGGCCCTCAACGACGCCCGCGAACTCGCCGCCGGGGTCCTCCCGGAGGAAGCCCTGGCTGAGGTGCTGCAGGTGCTCGACCGGGCGAGTTCGCGGCGGTCGCTGTCCGCGGAACACACGGTGGTGGGGTTCTTCGGTGCGACCGGCAGCGGAAAGTCCTCCCTCTTTAACGCGGTGAGCGGCGCCGAGATCGCGACGGCGGCGGTGCGCCGGCCGACTACCACCGAGCCGCTCGCCGGGATCTGGGGCGTCGAGGGCAGCGCGGCCCTGCTGGACTGGCTGGGCGTCCGGCAACGGCACACCGCCGCGCCGGTGTCGGGCTTCGCCGACGACGGCACCGGGCTGATCCTTCTGGACCTGCCCGACTTTGACTCGACGCGGGCGGCCAACCGGGAGGTTGTGCAGCGGATGGTGGGGCTGGTGGACGTCCTCGTCTGGGTCCTCGATCCGCAGAAATACGCCGACGCCGCCGTGCACCACGACTTCCTGGCGCCGCTGTCCTCCCACGGAGCCGTAACCCTGGTGGTCCTGAACCAGGTGGACAGACTCCCGGAGCATGAGGTCCGGCCCGTCCTGGAGTCGCTGCGAGGCATCCTGGCCCGGGACGGCCTGGCGCAGGTCCAGGTGCTTGCCGCCTCCGCCCTGTTGGGAACGGGGGTTGACAAGGTCCGGGCCGCCATCCGCCAGGCGGCCATGCAGCGCCGGGCGATCTCGCAGCGGCTCGCGGCCGACGTCACCCGGGCCGCCGCCCGGCTCGCCGACGAATCCGGGGCGGCTCCCGGCGGCGGGACAGCTGCCGGTCCGACGGCCGCGTCCAAGGCCCGGCTGGCCGGCGAGCTGGCTGTAGCCGCCAACGTGCCGCTTGTGGCGGACGCCGTGGTGCGGTCCTACAAGCTGGAGGCGACCCGGCGCACGGGCTGGCCCGTGACGCGGTGGCTGGCCAGGTTCCGGCCGGATCCGCTGCGGCGGCTGAACCTGCGCCGCGAGGGTGCCAAACCGGAGGTGAACCGGACGTCGCTGCCGCCCGCGGGGGCGCCCGAGCGGGCCCGGACCGATGCCGCCGTCCGGGAATTCGCCGATGCCGCGTCCGACGGCGCCCCGGGTCCGTGGCGTGCCGCCATCCGCAGCGCCGCCCGTGAGGGCCGGGACAACATGCCCGACGCCGTGGACCGGGCCATCGCTTCGACGGACTTGGCCGCGGGAAGAAAATCCTGGTGGTGGGGCGTGTTCAACGCCATCCAGTGGCTGGCCCTCGTGGCGGCACTGGCCGGGTTTGGCTGGTTGGGACTGATGGCGGCACTGGGCTACTTGCAGCTGCCGGTGCCTGAGGTCCCGAGAGTCGAGGGCTGGCCGGTTCCGACTCTCCTGATCGCCGCGGGGGTGCTGCTGGGGGTGGTGCTGGCACTCGCGGCAAAGTTCATTGCCGGCGCCGCGGCGGCAGCACGGGGCGCGGCGGCCAGGAAGCGGCTGGAAGCGGCCGTTTCCGCCGTCGCGGAGGATCTGGTGGTGGAACCTGTGGCACTGGAAGTTAGCCGGCTGGCCTCGTTCACCGCCGCGCTGAAGGTGGCCGCGGGCTAGCTGTACTCAGCCAGCAGGTTGGTTACATCTGCTGATGGGTGGTCGTCCTCCGAGGGCGCTGTGGTTGCGGCGGTGGTTGTAGAAGTCTAGCCAGCCGGTTAGGGCCTGTGTGCGGTGGTCGCTGGAGTCGTAGGCGTTCTTGTAGGCCCAGCCTTCCTGGAGGGTGCGATTGAACCGTTCGGCCTTGCCGTTCTGCCAGGGGCTGCGCGGTTTGGTGCGCCGGTGTTTGGCGCCGAGATCCGCGATGGCCTTGGCGAAGTCCGCGGACCGGATGTAGGCCAGGGCGTTGTCGGTCA
>NZ_CP022314.1:3824214-3951760 GCF_003352915.1 Arthrobacter sp. PM3 | reverse complement strand
GTGGCATGCGGGCACGAATGTGGGCGTGAAGATCGGTCCTCCATCCCGTCCCAGCCGTGTTCGACATAGCGTTTGAGCCACCGGTGGGCGCAGGCGCGGGAAACACCCATTTCCTTCGCCGCATGGGCCACTGGACGGCCGTCCAGAACACGCTGGACAAGGATGCTTCTACCGGCAGGAGTCAGACGGGCATTACGGTGGACCATGAAGACCTCTTAGTCGTTCGGTGTGTGTGGTAACCACCAACCTAAGAGGTCTTCACCCTTTCAACGTGTAACCAAAGTCCTGGCCGAGTACAGCTAGCTACAGGGCGGCCGCGGCGTCGCGGACTTTGACCATGGTGCGCAGGTTGCGGGTGGTGGTCGCTGCCTTGTATTTGGCCTTCGAGGAAAGCTTGCTGAACGGGCTGTCCAGTGTGCCGCCGGCGGGGGCGAGCCAGGCGAGGGCAACAGGTCCGAGCCGGGTGATTTCGGTTCCGTCCAGGGCGCGGCCGGATTCGAAGAGTTCCGTGAGCACTGCCTCGTCGGACGCCAGGGTCAGGTAGGTATGGGTGGAAGCGTCATCGGCCGGGTAGGGACAGGCCTTGACAAGCGATGTCACGGTGGCCGCGGTCAGCACCACCACCCAGGCGTCATAGCCGAACGTCTCGCGAAGGCATGCCTCAAATTCCTGTTTGACGCCGGCCGGGTCCAGGTCGCTGGCGAGCACGACATTGCCGCTGGCCAGCAGGGTCTTGACCCCGGTAAACGGCCGGGACGTCAGTGCGTCCTTGAGATCGGCCATCTTAATATTGATGCCGCCCACATTGATGCCCCGCAGGAATACCGCATAGCTGTTCATGGGCACAGCCTAGCGGCACGGGGTGTCAGTCGTTGGTCTTGCGGAGTGCCTCGGTCAGGACCCGGCCGGCGTTGCAGACTACCTCGGCGTGCAGGCGGCCCGGCTGGCGGGTGAGGCGTTCGATCGGGCCGGAGATGGACACCGCGGCGATGACGCGGCCGGACGGCCCGCGGACGGGGGCCGACACGGAGGCGACCCCGGGCTCGCGTTCGCCCAGGCTCTGACCCCAGCCCCGGCGTCGTACTCCTGCCAGGACGGTGGGCGTGAAGCGTGCGGACTGGAGGCCTTCGAGGAGGCGGTCGTGGTCTTCCCACGCCAGCAGCACCTGCGCGGCAGAGCCGGCCTTCATGGACAACTGGGTGCCGACCGGGATGGTGTCGCGCAGGCCGATGGGGCGCTCGGCGGACGCCACGCAGACGCGCCAGTCGCCCTGGCGGCGGAAGATCTGGGCGCTTTCGCCGGTGGCGTCGCGCAGTTGCATCAGGACGGGACCGGCGGAGGCGATCAGGCGGTCCTCGCCGGCGGCCGAGGCCAGCTCAACCAGGCGGCTGCCAAGGACGAACCGGCCCTGGATATCGCGGCTCACGAGCCGGTGGTGCACCAGCGCGAGGGCCAGCCGGTGCACGGTTGGCCGGGCCAGCCCGGTGGCGGCCACGAGCTGCGCCAGGGTGGTGGGGCCGGCCTCAAGTGCATCAAGCACATGGGCCGCTTTATCGATGACACCGACTCCACTAGAATTGTCCATGTAATGATATTGACGTCTCATTATCTGAGATGCAAGTCAACGCGCTGGCGTATTACTTGAGTGTGCTGGTTCAGTGGAAGCGACAGCCCGCTTAGAACGCAGAATAATCACCGCAGTGAAGGGAGAAGGCCGTGGCAAAGACACTGGCCGAGAAGGTCTGGGACGCGCACGTGGTGCGCAAGGGTGACGGCGAAGGAAACAATGCCCAGCCGGACCTTCTTTTCATCGACCTCCACCTGGTGCATGAGGTCACGTCGCCGCAGGCCTTTGAAGGGCTGCGCCTGGCCGGGCGTAAACTGCGCCGGCCCGACCTCACCATCGCCACCGAGGACCACAACACTCCCACGCTGGACATCGATAAGCCAATCGCGGACCTCACCAGCCGGACCCAGATCCAGACCCTGCGCAACAACTGCGCGGAGTTCGGCGTCCGCCTGCACTCGCTCGGTGACGCCGAGCAGGGCATCGTGCACGTGGTGGGCCCGCAGCTGGGCCTCACGCAGCCGGGCATGACCGTGGTCTGCGGCGACTCGCACACCTCCACGCACGGCGCGTTCGGGGCGCTCGCCATGGGTATCGGCACCTCCGAGGTGGAGCACGTCATGGCCACCCAGACGCTGTCCCTGAAGCCGTTCAAAACCATGGCCATCAACGTCGAGGGCACGCTGCGCCCCGGCGTGACCGCCAAGGACATCATCCTCGCCGTGATCGCAAAGATCGGCACCGGCGGCGGCCAGGGCTACGTGCTGGAGTACCGTGGCTCCGCCATCCGCGCCCTGTCCATGGAAGCCCGGATGACCATCTGCAACATGTCCATCGAGGCCGGTGCCCGCGCCGGCATGGTGGCGCCGGACCAGACCACCTACGACTACATGTATGGCCGCCCGCATGCGCCCGAGGGCGCCGACTGGGACGCCGCCGTCGAATACTGGAACACGCTGCGCACCGACGACGGTGCCGTGTTCGACGTCGAGGTGGACCTCGACGCCGACACCCTGGAACCGTTCGTGACGTGGGGGACCAACCCGGGCCAGGGTGTGTCCCTGTCCGCCAAGGTGCCCTCGCCCAACGACTTCGGCGACGAAAACGCCAAGGCCGCCGCCGAGCGCGCCCTGCAGTACATGGGTCTCGAGGCCGGCACGCCGATGAAGGACATCCGGGTGGATACCGTGTTCCTGGGCTCCTGCACCAACTCCAGGATCGAGGACCTCCGGACCGCCGCGGACATCATCCGGGGCCGGGAGAAGGACCCGAACGTGCGCATGCTGGTGGTGCCCGGTTCCGCCCGCGTCCGGCTCGAGGCTGAAGCCGAGGGGCTGGACAAGGTCTTCAAGGACTTCGGTGCGGAATGGCGCTTTGCCGGCTGCTCCATGTGCCTGGGCATGAACCCGGACCAGCTGGAGCCGGGGGAGCGTTGCGCTTCCACCTCAAACCGCAACTTCGAGGGCCGCCAGGGCAAGGGCGGACGCACCCACCTCGTCTCGCCGGTCGTCGCAGCCGCGACGGCGGTGCGCGGCACGCTGAGCTCGCCGTCGGACCTTGAGCCGGCATCGGCCGGAACGCTCACCGGAACCGCAGTCTAGGAGGATCCCCATGGAAAAATTCACCACCCACACTGGCGTCGGCGTCCCGCTGCGCCAGAGCAACGTGGACACGGACCAGATCATCCCCGCCGTCTACCTCAAGCGCATCACCCGCAGCGGCTTCGAGGACGCCCTCTTCGCCGCGTGGCGCAAGGACCCGTCCTTCATCCTGAACCAGGCGCCCTTCAATGCAGGCTCCGTCCTGGTGGCCGGCCCCGATTTCGGCACCGGCTCCTCCCGCGAGCACGCCGTCTGGGCGCTGAAGGACTACGGCTTCAAGACCGTGCTTTCCTCCCGCTTCGCGGATATCTTCCGCGGCAACTCCGGCAAGCAGGGCCTGCTCGCCGCGCAGGTTGCCCAGGACGATATCGAGCTCATCTGGAAGGAGCTTGAGAACGCCCCCGGCACCGAGGTCACGGTTGATCTGGTCTCCAAAACGGTGCAGTGCGGCAACATCGTGGCGCCGTTCGAAATCGACGACTACACGCGCTGGCGCCTGCTGGAAGGCCTGGACGATATCGGACTGACGCTCCAGCACGAAGAGGACATCACGGCCTACGAAGCCACCAGGCCGTCCTTCAAGCCCAAGACGCTGCCGGCCCGGACGTCCTAAGAGCCGCAGTCCCTTCAATTGCCTGGCCAGTGCGGCCGCCGAGTCACCGAACTCGACGGCGGCACTTGTGTTTGGCGGTACTCGGTTGGCGACACGCGTCCAGCCGTCGGTGCAACGCCGGATGAGCAGTCGTGCGAACGTTCGGAGGTTCGGACGCCGACGGGCTTTATTATGCCGCCTTGGCATCCCCGGTTCTGCAGTTTGGCGAGGTGCCGGAGGTCGTGGCGCTGACGGGACGTCGCGGGATTCCCGGACGCTGCGGGATGCCCCGGCCCCCCGGAATGCCCCGATCCCGCGGAAGGCCCTGACCCCACATCCTCGTCCCTGGCAGGGGTGGTGCGGTGGAGTGGTAGGTGTGGCCGGTGGGGGTGGTGAGCTGGAAGGTGTGTCGCTTTCCTGGGCCGGGGTTTGCGGCGATTGGTTGGGCGGTCCAGCCGGGGGTTTCTTTGGTGTGGTTGCAGGCTTCGCAAAGTCCGGCGCCGTTGGTGGCGGTCGTGGGCCCGCCGCCGTGGTGGGAGACGATGTGGTCCAGGTGCCGAATGGGTGCGTCGCGGTACGGGGTGCGGCACGTGTCGTCCCGGGCCTGGATGAAGCGCCGGAGCCCGGGCGGGAAGATCCGTGCGCGGGAGTCCATGCCGATGAGTTCTCCGGTGCCGGGGTGGGTCTACAGTCTGCGGAGCTAAACGCTATGGGCCGCAGTCCCGGTCTCAGGTTCGGGGCCGTCGGGTGGTGGGTGGATGAGGTGTCGGGCGGTGTGGGCGGGGATGGTGCCGTAGCCGGGCAGGCGGGCCGGTGTCCGGGGCGAGCTCTTTGTCGACGGCGGTCCGGTCGGCGGTGGTCAGGCAGGCGGTTTCGCGGACCAGGAGGGTGGCGCGCCATTCGTTCAAGGTCCCGGTTTCCAGGGCTATGAGGGTGTGCGGCATTTCGGTCACGAGGGCTTGGGCCAGGCCGAGGAGGCGGCCGCCTTTGGCGGGGGATTCGCGCCGGGCCAGGGCGATCTGCGCGGATGACCTTGGACCGGGGGCGGAGGATATGGATTTCGTGGTGAATCTTGTTCTTCCGGGCGCCGTGCTCGGACTGACCTTCCGACGCACAATCCGCAGCCGCCGACGCGATAATTGCAGCAAGGCTCACATCCGGTCCGCGACATTGCGTCCGTATTCCTGCGCCGCTTCAGGAATCATCGGGGCGACGCAAGGCGTGCGCCGGGTCCTCCCGCCACAGGGGCAGGGGGACAACACCCTGGCTGCGCCCTGACTCATCCAACAGATGTCCGAGCCGTTTGTAGGTGCGCACCACCGCCTGCCGGGTGATGACCGTGCTTCCCGGCGCCCGGGCTGCCAGCTCCCGCTCGTGCCCCTGGACTTCCAGGTAGTCGCGGACCCACAGCGTCACCAAGAGGTTCTGGGTACCTAGAACCTGTGCGCTCAAGCGGCAACTTGGCAGTCCGGCGAAGTAGCGGCCGATGGAGTCCACATGGGTCGCAGGAACGTTGAGACTCAGGCTCACCTCCCGCAGGGCCTGCTGGCCGGCGACGGAAGTATCGCACCTCATCGTTATGTAGCCGGACGCCAGAAACCGTTCCACCCGGCGTCGGGCCGTCTGCGGCGACACGCCGGCGGCCGCGCCGAGCTCTGCCCAACTGGCCCGCCCATCGCGGGCGAGCCCCTCCAGTAGGGTGGCGTCCAGCCGGTCGGGGGCGTATGCGGGCGTTGGAGGAGTGGACTCCTTCGCCATGAGCCGCGCCCGCGCCGGTTCCAGGGTTCCGCTGCGCCACTCCGAGGCCTGGCGGTAGAGCTGTGTAACGAAAACAACCTCCCTGCGCGTCACACCCGGCAGGTCCGCGAAAGCGCCCGTGACGATCGCCATAAGTTCCTCATGGCTTGATGCGAAGCAGTCCACGAACATGTCGTGGGCTCCTGAGACCAGGGATACCGTCCCGAAGGCCGGTTCCGCACGAAGACGCTGAATGAGGGCCTCGTGCTCGCCCGGCACCGAGGACAGAAAGATGAAGGCCGACCAGCCTGCACTGAGGTAGCGAGGCCCTGGAGACGGGGTGATCCACGCGAGTCCCTGTTCAGCGAGGGCGTTCCAGCGTCGGGAAACGGTGGGGCCGGAGAGGCCGAGCACGTCCCCGACGCGGGCCCAGTCGGCCCTCGGGTTGATCTGCAGGGCATTTACGATTTCGAGATCTAATTCAGAGATCATGGCTGATTCTTTCAAATTTTCCGATGCATTGTGGATTTAGAGCAATGTCGAGGCGGCGGATGGCGCCGAGGCTAACGTTGTGACTCGCATCACTCCCAGTCAGGTGTCCCGAATCCCAAGGAAGCAATATGACAAGCAAGACAATCCAACCGGCGACGGCGGCGATCACCCGCCGAACGATCGCCGGCATGCTCGTGGCGATGACCGTGATCGAATCGCTCAGTGGCGTCACCCAGGGGTACTTGAACCCCATCCTGCCCGCCCTCGGGCCCGTCTTGTCGATCGATGATCCGACCATCAACGGCATCTTCCTGATCTCCAACGTCAGTTTCGCCGTGCTCACACCCATCATCTCCCGGCTCGGAGACAGTTACGGCTACCGGCTGGTGCTCCGCTGGTCAACGGCGGTGGTCGCAGCGGGAGTGCTCATGATGGCACTTTGGCCGTCCCTGGTGACCGTGACCGTGGGCGTCGTGCTGCTCACCTGCGTCGTGGGCTTCATCCCGCTCATGATGGGAATCCTGCGGGTCAGCAGCCCAGCGCACACCCGCACCGGAGTCAGCATGATGATAGGCATGCTCATGATGATGGTGGGTGCCGGCGGGCTGCTGGCGGGGATTGTGGGCGTAAGCGACCCCACTCTCGGGTTCTGGGTAGCGGTTCCGTTCGCCGTCGCGGCCCTGGTGTGTTCTTTCCTGTTGCCCGACGCCGGAGCCCCCACCAGGGAGGGCATTGCCCTGGCGCCCCTGCTGGCTTGTTCCGGCGGTCTGATCGGCTTCGTAGTCGCCCTTTCGATGGGGCCGGACTGGGGCTGGCTCGATGCTCGGACGCTCGGCTCCGGTCTGGTGGGACTGGCGCTGCTGGCCTTCTGGGCCCGGATGGACGCCAGGGGCCCTGAGCACGGCAAAAAGTTCGTGGATCTGCGCATGCTTGCAAACCCGCGTATCCGCGCAGTCTCCCTTGCCACCTTCTTCTTCGGCTTCGCGTCCATCAGCTACTTCGGCACCAACGGCATCTTCCTGCACGCCAACCCCGACAAGACCGGCTATGGATTCTCCCTCAGCCCACTCATGATCGCCATCGTCCTTGCCGCCGCATCCGTGCTCTCTTTCATGTCGTCGATGTTGACCGCGCGGGCGCTCAAGGTGTTCGGCGAGCGTGCCACGCTGGTCTTCGCCGGACTGCTGCTCGCCGGTGGTTTCGTGGCGATGATCGCTGCGCACGCCTCCCTGGCCGGGTACTGTGTCGGGTTCGCCATGTTCAACCTGAGCCTCGGCATGTACCAGGCGGGAACCCGCTCGCTGTCCGTCGAGGGTGTGGCACTGGAGGAAACCTCGACGGCGGCAGGACTCAACGAGTTGGCCCTGTCGGTCGGCATTGCGGTGGGCGCCGCCGTCGTCAAGCTCCTCTCGTCGTCGTCGGCGGAGTCCGGACGCATCACTGAGGGTGGCCTCGTATCCATCTGGGGAGCGCTCGCACTGGCTGCACTGATCGCGGCGGCAGCCTCCGCACGCTACCCGAAGCGCCAGTCAGCGGAGGTCCTTCCGTGAACCCGGCGACGCTGACGCCGGCAGGCCTTGCCCCTTCCTCCACTGCCTCCGTGTCGGGGATCCACGGCCGAATCGCCGCGGCATTGGGGCACTGGCAGCCCAAGATTCTTCGTCTGAGCCATGCAATCCACGCCGATCCGGAGCTCAGCGGCGAAGAGTTCCGGGCCGCCAAACGGGTTGCCGTGCTGTTGCGGGGCGCCGGCTTCAGCTTTGACGGCCCCCAGCCTGCATTTCCGACCGCCTTCAGTGCCCGGTACGGAAACGGTGAGCTGGTGGTGGCCCTCTGCGTCGAATACGACGCCCTGCCGGCAATTGGACATGCCTGCGGACACAACGTCAACGCCGCAAGTGCCGTGGGGGCGGCGCTGGCACTGGCCGCCGTGGCGGACGACCTCGGCATCACCATCAAGGTGCTTGGCACTCCCGCCGAGGAGACGAGCGGCGGCAAAGTGGATCTCATCGAGGAGGGCTTCTTCGACGACGTGGCCCTGGCGATGATGGCCCATGCAGGCGCCGAGGACGTCATCGGCGGATCATCCTTGGCCATGTGCATGTGGGATGTGCTGTACGAGGGGCGGCCCGCTCACGCAGCAGCGGCACCGGCCGAAGGAATCAACGCCCTGGACGCACTGGTGGTCGCCCAAACGGCGCTTGCCCTGGCCCGGCAGCAGCTTCCGCCGGGTTCCATCGTGTCGCTGATCGTCACGGAAGGCGGGAGCGCCGTCAACGTTATTCCTGAGCGGGCCCGGGCCAGCGTTGAAATGCGCTCGCCGAACCTCGCGACGCTCCGGGTGATCGAGGAAAAAGTGCGGCGCTGCCTGGAGGCCGGTGCTCTTGCCAGTGCCGCCACACTTAAGGTCACGCCTGCGGGTAATGCGTATGCCGAGCTGAGGCAGGACAGATTCCTCTCCGAGGCCTACCGCGCGGCGATGGCCGTCCGGGGGAGGGACGTCACCTTCAACGCCAAGCCGGTGGCTTCCACGGACATGGGCAACGTCTCTCAGTTGGTGCCGAGCATCCACCCGCTGCTTGGCTACGACGTCGGCGGCGCAGCCCATCACACGGCGGAGTTCGCCGCTTACGGGTCCTCCGCTTCCGCGGACCGGGCGGTGCTGGATGGTGCATTCGGCCTGGCAGCGGCGGCCAGCGCAGCGGCGGGAGATCCCCGGCAGCGTGCCCGCCTGATTGGCGGCAGCCCTCGCTGAGACCCCAGCCTGACCGATACCCTGAACCACATGACGTATGGCGCCGCGCATGCGGCGCCGTACGTGTCACCGTATGCGTCCAGCCAAACTCCGCCCCGAGGCCCAATCGAACCCCTCCGTATTTCGGATCGGTAACGGATGCTCCTATGCTTAGCGGGAGCCTTTTTAAGGATTTGCGGGCGAGTAGTCGTGAGGAAACCGGTATATGAGTAGTGTTCTGACAATCCGCGGAGGCGTCCCGCTTACTGGACGTGTCACCGTACGTGGGGCAAAGAATCTTGTCCCCAAGGCCATGGTTGCCGCCCTCCTGGGCAATGAGCCGTCGGTGTTGCGCAACGTTCCGGAAATCAAGGACGTTGAGGTTGTCACGAGCCTGCTCCAGCTCCACGGCGTCCGGGTTGACAAGGACCCTGTAACGGGTGACCTGACTTTGGACCCGAAGGGCGCCAAGACCGCGTCCAGCACGGCGATCGATGCCCACGCCGGCGATTCGCGCATCCCGATCCTGCTCTGCGGGCCGCTGATCCACGCCATCGGTGAGGCCTTCATCCCGGACCTGGGCGGCTGCAAGATCGGCGACCGGCCGATCGACTACCACCTTAATGTGCTGCGCCAGTTCGGTGCCGTGGTGGAGAAGCGCCCCGGGGGCATCCACATTTCCGCGCCCAACGGCCTCAAGGGCGCCAAGATCGCCCTGCCGTACCCCTCCGTCGGAGCCACAGAGCAGGTTCTGCTGAGCGCCACGCGCGCCGAAGGCATCACCGAGCTCACCGGCGCGGCCACCGAACCGGAAATCGTGGACCTGATCGCGGTGCTGCAGAAGATGGGCGCGATCATCAGCGTCCAGACCGACCGCACCATCCGGATCGAGGGCGTCCAGGACCTCGGCGGCTACAACCACCGAGCCCTCTCCGACCGCAACGAGTCCGCCTCGTGGGCTTCCGCCGCACTGGTGACCCGCGGAGACATCTTCGTTGAAGGCGCCACCCAGCGCGACATGATGACGTTCCTGAACACCTACCGCAAGGTCGGCGGCGGAATGGACATCGGCGACGACGGCATCCGCTTCTACCACCGGGGCGGCAAGCTCAACCCGCTGGTCCTCGAAACGGACGTGCACCCCGGCTTCATGACGGACTGGCAGCAGCCCCTCATCGTCGCACTGACCCAGGCCGAGGGCGTTTCGATCGTCCACGAAACCGTGTACGAGAACCGGTTCGGCTTCACCGACGCGCTGATCCGCATGGGCGCGAACATCCAGGTTCACCGCGAGTGCCTCGGCAGCGTGCCGTGCCGCTTCGGCCAGCGGAACTTCCTGCACTCGGCAGTGATCTCCGGTCCGGCGCAACTGAAGGGCACCGACATTGACGTGCCGGACCTGCGCGGCGGCTTCAGCCACCTGATCGCAGCACTGGCCGCCACCGGCACCTCCCGCGTCACCGGCATCGACATCATCAACCGCGGCTACGAGCGCTTCACCGAGAAGCTCGCGGGCCTCGGCGCCGATTTCGACATCACCGCGGCCAAGTAGCGGGGGCCACGTGAAAGAAACGGCCAAGAGCCACACCACGTTCGTGGTGGTCGCCGGAATCGTCCGGCCCGTGATGAACCTGCTGATGCGCAAGAAATGGGAAGGCCTCGAGAAGCTTCCCGCCGGAGGCTTCATCGCCGTACCCAACCACTGCACCGAGATCGACCCGCTGGTGGTGGGGCACATGCTCTACAACCAGAAGCGGATGCCGCACTTCCTCGCCAAGGCGGGCCTGTTCAAGGTGCCCGTCCTGGGTGCCGTGCTCCGGTCCACCAAGCAGATCCCGGTGGAACGCTCGACGGCGGGTGCGAACCGGTCGCTGCAGCTCGCCAAGGAGATTGTGAGCGAAGGCGGCGCGATCATCATCTATCCCGAAGGGACCCTCACCCGGGACCCGAACCTTTGGCCGATGAAGGGGCACACCGGTGCCGCCAGGATGGCCCTGGAGAGCGGTATCCCGGTGGTGCCCATGGCCCATTGGGGAGCCCAGGAAGTCCTGCCTCGCTACGCCAAGCGTTTGTACCTCTTCCCGCGCAAGACCTCCCGCCTGGTGGTCGGGGATCCCGTGGACCTGAGCGCCTTCGCGGGCCGGCCGCGGGACAGGGCAACCCTCACCGAGGCCACGAACGTCATCATGGACGCCATCACCGAACTTCTGGCTGGACTGCGCGGCGAAGAGCCGCCCGCGCAGCGCTGGGATCCGGCGGCGCACAACCAGTCCACGCACGGCCGGATTGAACCGGACGGCAAGGCATGACGGCGGACCTCGCGACCGCGACGTCGCCGACGGTCCGTGCGGCCGACTCCGCCACCACCGTGGCCGTCCTGGGGGCCGGTTCCTGGGGAACCACGTTCGCCAAGGTGGTCGCGGATGCCGCCGCCGCCTCCGGCGTGGAACGGCGGATCCGCCTCTGGGGCCGGCGCCCGGAAGTCGTGGACCAGATCAACGCGCTGCACCTGAACGAGCAGTATCTGAAGGGCATTAAGCTGCCCTCCAGCATCACCGCATCCACGGACGTCGCCGAGGTCCTGGCCGGCGCCGAACTGGTGATCCTCGCCGTTCCGGCGCAGACGCTGCGGCCCCAGCTGCAGGCCTGGAAGCAGTACCTGGCGCCCGGCGCCGTCGTCGTCTCCCTCATGAAGGGCCTCGAACTGCACACCGACGCCCGCATGAGCGAGGTCATCAGTGCGGAACTTGGCCTGCCCGCCAACCGAGTCGCCGTGGTCTCCGGGCCCAACCTGGCCATGGAAATTGCGCGGGACGAGCCGACGGCGTCGGTCGTGGCCTGCACCGATCCGGTGACGGCGGGCTGGATCGCCCGCAGCTGCACCGCACCTTACTTCCGCCCGTACACCACCACGGATGTGGTCGGCGTCGAAATCGGCGGGATCGTCAAAAACGTGATTGCCTTGGCCGTGGGAATCTGCGAAGGCAAGAAGATGGGGGACAACACCAAAGCCTCGGTCATCACCCGGGGCCTGGCGGAGACGTCCCGGCTGACCCTCGCCCTCGGCGGCGAGGCCAGGACCATGGCCGGACTGGCCGGACTGGGCGATCTCGTGGCCACGTGTTCGTCGCCGCTGTCCCGGAACCATACCGCCGGCCGGCTGCTCGGCAAGGGACTGACGCTGGAGCAAGTGACCGCCGAAATGAAGCAAACGGCTGAAGGCATCAAATCCAGCCAGGCGGTCCATGAACTTGCCGGAAAACTCGGCGTCGAGATGCCAATCACGGCAGCGGTCGTCGCCGTGCTGGCCGGAAAACTGTCCGTAGACGAACTGGGTCCGCTGCTGCTGTCCCGGGACCTGAAACCCGAAGGCGATTACTGAGAGTGTCAGAGAACAACATGACCACAGAAGGCCGCGCGGGCCAGCCCAAACCCCGCGTCGCAGTGCTGTTCGGCGGCCGCTCCAGCGAGCACGCCGTGAGCTGCGTGACAGCCGCCGGCGTCCTGGGCGCCATCGACAAGGACAAGTACGACGTCATTCCGATCGGTATCGCCAAGACCGGGCAGTGGGTCCTGGCCTCCGATGACACCAACGCATGGTCGCTGTCCGCGACGTCGCTGCCGGAAGTGGCGCCATCGGGCCAGACGGTCACCCTGGCCGAGATCGGCGGCGAGCACCAGCTGATCGTCGCCTCCCCGAACGAGGTTCCCCAGGAGCTTGGGGCCGTGGATGTCGTTTTCCCGCTGCTGCACGGTCCGTTCGGCGAGGACGGGACAGTCCAGGGCCTCCTGGAACTCTCCGACACCCGGTACGTGGGCGCCGGCGTGCTGGCCTCCGCGGTCGGCATGGACAAGCACTTCATGAAAGTCGTCTTTGAATCGGCCGGGCTGCGCGTGGGCCCGTACATCGCGGTGACGGACCGGCAGTGGATCAATGACCCCGAGACCGTCCGCAAGCGCGTGGACAAGCTCGGCTTCCCGGTGTTCGTCAAGCCCGCGCGGGCCGGGTCCTCCATGGGCATCTCCAAGGTGGACTCCCTGGAGGGGCTGGACGCGGCAATCGAGGCCGCCCGAGAGCACGATCCGAAGCTCGTTATCGAGGCCGGCATCACCGGCCGGGAGATTGAATGCGCCGTGCTGGAGGGCCGGGGGACCGATGCGCCCCGCACGTCCATGCCGGGGGAGATCTCCGTTGCGGGCGGCGGCCATGAGTTCTACGACTTCAACGCCAAATACGTTGACGACGCCGCCGCCCTCAGCTGCCCGGCCGACCTCCCCGGGGAGGCCATCGCCCGGGTCCGCGAGCTTGCCGCCGTCGCTTTTGACGCCGTCGGGGCTGAAGGGCTGAGCCGTGTGGACTTCTTCTACACGCCCGAAGGCGAGCTGATCATCAACGAGATCAACACCATGCCCGGGTTCACGCCCAAGAGCATGTACCCGCAGATGTGGAAGGCCACGGGGCTGGACTACGCGGAATTGATCGACGAACTGATTTACCTGGCACTGAACCGGAAAACCGGGCTCCGCTAAGGGGTAGGGGCGTGGGCCCAGGACCTGCCTACTTGCTGGTCGGCAGGTTCTGTGCGTCCGCCAGGCCCACGCAGTTCCGGGTGGCCTTGACCTTCTGCGCCGCGGCGGCGAGGTCCGCCAGCACGGTTGCCGAACTGATTTTGTTCGGGTCCATGAGGATCTCCGTGGCCGGTTCGCGCCCGTAGGTGGTCAGCGTCCACACCGGGTTGCCTTCCTTGATGACCCAATCGACGCCGTTGACGCTCACGCAGCGGTCCGTGGTGGGCCCGGGAACGTTGACTCCGCAGCGGAGAATCAGCAGGGACGGGTCGCCCCAGGCCGCCGTGGCCTGGGCATTGGTCTTGCGGAGCTTGGCGTCGCCGATCGAGTCGGGTAGGGCCAGCATCATCGGCGCGCAGGCCGCGTTCGCGGCGTCTTTTGCAGGCGTTACGTCGACTACCGGGGAGCAGGACGTCAAGGCCAAACCGGCTGCGGCAGCCGCCGCAAGCAGGGGAAGACGCGCGGAAACAGGGCGGCTGAACGGGAGCATTTATCCAGCTTAACCCCGTCCGCGTGGCGCTCCTGCCACACTTTCGCCCGCGCAGGTAGCATCTCTTTGAACAGCCTGACTCTAGCCTTCGAGTAGACTGGGACCTCGTGCACCTCTGGGGCTCTGCCGACAAAGACGTTAGTGTTGGCCGCATAACGCACACCTGATTCAATCTCGCACTGTGGGGGAGGGACTGTCGATGACGTCGTGCAGCCGCAATAAATCAATACGCGCAGGCCTCGGAGCATTGCTCCTGGCCGCTTCAATCATGGGCACGGCAACAGCCGCAAACGCCGACGACCTGGTGGTCCCCAGCCCCCTGGCTCCGGCAGTTTCGCCCTCAGCGACGCCGGTCGATCCCGGGCCGACGGCCCCGGCGACGGATCCGGCACCGCCTGCACCCACAGAACCGGTGATCGTGCCGACACCGGTGGACCCCGCGCCGGCCCCGCCGGTCGAGACGCCCGTTCCGGTGGACCCCGCGCCGGCCCCGGTAGTGCCGCCGGTCGTGCCCGTAGCGCCGCCGGTCGTGCCCGCCGAAACGCAAGCGCCGGCAGTAGTCGCGCCGCCGCCCGTCGTCGCTCCGGTTGCACCGGCTCCGGTGGTTGAAGAGACCCCGACGGAGACGCCGACTCCCACACCTACCCCGACGGCCGCGCCGTCCACGGCCCCCGCCGTCATCGCCACACCCACCGATCCCCCCGTCATGGTCAAGTCAGAGGTCCAGGCCGCAGTTGCCGTTGCCACTGGCAGCCCGCTGGCCGTCCAGGCCATCACCGTGCTGGTCCTGCTGGGACTGGGCTTCGCCTACTTCCGCTTCATCGGATCCAAGAAAGCCACGGGCGTCCCGCGCACCGGTAAGTCCTAATTCCCATGCAGGATGAAGTCCTAATGGAGTCGACTGCGCCCAAATCCCCGGCCGACGGCCTGCAGATCACCCTGATCACGCACTCCTACTGGCCGGAACAGAGCCCGCCGCAACGGCGCTGGACCGCCATGATCAAGGAGTTCTCCCACTCGGGCTGGGACGTCGACGTCGTGACTCCCGTGGCGCACTATCCTTTCGGTCGGCGGGCCCTGCCGCGCTGGATGGCCGGCAGGCCGTTCCGGCTCCGCAACGGCCAGTTCACTGAAAAGATTCTCCACGTCCCGTACCTGCGCCACGGGAACTCCCGCGCTGCGCGGCTCATGGACCAGTGTTACTCGGCCTTTTTGTCCATCCCTGCCGGGATGATGGTCCGCAAGCCCGACGTCGTCATTGTCACCGCGCCCGGCCTGCCGTCCCTTGCCGCCGGCTATGTCCTGGCCAGATTGCGCCGGGTACCGCTAATCGTGGAAATGCGCGACGCCTGGCCGGACCTGGCCCGCGACGCCCGTCTCGTCCAGGGCAGCGTGAAAAGCGTCGTGGAACATGTGGTGGATTTCGTCCAGCACCGCGCGGACCTCGTGGTCACCGTGACGGAGGGCTTCGCGGCAACGCTGCGTGCGCGCGGAGTCCGGAACGTGGCAACCGTCAGCAACGGCGTGCACTTGGATGCGATCCCCGTCGTCGGGCCGCCCGAACCCGAGCGTGACGTCTTCGAAGCTCTCTATCTCGGCAACCACGGAGAGAGTCAAAAGCTGGACGTCGCCATCCGCGCGAGTGCCCTCGTGGGGGACTCCATGCACCTGCACATGGTGGGCCACGGTACTCAGCGTCCGGCGCTGGAGAAGCTTGCACGCGAATTGAAGGCCCCGGTGACCTTCCACCCGCCCCTGACCGGCGACGCCATGCTGGAACGCTACTCGTCCGCGGACACCTGCATCGTGTCCCTGCGGGACGACTGGAAGTCGTTTGAAACCACCGTGCCGTCCAAAACCTATGAGGTTCTGGCAATCGGCCGCCACATCACGGCTGTGGTGCGCGGAGAAGCCGCAAGAATTGTCTCCGATGCCGAGGCCGGCGACATCGTCGCCAGCGACCCGGAAGAACTCGCCGCCCTGTGGCGCGATCTGGCTGCGGACCGCGGCCGCCTGGTTCGCAACGGCGACAGCCGCCAGTGGGTCAAGGCCAACGCAGAGTACGAGCAGCTCGCGGGCCGCTACATGGAAATCATCAGCGAACTCCTCGCCGAAACCGGCCGCAGCCGATGATGCAGCTCGTCAACAACGTCCGGCTGGCCCAGAGCGTGGTCCGTCAGCACCTGACTGATGATCCCGTCATCCTGTTCCTGCAGCTTTCCCGCCGGATGCCGGCCGCCGCGCTGCCCCTGGCGAAGCGTGTGGGCCGTTGGGCGCCGAAGGACGCGACGTCCTCGGCCGTCCTGTTCGCGGCGCTGGCCGCGGGAGACACTGCCGACGTCGAACGGCGGCTCCGTATCGCCGCCGGCGGTCCCGTCCGGGGAGAGCGCGCACGGCGGCTGGCCGACGTCGCCCTTGCAGCAAACCTTCCCGACGTGGCGGATGTCCTCCTTGCCAAGGCCGGCACGGCGCGGCACGTCAAGCAGGCCAGGGCCCGGCGGCTCTGGTACGACGGTGCCGTCAGCGACGCCGTGGCGGCGCTCGATGACGCCGGAACGGCGGGAAAGCGGCAACAGGCCCGGATGGCCGCCGAGGCTGCCATCCTGGCCGATGCGGCCCCGGCGCTGGAACGGCGCTCCTTCACCCCCGTCCCCGGCCGGATCCTCCACCTGCTGACGAATTCACTGCCGCACACGGCCAGCGGTTACGCCCAGCGGTCTCACTCCACGCTGCTCGCGCAGAAGGAAGCAGGCTGGGACGTCCTGGCGGTTACCAGGATGGGCTACCCCGTGCAGGTCGGCAAGCTCCTCGCGAAGACCACAGACACCGTCGACGGGATCCGCTACCAGCGCCTCCTCCCTGCCACGATGGCCCAGACCATTGACGCCCGGCTGCAGCAGCAGGCGGATGACCTGCTCGCGGTGGCCCTGGAGTTCCGGCCAAGCGTCCTGCACACCACCACGCACTACGTCAACGGGCTGGTCGTGCGGGCTGTGGCCGAGGCACTCGGGATTCCCTGGGTCTATGAGGTCCGCGGCCAACTTGCCGACACCTGGGCCTCCACCCGCGGGCCGGAGGCCCGGCAGAGCGAAAAATACCGGCTGTTCCAAAATCGGGAGACGGAAGTCATGCGCGACGCCGACCTTGTCCTGACGCTGGGCAGCGCCATGAAGGCCAATATTGTTGCCGCCGGTATCCCGGACAGCAAGGTCATCATCGCCCCGAACGCCGTGGGCGGCGCCTTCCTCGCCGACCCCCAGGACCAAGCCAGTGCCCGCCGTGAGCTCGGTCTCGCGGAAGCCGGACAATTTATCGGCACTGTCAGCAGCTTGGTACCCTATGAAGGCATCGAGGACCTGCTGGCGGCGTTTGTGCTGCTCGCACCCGAAATGCCTGAGCTCCGGCTGCTCATAGTCGGCGACGGCTCCTCCCTGCCGGCACTGCAGATTCAGGCGCAACGTAGCGGACACGCGGACCGCATTGTCTTCACCGGCCGCGTACCGCGAAACCGGACGCCTCTGTACCATCAGGCGCTGGATGTCTTCGTGGTGCCGCGCAAGGACTTGGAGGTGACACGTTCCGTGACGCCCCTCAAGCCTGTGGAGGCCATGGCGTGTGCCCGTCCGGTGGTGGCCAGTGACCTGCCGGCGTTGACCGAAATCGTGGAAGACCGCGTGACGGGCCGCCTCGCCACAGCCGGGGACCCGGCGTCGTTCGCGGCTGCAATCCGTGAAGTATTTGCGGACCCGGAGCGCGCGGCGAAGTTCGGGGCTGCCGGCCGGGAACGGGTGTTGCAGGAAAGAACGTGGGCCGCCAACGCGGTTGCCCTGGCACGAGAGTTGGAAATGCTGGGAGTAGCAAGATGAGCATCCAAGAAAAAGCAGAAGCCGCCCAGATTGATGCCGCCCAGCCGGAAGCGCCCGCCACCGTCTCGGTGCCCGTTAACCTTGCCCGGCTGAGCAAGGTGGGCCAGCGGCCCGATTTCCTGGACTACCTCGTCCAGCTGTGGGACCGCCGCAGCTTCATCCTGTTCGACGCCCGCGCGCGAGTGCAGAGCGGCAACGATAGGCATCATTTGGGTGCCGCCTGGCTCGTGCTGACGCCAGTCCTGAACGGCCTGAGCTTCTATCTGATCTTCGGCGTATTCCTGGGCACGAGCAAAGGCATAGAGAATTTTATCGGTTACCTGATCATCGGAGTATTCACCTTCCAGATGAGCACCCGGTCCATCTTGGGCGGGGCGAAGTCTCTGACGAGCAACACGTCGATGATCAGGGCCTTTCAGTTTCCCCGCGCCTCACTGCCCATCTCGCTCAACGTGCGCGAGTTCCTGTCCAATATCCCCGTGACAATCGTCATGCTGCTGTTCATCATCTTCACGGCACCGGCGGAGGAAATCTCGTGGCGGTGGCTGCTTATCGTGCCGGCGATCGTGCTTCAGTTTTTCTTCAACCTGGGGATCGGCATGCTGCTGGCCCCGGTGATGCTCAAGGTCCCCGACCTCAGCCATCTGCTCTCATTCGTCATCAGATTCCTGATGTACGTCTCTGCGGTCTTTTTTGCCGAGGACCGTTTCGGCAAGTATCCCGTGGTCCGCACCATCATGGATTTCAACCCGATTTACCAGGTCATCAAGGTCATCCGTGACTCGGTGCTGTACGACACAACGCCGGGCTGGCGGGCGTGGGCCGTCCTGGGCTTATGGGCGCTGGGATCATGCGCCGTGGGGCTATTTATTTTCTGGCGCGGAGAGGAAAGCTACGGACGTGTCTGAAGTTTCAAGCGGCTTGCTTTCGGAGCCAACAGTCGTCGTGGATGACATCTCGGTGGTCTACCGCACCAAAAACAAAACCGAGGGACGAACCAACGCCCGGACCTCCGTTCTGAAGAGCCTGCGCGGGCTCCGGAGCGAAAGCACCGTGCGCACCACGGCATTGCGCAAGATCTCTTTCGTGGCCAACCAGGGCGACTCCATCGGTATCATCGGCCGCAACGGCTCCGGCAAGAGCACCCTGATGAAGGTTCTCGCCGGGCTGATCATCCCCGATAGCGGCAGCGTCTATGCCTCCAGCAACCCCATCCTGCTGGGCGTGAATGCAGCCCTCATCACTTCCATCTCCGGTGCCCAGAACATCCGGCTCGGCTGCCTGGCCATGGGCATGAGCCACGCCGAGATTGACGCCAAGTTCGATGACATTGTCGAAATGTCCGGGCTCGAGCACGAGGTCTACCACCCGATGAACTCTTATTCCTCGGGTATGGGTGCGCGCCTGCGTTTTGCCATCGCCGCCGCCGTGGATCCGGAGATCCTCCTGATCGACGAGGCCCTCAACACCGGTGACGCCCAGTTCAAGGACCGCTCCAAAGCCAGGATGGACAAGGTCACGGCGCAGGCCGGTACGGTATTTGTGGTCAGCCACAGCCTGGGCACCATCACGGGCATGTGCAACCGCGCCATCTGGATCGACAAGGGCGACTTCATCATGGACGGCACCCCGGACGAGGTAGCCAAGGAATACCGGAACTTCATTTGGCGCATGAACGAGGGCAACGCAGACTACGGCCGCCAGATCCGCGCTGAGCTGATGGCGAGCCTGCCCGAAATGCGCACCACCCTGCTTCCCAACGGCTGGAAGCGGGCCAGGTAGTCAATGGGTTTTCGAGACAAGACGGCGTACTGGCGCCGCGCGCTGTGGCACGCCCGCCAAGGCGGCATGACGCAGGTCAAGAGCTACCTGCACCGCAGCGGTGCGGAGCGTGACGAGGCCAGCCTGTCCGGTGTCCGCGGCGCGGAGGGCGCATGGCGCGGCCTGGGCCGCGGCCGCCGCCTGGTTTTCCGGGAAGCGGCCGTTGGGGTCGCCGGGCCGCGGAATCCGCAGCTCCGCGTCGGCATCATCATGGATGACTTCTCCGCGGCAGCGTTTTCCGCCGAGTGGTCCGTGGTGGCGCTGAGGCCGGACAGCTGGGAAGAGCAGCTGCGCGACGAGGCCCTGGACTTTGTCGTCATCGAATCCGCCTGGGCCGGCAACGCCGGACTGTGGCGGGGCAAGATCACCGGCCCGGCAGGGCCGTCTCCGGTGTTCGTCCAGCTGGTGGAGGGGTGCCGGGCGGCCGGGCTCCCGGCCGTGTTCTGGAACAAGGAAGACCCGCCGCACTACGAGGACTTCCTGCCCGCTGCGAAGCTCTTCGACCACGTCTTCACCACCGATGCCAACATGCTGCCCCGCTACCGGGCGGACCTTGGCCATGACCGGGTTTCCGTTCTGCCGTTTGCCGCGCAGCCCCGGATCCACAACCCGGCCAGGCCGCGGCATGGCTGGCACGCCCGAGAGATAGCGTTCGCCGGCATGTACTTTGCGCACAAGTACGAGGACCGGCGCCGCCAGATGGACTACCTGCTCGGGGCGGCCGTTGACGCGACACCCGGGAAACGGCCCGGCTTCGAGATCTTCTCCCGTCAGCTCGGTGGCGAACCGCAGTATCAGTTCCCCGGCGTCCTGAAGAAGCACGTCGTGGGGTCGCTGTCCTACAAGCAGATGCTGACCGCCTACAAGGCGTACAAGGTCTTCCTCAACGTCAACTCCGTCACCGACTCGCCGTCCATGTGCGCCCGCCGGATTTTCGAGATCACCGCCGCAGGGTCGTGCGTTGTGTCGACGCCCAGCGCGGCGATCGCCGAGTTCTTCCCGGACAAGGAAATCCCGACGGCGGCCAACCGGGAAGACGCCACGCATCTGCTCCGCGCGCTGACTGCCAACCCGGACTACGCCCAGCGTCTGGTCCACAAGGCGCAGCGCCGGATCTGGAACGGACACACCTTCAGCCACCGGGCACGCTCGATCGCCTCGGTGGCGCGCCCGGAACTCTCCGTCCCGGAAACCCCGGCCCAAGTGTCCGTGCTCGTGTCGAGCTTCCGCCCGCAACAGCTCCAGCACGTCATTGCGGGCGTCGGAGCCCAGCAAGGCGTGGACGTCCAGCTGGTGTACCTGACGCACGGCTTCGAGATTGACCAGGCCGCGTTTCGCGAGCAGTGCCGGCTGGCCGGTATCACGGACGGCGTCCTGCTGCACGAACCGCAGCAGACCACGTTGGGGGAGTGCCTCAATGCCCTGGTTGCGCACGCCGACGGCGAATTCGCGACCAAATGGGACGACGACGACCTGTACAGTCCGTTGTACCTGGGCGACCAGGTCCACGCGATGATGTACTCCGAAGCCGAGGTCGTGGGAAAGCGCGCGCACTACATGCACCTCGCCGGTGCCGGGGCCACGATCCTGCGGAACCCGCAACTGGAGCACCGCTACGTCGAAGCCGTCTCCGGGCCGACCATTTTCGCCGCCACTGAGACGTTCCGCCGCTTTCCGTTTGGACAGCTCCAGCGCGGTGAGGACTCGCGCTTCCTGAGTGACGTCATCGAGTCGGGCGCCAGGATCTACTCGGCGGACCGTTTCAACTACTGCCAGATGCGCGGTGCCGACGTGGCCTCGCACACCTGGCCCATTACCAATGAAGAGCTCCTGGCTACTTCAAAGATCCAGTTCTTCGGCTCGCCCGAAGACCATATTTTAGTTTAGGGAGACATGAGCGAAACGATTTTTGATGTTGCGGTCATCGGACTCGGCTACATCGGCCTGCCCACCGCGGCCAGCTTTGCCGCCAAAGGCAAACGAGTGGCGGGCGTCGATGTAAAACTGTCGACGGTTGAAGCCGTCAACCGAGGCGAGGTCCCCTTCGTGGAACCGGACATGGGCGTGGTGGTCTCGGGCGCGGTCAGCCTCGGAAACCTTGTCGCCATGACCGCGGTGCCGGCCGCAGATGCGTTCATTATTGCCGTGCCGACGCCGCTCGCCGAGGGCAACGGCGCGGACCTCTCCTACCTTCGCAGCGCCGTCGACGCCCTGGCGCCCAAGCTGCGCGGCGGCGAGCTCGTGGTGCTGGAATCGACGTCGCCTCCGGGCACCACGGAGCGCCTGGGGGCATACCTCATGGAGCTGCGGCCCGATCTGACCCTGGATACGCCCGGGCCTAACCAGGTGCATGTTGTGCACTCGCCGGAACGCGTGCTGCCGGGCCGGATCATGATCGAAATGGTGACCAACGACCGCGTGATCGGTGGCCTTACCGAAGAAGGCGCCCAGCTGGCCAAGCGGCTGTACGAGGTCATCTGCCAAGGCGAGATCCTGCTGACGGACGCCACCACGGCCGAGATGACCAAGTTGGTGGAGAACACGTTCCGCGACGTCAACATCGCCTTCGCCAACGAGCTGTCCGTGATCTGCGACAACCTGGGCATTGATGTCTGGAAACTCATCGAACTGGCCAACCACCACCCTCGCGTCAACGTTCTGCGCCCGGGCCCCGGCGTGGGCGGCCACTGCATCGCCGTCGATCCGTGGTTCATTGTCGACGCCGTTCCCGAGCACTCCGGCCTGATCCGCACGGCCCGGGAAGTCAACGACTCCAAGCCGCATCACGTGGTCCGGCAGGCCGTCGAAACCCTCGCCGACCAGCCGGGCGCCACCGTCGCCGTTCTCGGGCTGGCGTTCAAGGCCAACATCGACGACGTCCGCGAGTCGCCGTCGGTGACGATCGTCCAGGAACTGGTGCGGCAACTGCCGGAGAGCACCATCATGGTAGTGGACCCCAACGTGGAGGAACTGCCTGCCGGCCTGGCCGCCGCCGGCCTGGCCGGCCTCCATGACATGGAGGAGGCCGTCGCCGCCGCCGACCTCGTCATGCTCCTGGTGGACCACGACGAATTCCTGACCCTGGACCTGCAAGCCCTGGAAGGAAAGAACGTGATCGACACCAAGGGCATCTGGAGCCAGCAGGAACCGGAGTCTTCCCGGTCTCACCTCCCCGTAGGGGCCAGCGTAAGTGGATAGGGGAGACCAAGGGATGTCAGCGTCTATTGAGGAAGAGCTGCGCAACGCCGGCTATGTCCTCAAGACCCTGCACATGCCGCGGCAGGAGACTCCTCTGGTCCGTATCCTGATCCGGGCCGCCAAGGCGACGGATCTCGAGATCGCCGGCACCGTCGCTTCGCTCCTCGGGTCCGCGTGCCAGGACTTCGCCGTGGACATCCTTGTCGAGCCGAACGGCAGCCGGCACCGGCTGCAGGAGTGGCTGGGCACCGACCCGCGCTTTTCGTTCGCCGCCACCGACGGGCACGACATTGCCGATTCCGTGTACACCCTGGTCATCAGCGCCGGCACGGCCGTCGGGCTGCACTCGCTGGAGGCCATGATTGACTCGCTGCGGCAGTCGCAGGCCCTGGTCCTCCGCGCCCTCGTGGACGGGCAGACCGGTGCCCTCGAACTGTGGCGGACCGACACCCTTCGCGAGTTGCGGGCATCCGGTGACCCCGAGAAATCGGCACGCACCGCGGGCGGCGAGCGGTGGGTTTCCGGCAACGCCCTGGGCCTGCACGACTTCCGCCGGCCCAAGCCCAAGCTCCACCTGCGCAAGGGCGCCGCGGCCACCCTGGACCTGAACATCGTGGTCCGGGACCTCGCGGACCACGCCACCCGTGTGGATTACGAACAGCAGATCCGCCACCTCGAATCGCGACTGAAGAAATCCGAAATCGAGCGCCGGCGGCTGGAACAGGGCCTCGCCCCGAACCGGGGGATCTCGCGTGCCCGGGCGATTGCCCGCAAAGGCCCGGCGTACATCCTCGGCCGCCTCAAAGCCCGCACCGGCCGGCCGGGGTACTAGCAACATGCAGATTCAAAGTGTGGTGGTCGGACCACCACAGCACTTCATCGCGCAGTTGGCACTGGAACTGGGGCTGGACTACGCGCGCACAGACTGGCAGCACCGCGACCCCCAGCGCAGGTCAGACTGGGAACACGCCGTTCCCGCGGACCAGCGCTGGTGGGACAGCTACGTGGTACTGGCCGGGTCGCTGGCGGAGGCCCGGCAGCTCCTGCCCATGTTCCGCAGCGAGGGCAGGGCCCACCGGCTCGTCCTGGTGGTCAAGGGCTTTTTCCCGGCCGCAGACTTCCCCGTCTGGACTCCCCGCAGCCTGCAGCTGAAGGCTACGACGTCGGCCCTCACCATTCCCGGGCTCGGCTTCGCCGTGGTGGTTGAAGGCGGCAAGTGGGTGAACGTCCACACGGCGGCGTTGGCTGCACTCGCATGTTGCTCGCCCGCCGCGCCGGGGCCGGTGCTGAACGGACTCCGCGTCGGCATCACGGACCCCGCCGACACCGCCTGGCTTGCCGGCGACGCGCTGGGCAGCTTCATGACCGAAGAGCTTTTGAATCCCGAGCCGGACGATATCTATGCCGTGGACCTGGTGCTCGGCAGCGCCGGGAGCGCACCGCAGCTGGAGGAGCAGTTCGTGCGGCAGACCGCAGACCAGCCGGTCCGTGTGACGCCGACGGTCTGGACCCCGCCGGTGAATGCCCTGCCCCCGGTTGATACCGCCGTCGTATCGCCCCTCGGGTTCCTGCCGTACCCGGAAAAGCCGGTCCGGCCGCTGGAACCGCATGAGCTCGGCAGCGGGGGAGCACTGGGCGAATCCGGGCTCGCGGCGCTCCGGCCGCACAGTTACCTCGAAATCGACGGTACCCGCTTTGACGGATTGGACCGGCAGTTGGCACGGCGCCTGGCCGAGCTCGCCGTCGGCGGTGTGCCCGTGCTGGCCCGTTCCCTGTCCGCAGCGGTCCGTGAGCTGCTCGGCGAGCCGCTGCTGGACCGGATCGGGGCGTTCGACGCCGGGGACACGCCGGTGCTGCGCGAATCCAAGTCGATCGACCTTCGACGGACCGCACTGGACCTCTGCAGTCCCCGCGCCGTCTGGAACAGCGCGCTGGGCCAGCTCGGCAAGCCGCTCCTTCCCGCCCCGTCCGTCAGCGTCGTCCTGGCTACCCGGCGTCCCGAGAAACTTGCATCGGCCCTGGACCAGCTGGAACGCCAGAGCTGGGAGGCCGTGGAAGTCGTGGTGGTCCTGCACGGGTACGACGCGGACCTGCCCGAGGTCCGGCGCGCCGTCGACAGCTATTCCCGGGAGCTTCGGATTGTCCCCGTCCCGGCGGACATGGTCTTTGGCGACGTGCTCAACGCCGGAGTCGGCGCCGCCAGCGGCGATCTCATCTGCAAAATGGACGACGACGACTGGTACGGCGTGCACCACCTCCGGGACCTTGTCCAGGCGAAGGGCTTCAGCGGCGCCACCCTGGTGGGGGCGCAGGTTGAGTTCGTCTATCTGGAGAGCCTGGACATCACCACCCGCCGGCCTCCGCTCGGCGAGCAGTACTCGGACCACGTGGCCGGCGGAACCATGATGATCGGCCGGGGCGAGCTGCGCGAACTCGGGGGCTGGCGGCCGGTGCACCGCGCCGTGGACCGCTGCCTCCTGCAGGCGGTCCAGGCAGCAGGCGGACTCATCTACCGCTCTCACGGGCAGAATTACATGATGCACCGGCACTCCGGAGCCGATTCCCATGGCGGGCACACCTGGAATCCAGAGGACAGCACGTTCCTGCAGAGCGTGGCCGAGCAGTGGGACGGGTTCCGCCCGCCGCCGCAGATCGGCGCCCCGGCAAACCCGCAGGGCGGCCCCCGGCTCGATGTCATGCGCAGCCATTTCGCAACTGACAGCCATTCGCGTGAGCAGCCGGCCCAGCTGCCGCAGCCCTCCGGCCACATCATCCACCCCCACAGCTAAAAGGCCCAAGGAATGAAACTCCAACAAGCTCTCCGGCGAATTGCGCGTCTTTCCCCGAAGAAGAAGGCGGCCGCGGCGTGCTTCGCCGTTCTCTTTGCCTTGATAGTGGTTGTTGCCTATGCACGTAACCTCTGGCTCCTGGGACCGCTGGTGCTGGTGGTCGCGGCCGCGCTGGCAGTGGGTGCGATGAAAATGGACCGGCTCCTGAGGGCGTCCAGACGGGCTGTCCGGGCCGATCGAATCGATCCCGGCCATATGGCGGCGCAGAAGAGGCCGGGCGCTCTGGCGTCATGGGGTGGGGAGGCCAGGATCCCTAATGCCAAACTGGTGCAGCGGCTCACGAAGCTCCGCTCGGTTGACGGCCGCGATGTCCTGGTCGGTTCGGTAACCGCCGGAAGATGGAGCTGGAGAGACATGGCCGCCGGCTTGGAGATGTACAGGATCGGCGGGAAGTCCCGCGAACGGGTCCAGCAGGTTCTGAACTCGGCGCACCGGTCTGGTCTGCTCCATCTGGCTGATCTGTGTTACCGGCAGAACATTCTCAAAGACGACATCTTGAATGCCGCGACACTTTACGCATTCGCCTTTCAACGCCTTGGCGCCAAACCATTCCAGAACAAGCGCCGCGGCGAGTTCTTCCTCGACGCTCTCGCCCGGACCGGTCAGGGTGCAGACGTCGTGCGGCTCCAGGGACTTTACGATTCAGCGGACATGAATGCCAACGACCTCCACCTGTACCGGGCCAACGCGGCCAACCCGTTCAAGGATGCTTCGGCCGACGCCGGGACCTGGCTTCGCGAAATCAATGACATCTACGAACGCGCCGGGCTGTCCCGGCTCACACTGCGGGAAGGGACAGCCCCCGCCTTCCTGCGGCTGGGCGCCGAAGCGCCGGAACCGGTAACTGAGGGACCCCTCGTCAGCATCGTCATGCCGGTCTATCGGCCCGATGAATACACGGACCTCGCGATCCAGTCGGCCATCAACCAGAGCTACCGCAACCTCGAGATCATTATCGTTGACGACGGCTCAGGCGGTGACGCCGCCGAACGCATGAACAAGTGGGTGGCCGTGGACGGACGTATCAAGGTGGTGCTCAACGAGCCCAACGCCGGCGCCTACACATCGCGGAACATCGGCTACGCCATGGCTCACGGGGAGTACCTGGCGATTTTCGACGGCGACGACTGGCAGCACCCCCAAAAGATCGAGCTCTTGGTCAAGGGTGCGCTGAAGCAGACGGACAAGCGGCTGGTTTCCGCACCCTGGACCCGCGCTGACGAGGACCTCTTCTTCCACTACCGTGGCTGGCGTGGCGCCTTCATCACGCCAGCGCACGTCTCCACCATGTTCCACGTCCCCACCATCCGGAAGACGCTGGGCCACTGGGATTCCGTCCGGAAGGGTGCCGATACCGAGTTCATCCTTCGCTACCGGACGCTCGTGCAAAGCAAGGAACCCCTGGACGTTTGCGAAGCGCCCCTGACCCTTTCCCTGGTCAGCAGTTCGAACCTCTCAATGGACGATTTCCGGCTCGGCTACCGTTCCCCGGACAGGATGGCTTACCGGGACTCCTACGAACACTGGCACAGGAAGATCGAGTCCGGGGGGCATGATGGACAGCTGCCCTTCCCTCAAGAGCAGCGCGCGTTCCCCGCACCGCTACGTTTCCTGCCGGATGCGCAACAAAGCCTGGACCTTGATATTCTGTTCGTCGGCGATTTTGGCGACGAAACGGGAGCATCCGACCTCATGTTCGACCACCTGGGTTCGGCTGACGAGCGTGGCCTACGGATTGGGCTCATGCATTATCCGAGCCTGCTCCACGCAGAGGCCATTGACAGGTCTTTCTCGATCGAACTGCTGGAGGCATTTGCCGAGGGTCGGTTCCATCGCGTCGAGGTCACTGACCGGGTGGTGTCTAAGGCCGTCAACATCTACGATCCGACGGCATTTCAATACAGCCGCGAGCTCCGCAGCGGGCACGAGGCCGGCCAGGTGAAAATCTGGGCGGGCGAACCGCCATTCAACGACCAGTCCGATGAACACAAGTACGACGTCGGCGCTGTTGAGCGCAACGTGATGGCTGTGTTCGGCGGTCCGGTTCACTGGGCACCCTCGGACCCGGAGACTGAACAAGTCCTGATGCGAACCCGGAACAGCTGGCCGTCCAACAGCGACGAGAACCCGGACCCCGCGCTGGCAGGAGCTGCGGACCACCACCATGACGATTTTCGGCCCGAACTGGCAAGCTCAACCCCGGCCCCCTCAAGATAGGAGAGCATAGATGACCTTGCCATCCACGACGCCCGACAACGCATGGGATGAGCGCAACGCAGTCAGCATCCGGCGGTATGAATCTGCCAGCGACATCGACCACGCCGCAACCGAGGCTTACGAATTCGTGGTGCCGGCCCGCTCCGGCGGACCTCTGGATATTACGGCACTGTACATTCCCAAGGCGTCCAAGACGCTGATTGTCAGCTTTCACGGCTCTCTGCAACGTTCCAAGTTCACGCTGCCTCGTTTTGAATGGCGTAAATCCCTCGCCCCGCTGGATGCCGCGCAGCTGTTTGTTGCGGACTCGAGCCTGCACCTTAACAACTCCATGGCGTTGGCCTGGTATATCGGGAATTCCGAGCAGGATTTCAGCTCGGACGTGGCCGACCTCATCAAGGACATCGCCGCCGCCGCGGGCTACGAGAGGATTCTGCTGACCGGATCGAGCGGCGGCGGGTTTGCATCCTTGGCGATCTCCCGCCAGATCGCTGGCTCGGCGGCCGTCTGTTTCTCTCCCCAAACGCGTGTCGGGGACTACGCCAAGTCAGTTGTAAAAACGTTCTACAACACCGCATTCCCCGACATGCCAAGCTACAAGGAAGCCGAGAAAACGTACCGTTCACGGTTCAACCTGCGGCACCTCTACTCAAGCACCCCCGACACCAACTTCGTTCGCTACGTGCAGAACACACGGGACACGAACCACTACAACAAGCATTACGCTCCCTTCGCCAAAGCCCGCGGAATTGATCCGCTGCTGGGCGGATTCGATTCATCGGGACGAATCGAACTGGTTCCCCAGAGCCTCCAGGAAGGCCACCAGCCGCCATCCCGCGGGCGTTTCCGAGACCACATCCTGGCGGCGCACGCCCGGTTCTTCGGCGCTGACTTGGGCAGCTCAGGCGTATGACCCGAAATAGTCGACGGAGCATTGGTAGCATAACCTCTGGCTCCCCCGCCCTTATGGCTCCTTACGAGATCGCAGGTTCATGAAGTTCAAGATTGTCAATTACCAGGCCCACCGGATCAGCGGTTGGGTGTACGAACCTGACGCCGATCAGGGAACGACGGTGTTGGACCTCGTGGTCAACGGGGAGACCGTTTCCGCGCTCACATGCAACATCTTCCGGGACGAGCTCTCGGCTGAGGAGTTCAGCACCCGAAATGTGGGCTTCCTTGGCAGCTTGCCTCCGCAGTTCTGGACCGGTGATGAGCACGACGTCGCCCTCATCCACCGCGGGACCGGCAATGTCCTGACGCAGAGAGGGATCAGTACATCTGATTTCCGGATCGCGGGCACGGAGCTCAGCGCCGACTTCATGGTTACCCCGCAGGGTCAAGTGGCCGGGTGGGCAAGCACTGAAAACCGGCCGGCGTACGCCCGAGTGACCGTGGACGGCACAGTCATCGACCAGGGGAGAACCGACCGGCGCGTCCTTCCATGGAAGCGCGACACGGTGAAGTTCGACGCCCCCTTCGGCTACATGCACGGCATCCAGATTCCTGCCGAATTCTTCGACGGGCAGGCCCATCGGGTCCAGATATTCGCCGGTGGTGAGCCGCACGCACCGGTGCTGGTGTTGGACCAGACGCTGAAGCTTGCGGCCGAGCACACCGACGCCGCAACAAGCGAAGCGCAGCGGCTGCAGCATGAAACACCCGGTGGTTCCTCCTCATGGATCAGGGCCGCCCGGGTTCGCCCCGAGATCCGCGTTGCCCGCATGGCACTGACGGAATGTTATGCCTCGATCGTTTTGACGGGGGAGCCGCAGTACCGGCGGCTGGTGCTGCGACTGGGTGAGGCTGAAGTGACCCTCACGGCACTGACTGAGCCTTCCGAGAACAATCCCGAGGCCGAGGGACTCCAGCGGTATGGCGGCGAAATCCCACTTGAGGGCCGGTTCACTGACTCCATCCCGCTCTTCACCCCGGGTGCCGACGTCGGCAGTTCCTATGACCTCCGTCTGGGGGATGCTACGGGCCGCAGGCCCGCGGGGCTTCCCGAAGCCGTCGTGCCGGACGTCGGCGGGGAATTCCTGCTCTCAGAGACTGTTCTCGACGGCGGGATGTTCACCGGGTGGGCATTCCACACGGCCGATCTCGATCTCCCTGTGGAGCTCGTCCTGCGTGAAGTAACGGAGACGGAAGAGACGGACCTCAACCGGTCCTCGGCTGTCTTGAAGAACAAGGACGCCAGACTGCAGTATGGCATCCGCCGAGCCGGATACGCGCTGGCGCTGCCGTCCTCAGTTCTTGAGTCCCGTACTGCCCATCTGCGTCTCGTTGCCGTCCACCCGCAGGGGGAGCGGGTCCTCTGGGAGGACCGCGCCTTCCTGGCAACCGACAGTTTCTTGTTGGCTCAGGCGCTGCAGGCGTCATCCTCGGCCTACGCAACTGCGCTTCTGGGCAATGCAAGGCGGGCTGGCCGCCGGGACTTTGTTGAGTCTTTCCTTGGTACGTACCAAATTGCCCAGGCGGACATCAGCCTGGAAGAGCTCGAAGCGGCCATCTTCTCCCGGAAGCAGAGTGCCGGGGCTGTGCTGGAGCCTGCGCGAGGGGCGATCTGGTACTGGGTTGAAGAGCTTCGCGTCAATCCGGGCCGGCTCCAGTGGTTCACGGCTAACGCAATCCGTAATCGCAATGGCGGAGCCCGCGATGTCCTCGCCTACGCTGCCTCCAAAGGCCGTTATGACTTTGGCCAGCTCCATGGGGTTCTCGAGTCCTATCGCGCGCAGCTCTTCCGGGAGTCGGCTGCCGGGATGTTGCGGGAGGAGCATTGGAAATCCGGCGTGCTCTCCATGGCCCGATTCCTCTATGCGGCTCCCCGGGATGAGACGGACCAGCTGGATGCGCTGACCCTGTACTCCATGCTCCAAGAATGGCGGGGCCTGGAGGCCATCACCGGCGTCGACCGCGCTTTTTATGGGGACCTCCTCAGGTGGCGCCGTGAATTCGCGGGATCCGCCAGGGTGCTCACAGAAGAAGATCCCGACATCCAGCACGACTACTCGCAAAATCTGTTGGCGCTCAACGCGGTGAATCCCCACGTGACCGGGGAGCCCGGTAACGCCGACGCCTGGCTGGCCGGCTTGAACGAGCTGCTCAAAGAAGGCGGGGCGGCCCCGATCGCGCTGCAGGAGGACCGCGTCAGCTTCTACAACGTCACCACGGACCTGCCCCCAGCGGCTGAGGACCCGGACGCCCCCCTGGTGACCGTCATCATGCCAATTTACGAGCCCAGCGCCGCAACCAACACCGCGGTGGACTCGCTCCTGCGGCAGACCTGGCGCAAGCTCGAGATCATCATGATCGACGACTGCTCACCCGAGCAGGACGCCGACGGCCGCCCCACTCCGTACCGGCAACAGCTGCAGGACCTGGCCGCCCGTGACCCCCGCATTCGTCTGGTGCTCAATGAGGCGAACCGTGGCTCCTACTCCGTGCGCAACGACGCACTCGACCTGGCCAACGGCGACCTGATCACTGTGGCGGACAAGGACGATTGGCACCACCCGCAGCAGATCGAGCTGCAGGTTCGCGACTTCCTGGCAGCCCCCGACCGCGTGGCGAACATGACCAACTGGGTCCGCGTGGACGAGCAACTAACTTTCGTGCTGCGCTCCGCCACGGGGCGGGTGGTGTACCCGTCCATGGCGTCATTGATGTTCCGCCGCGATCCAGTGCTGAAAGACCTCGGCTACTGGGACACGGTCCGTAAATCCGGGGACTCGGAGTTCAAGAGCCGCATCGAGAACTACTACGGCATCACCGTGGAACCGATAACCGCGGCGCCGCTGGCCTTCGCCCTCATGGACGGTGCAAACCTAACTCGTGATGACATGGGTGTGGGCTACCTCGCTCCGGAACGCCGGGCCTACCTTCGTGGCTACAAGAGCTGGCATCGTGAGATTCGGGATTCCGGTGAATCACCCTATATGCCGAAGTCGATGGAAGAGCGGCGCTTTGTCGCCCCGGCCGCTTACCTGCCGGGAGCTCGCCCGGAAGGGCCCGCCCAGTATGACGTGGTCTTCGCCTCGGAGTTCGGCTTCCTCGCCGGCAACTCCACATCACTGTTCAACGAGATCTCGGTCTGTCTGAACGCAGGCCTCCGGGTCGGCGTGATCCCGATCCAGAACGGCCTGATCCCATCGGCCTCCAAGCGGCAGTTCAGCCGCAAGATCGATGACCTCGTGCTGACTGGCCAGGTGGACCGGCTGTCCCTGGACAGCGCAGCAGAGACTGACCTTCTCGTTGTGCGGTGGCCCACCGCGCTGCAGGTTGCTCCGGACGTCCCGTCCAAGGTGAAGCCCAAGAGGGCGGTCATCGTCTCTAATCACCCGCCGTTCGAACCCAGCGGCGAACGGCGCAGCTATGACATCGGCGTTGTCACCCGCAACGTCGAGGTGCTTTTCGGCGTGCGGCCGCTCTGGGCTCCGCAGAGTGAGCAGATCGGCGCCATGATCGCGCCACTCATGCCGGTGTCGGACCTTACAAGCTTCTCTTGGAAGGGCATCATCGAGCTCAAAGAGCAGGCGAGCCACAACCGGTACCGGGCCGGCCGGCCGACCATTGGCCGGCATGCGCGTGATGACGCTGCAAAATGGCCTTCCGACCGACAGGTCTTCAAGCAGGTCTATCCGGCCGACGGCTCTGCGGATGTCTGCATACTCGGCGGGGCCAAGGTGCCTGTGCGGAAGGGCTTCCTCCCGCGGAATCCGCCCTCGTGGGAGATCTTCGTCTTCAATGAGATCAGTGTTGAAGAGTACCTGTCGGAGAAGATCGACTTCTTTGTCTACTTCCACAGTGACGGGTGGCTTGAAGCCTTCGGCATGGCCATCCTCGAAGCCATGAGCTACGGGGTGGTCTGTGTTCTGCCACGCCACTTTGAACCGGTGTTCAAAGATGCAGCGGTTTACGCTGAACCGGACCAGGTCAAGGATGTCATCAACGAGTTGTGGGATTCGCAGCGCTATGCGCAACAGCAGCAGCGCGCGGTCCGTTTTATCGAGCAGGAATGTACTCCGGAGGCCTATCTGAGGCGCTTGTCCGGTCTAGGCGTGGAAGTCGAGAAGAATGAAAGCTAAGAAGACATCAATCAAGCATCTGGACAGCGTCCCGCGCCATAACTGGGCGGGCCCGGCAGATCTCGACGTCCAGGAGCGGGGCCTCTACACAGAGCACTTCGAGGGTGAGCAGTTCGACTTCATCTTCGACCCCAAACCTGAGACGGGACGCCTCATCGTGTTCTTCTCGGGAGACGCCCGACGTACCACGTTCGAACCGCCCGTCTTCCAGCGCTGGAGCTGGGCCTCCAAGTTCCAGGCCAGTTGCCTTTACTTCTCAGACCCGGCGCTCTACCACCACAACAATCTCGGACTCGCCTGGTACGCCGGCAACAGCCGGGGCGACTACCTGGCGCACATAGCCGAGATCGTGGCCTCGGTAGCGAAGACTGTGGGCGCTGGTGAAGATCAGGTCTTCTCCTATGGATCCAGCGGCGGCGGATTCGCAGCTCTCCGCTTCGCCCGCTACTACCAGGGTCTCCAGGTGATCGCGATCAACCCGCAGACGGACTTGTGGAAGTATCCCGTCAAGTGGACCAACCGCATGTCCAAGGTCTGCTATGGCGCGGATAATCTGGGGAGCGTCCCGCAGGACCAGGCATATAAGTTCACGGCCCTTGATCCCGATGTGACAGCGGGAGCCCGCAGTATCTTCCTGGCTCAGAACCTGCAGGACACTGACCACTTCGAGAACCACTACATGCCCTTTAGAAAATACATTGAGTCCTCGGTCCACGCGGATAAGCTCACGATCTGCGAATTCTCAGATGAATCCGGTCATGCCGGGGCCGAAAACCAAGAGACCTTTGACGAGATACTGGCTCACTTGAAGTAGGGCCACTGTCTGAGTGCTTTCAGAACGGTTTTCGGTGAAAGAACTGTTGAAGCGACTGCCGAGGGTGCATAGGCGCCGGATGTGGTTCGCGCCGTCGGAGGTCTCAAGAGGCGAGATCTGGGACCGCAGGCTGTATGACCGGTTTGCCACGCTGATATTTTCGAAACCACGTGAAAAAGAATTCGATAACTGGACAGATCAAGCGAGAGGGCTGAAAGTGTGACAAATACAGGGGAACAAAAGAAGCGCAGAGGTTCGATAATTTCGATGTTTAGGAATCGCTTCAGCTCTACAGTATTAGCCGTCTATTTTTTCCTCGCCGCAGGAGCCATCATCTCGTTAGCCATTGGCTCCCCGATCGCCGCTGCAGTTGCGGCAGCTGGCGCAGGAGCCTTGGTACTCATCGTCGGATTGGACGTCAGAATCCGAACGAGTGCCAGCGCTTCTGCTCTAAGCCGTGAAGTGCGCGAGGTTAAGCGAAAAGCAATTGGATCCCATGATTATGCGGTCCGCGTTGAAAGCAGGGCTAAATTCCGTTACGATAGGCTTTCGCAATCGTTGGCGAAGGCAAACACCGAAAATCGCCAACAGCATGCTGCCTTGAATGATTTGCTGGCTGCGGTGGCCTCCATTCCAGAGGCTATAACCGAAGAGACGCTGAAGAAATATTTCAACACCGATTCTAGCCGCCTCACCAAATGGCTCGAGGTGGCATTTGAGGCACAAGGCCTAAGTCTCGATGCGCGGCGCGAAACCGAAATTGAAGACATGAGGAATATAATTCTCTCGGCCCTCGCCATTCAGCGGGAAGAGCTCAACATTTTGGCGGAACGGTTGTTGCAAACAGCCCCATGAGTTTGGTTCATAGCGCTGGATAAATGGTGTTGAGTTGGAGAAAAGAGCGAGATTCGGCGTGAAAACGGTTAGATGGAATCAGTGGCAGGACTTTGAACTTCCATCGGGCATAGATGTTCCACGAAGCAAGGTCAGCGTAATCATCCCGGCAAAGACTGGCCAAGAGCAGCTCGATATCTGTCTGGCTGCCTTGGCGGGACAAGATTACCCTGCAGATCTAATGGAAGTGATCGTGGTAGACCACGGGTCAATCCCAGCGCTTCGCCTTCCGGAATGGGTACCCCAGAGCTACCGCATCGTCCGGCATGAGGAGGGGAAGGGACCTGGGGCTGCTCGTGCGGCAGGAGCCGATCGAGCGCAGGGCGAAATATTGATGTTCATGGATTCGGACATCATTGCCAGCCGCTCAATGGTGGCCAACTACGTGAAGTGGCCAGCAGCGCTTGAAGAGTCCCTTGTTCTGGGGTTCCGTGATTTCATCGATCCGGTCGGTCTCTCAGCGGATGATGTGAAGTCCCACGCGCAGGCAGGGACTCTCGAAGAGTTGCTCTTTCCTCGCCTCGGTCAGGAAGGGCAGGACTGGATTGACAACTTTCTGAAGCGATCCAACGACAACCAGGCGAACCGAGAAGACCTCTGGAATGTTGTAGTCGGTGCAGGTTTGGCTCTGAGCCGCAGGTTCTACGACTACATCGGAGGCTTCCGGGATTTCCGTGTGCACGGGATTGAGGATACGGAATTTGGATTCCGCGTGTTCCAGGGTGGCGGTGTAATAATCCCCGATCGGGCTTGCCACGGCTACCATTTGGGTCTACGGGCGATGAGCGTTAGCGGGGAGAAGATTAAGCGAGACCGTCGAGGTCTTCTGGCCAATTACATCGCTCATGATCGCACACGGCCCCGCCTCGCCAACGCGGTCTGGCAGGTTCCAAAGGTTCGCGCGCAGATTATTTCCCTCCCTGACGATAGCTTCGAAACCATACAAGCAACCGCGGACGACTTGCTGGCGTCGTCGTTTACGGATCTCGGTATTGAGATATTCTCTCAGGACTCCACGACATCATTGGAACTTGTCGAGTACTATTCGGCAAATTCCCGAGTTGCTGTCCTCGCGGGAAGCCCGGGCGCCGGATTTCCCTCTCCGTTTACATTGAGGGTTGCTGCCGGAGTCAAGCTGGCCGTAGACAGCGTCGACAAAATTCTTAGGAATGCACTTCGCGACCCGAAGGGCGTCGTTGCTTATGTAGCGAACAGTGATGGGGTGTCCCTGGAATTCTGGCGCACAAGGGCCTTGAGTCGTGCCGGCTTCTCCTCCGCTGTTTCCTCCGGAGATGAAAGCCGTCAGTTTGTGCGTGAGATGTTCGGTGAATCTTGGAAATCTGGTGAAGAGGTCGGCATAAGCCGGCCTCTCGAGGAAGTGGTCGCCTCGTGAGAGGCTTGCGGGGAGCCAAGGAATGACCAACAACTTACGGATTGACTGCCGTAAAGCGGGGCGAGACTCGGAGTTGACCTCAGTTCTGCCGGACTCTGCGTTTTCCATCCATACACATGGCGCGTCAGTGCCCTTGACCGTGGATGAATATTGGTCTTGTGCTGTGATGAACGAGATCGTTATTGTAGCTTCGTCAGTTGCGGATCTTAAGAAACTACAATTGACTGCGGATTCATTTGGAAGTACCAAGGCCCTGAGGATTTTCATCGCGGGACGGGTTCCTGGCAATCTCTTGTCGACTCCACCTGGGATCGTGAACGGTCGCTACGCGCTGGAGTCCAGGCGCAAATTTGGGCGTACTCCCATTGGGCATACTGAGATCTATGTGAAACTGGATCGGCAGGTGCCGCTCAAGAGAGTCATTGCAGCGTGCCTCGGCGGTGGGCTAACGACGCATCGACGAGTTACCCCGTCGCTCCGTATTGGTTTGGCGCCAAATTTGGATTCCGGCTGGAGCTTCGGGGACTCAATGGCGAAGTATCTTCAGGCTTCGACGTTGTATCCAAAAGAGGTTGGTAACAATCCCGGTCCTAAGCCGGAAGTTGACCTCCTTATTACTGCGGAAGTCGTCGAGCCTCTGCCGCTGGACCATCCGCCGGTCATCCGAATTAGGGAGACCGCCGGGGATACCTGGAAAAGAATCGCTACCGCTGCACCAATGGGTGAGTGCAGTGGATTTGCAGCTGATTCTGATAGCAGATTGTCCATTCCTCCGGTGGATACCGAATTGATAAACCCTGTCGGGTTTGACTCTTTTCCTTCATCGGGTAGTTGCAGTACCAGGCGATCAGGTCACACGGGCCAAAGGCTTGTTGCGGACACAAATTCAGTTATCCTAGGCCATTTGGACGACGGGCGGCTCAGCGAGAGGTTGGTTGGCGCACTCCGCACCTTTGCCTTCGTCAATGACTATCCTGACTCCCACGTGGGTCCGGCGCAACGCGCGTCATTCCTGATTGATGCTGCAGCAGCTGGAGTTCCAGTAGTTCCTCATAATCTGGATCCTCTTACCGCGCGTTACTTGTCGAACTCACTTCGTGAGGTTTACAGCGAGGCAACTGAAAGTCTCTTTGAAGACCGGCTTTCGAGGGAGGCGTTCGTCGCTTCAGCTCATAGGGCGGCGTACCGGGGACATGGCAATAGGAACGTCCTGAGCCTGTTATTGAATGCTGCGGGGCATGGAACGAGGCACAATGCGCGGCCAACGATCAGTGTCCTGATTCCGTCCAAGCGTCCTGAATTCATTTCTAACGCCATTGAGCAACTCCGCCGACAGAGCTGGAAGTCTATTCAGCCGATTTTTGGCTTCCATGGATTCACTTTGCGGGACATTTCGGTGCAGGACCGAAATGAACTCTCTTCTATGTCGGCACTGGTCCATGAAACTGCCGCGGATTCTGTTTTTGGAGACCTTATGAACACCATGACAGAGATGGCCGACGGTTCGCTCATTGCAAAGATGGACGATGACGATTGGTACGGCGAGCACCACTTGGAAGACTTGCTTCACGCACACGAGTATTCGCGGGCGATCTTGGTTGGTAGCGGCGTCCGGTTCATCTACCTCTCGGGGGCAGATATTACTGTCCGGCGTGCTTTGACACAGTCGTATAGATACGGCGGTCATCCGGGCGGGCCCACGATACTCCTTGCCCGGGACGATCTTCGGTCGGTTGGCAATTGGGCAACGGTTAGTAGGGGAATTGACACTGCGTTGACCAATGCAATCGCGGCAGCCGGAGGCTCGGTTTATCAGGGTAACCCCCTGAATTTTCTTTTCAACAAACGTGACAGCGGGCATACATGGAATGCGACCTCAGAATACTTCCTCCGAGGCAAGACCGATCAGTGGGTCGGCTTGCAGCCGCCACCGGGGTTCACGGAGGCTGCTGCTAGGCAGATTAGGAGTAGATGGGCAGCTTGCGGTTCTGCGCTGGTTGGGACTGATGACTTTTACGATTCCTGTAAGCCTAAAGAGGCGCGCCAGGTGCATCTTTCCAGCAGCGAGGTCAATTTTCCCAACGCCATTCGCTTGCAAGACCAGCGGAGCGTTGATCCGTGGAAGTCAAGTTTTGATGCTCGCCGCACAGGAGAGATGCGCCGTTCGTAGTCGCCGCGAATTACGATTAGGGCTGAGTTGTGAGATCTTGCATTTGGCGGCCAGTGGACATGGCACGCCACGGCACCTGGGTCGTACATTCAACGAACGAAAGCCTCTCGCGCGCCGGCTCCACGCAATACACGCAATACAAACGGGCTCTTCGAGGTTCATGGGGATCGGGATTCCCTGATGAGTGTCATGCCGCCATCCGGGTGGCACTTCTCATGTGAATAATCGATTTGTAATTGCCGGGTTCCGGTAGCCGCGGGCGGTGCGTTTGATGTACTTGATGCCGGTGTTGTTTGCCTCGACCTTGCCGGTCGTGACACCGGTGACGATGAGGACTTCGATCTGTTCCACCATCTGCAGGCCGTGCGGTAGAGCTTGTTCGTCTCCGGCCGTCCGGCGTCCTGAACCAGGATCTTGAGTTCCTTTTTCGTGGCGGCTGCATCGGCCAGGGAGTCGCTGCGCACCAGCGCCCTGAGATGCTCCTTGACCTTCCACACGGCCTGCAGCTTGCCGGTGGCGTCGTCGTCGGCGAAGACCTCCGCCAGCCGGTGGGCTGCAGTACAGGAGAGCTTGTCGCCGGCCCGCAACAGCGGCATCCGGTGCGCCCAAGCCTTGTCGACGCCACGGCCGCGGCGTCCTTTGACCTGCTGGGACAAGTTCTGCCTGGTCTCTGTCATGGCCTGGTTGTACAGGGAAACCAGGTGGAAATGATCGACTGCGACAGCGGTGCGGGGAAGCCACATCCTCAAGGCCTTCCGGAACGCCGCTGACGGGTCGATTGCGACGACCTGCACGCCCAGGCGCCACTGAAGCGGCCCGGCGAAGAGCCAGTCCCCGACGCCCCTGTGGTCCCGGCCGTCGACCACGCCCAGGACCTGCCCGGTGTCCAGGTCCCAGCATCCGCGGCCTGAGCTTATCCACGTCCGGCAGGGTGAGAAGGCAAGCTTCGGTCAGCGCGGCACGGACCATCCACCAGGACACCGCGAATGCAGCGGCGGTCTCGGAGACGGCGCGGCTGGAACTGATGATGGCATCAACGACGTGGTCCCGGAGTCGTCCGGTGGAACGGGCACGGCGCGGGACTTGGGCGGTGGATTCAGAGAGCGAGAGCCGCGGGCAGGTCGGTTCCTCGCAGTACCAGCGGTACTTGGACCAGAGCACCTCCACGGCGCCGGCGACAGGGATGCCGCGGATCCGATGGAAGCGCCGTTCCGTCCGCCGCGTCGCGACAACACCGCAGCTGGGGCACCCCAGTGGCTTGTCGGTTTCAACGATGGCCTGGCGCCGGCCATCGTCCAGGACGGTGGCGGAGATGACGGTGTAGTCGGGCAGGTTGAAGATGCTGGTGGCAGCGTCGGCTGCCCGGTAGGCTCATTCAAGGCTCAGGGCCTGTTCCTGGTTGAATGCTTAGACACACTTATCCCAGCAGGGCCACGGGCCCCTTTTTTAGCTACGACACGGAATCAATTCCCCACCAACCACGAAGAGCCGCGTAAACACCGCACACGTGGGCCAGCCTGGCGGCTGGTCGGTTTCGACAACGACCCTGCGCCCATCCTGTGGCGGCAGTTGCCGGCTCTCGCGGCCCAGCAATGCTCAGTAGCCCCATTTTCATGGTGACTCCGGGCAAAGCGGCATCTGACCTAGGGAGTCTTCGGAACGGTCGCAAGTACGTTTACCTGTGGGGCGCCGTTGTTGCTGCTAATCAGTGCGACATGGGATGGGGGAGCATCGGTACCGGGCATTGGCCCATTGACGATCTCAAGCAGCCAGACACTAGCCCTGCACGAGTGCGCTGGCTCACGTCCGAGCTTCACGGTCTGGGGATTAGAGCCGGACGATATATAGTGGACCCGTTTGGTTGCGCCGACTGCGCCCAACCCACTGACAATCAACTGCTGCTACTGGGGGACTAGTGACACTACGACTAACCGTTATCGGTACGGGATACCTCGGCGCGACCCATGCGGCCTGCATGGCGGAACTCGGGTTCGAGGTCCTGGGAGTCGACGTCGACAAAGAAAAGATCGACAGCCTGAGCCGGGGCGAACTGCCCATCCACGAGCCGGGCCTGCCCGAGCTCCTGCGCAAACACACCGAGTCCGGCCGCCTGCGCTTCACCACCTCGTTCGAAGAAGCCGGCGCTTTCGGCGACGTCCACTTCATCGCCGTCGGAACCCCGCAGCGGGCCGGCGAGCACGCCGCGGACATGACCTACGTGGACGCTTCGGTGGCCGCGATTGCCCGGGCCGCCACGAAGGACTCCCTGATCGTGGGCAAGTCGACCGTTCCGGTCGGCTCCGCCCGCCGGCTCAAGGGGCTCGTGGCCGAAGAGGCGCGCGACGGCGTCAAGGTCAACTTCGCCTGGAATCCCGAGTTCCTGCGTGAAGGCTTCGCTGTGGAGGACACCCTCCGTCCGGACCGCCTGGTGATCGGCACCGACTCGGCCGCCGCCGAGGCCGTACTGCGCGAGGTCTACGCGGACGCAATCAGCCGCCAGACTCCGTTCATCTCCACGGACTTCGAGACCGCGGAACTGGTCAAGGTTGCCGCTAACGCTTTCCTGGCGACCAAGATCTCGTTCATTAACGCTTTCTCCGAGGTCACCGAGACCGTCGGCGGCAACATCCGCACGCTGGCCGACGCGATCGGGCTGGACGCCCGGATCGGACGCCGGTTCCTGAACGCCGGGATCGGCTTCGGCGGCGGCTGCCTGCCGAAGGACATCCGCGCACTGCAGGCCCGGGTCTCCGAGCTCGGCCTGGACACCACGATGCGTTTCCTGAACGAAGTGGACGAGGTCAACCTGCGCCGCCGCGACCGTGCCGTCCACGTCGCCGAAACCCTGCTGGGAAGCCTCGAGGGCAAGCGCGTGGCCGTGCTCGGCGTCGCGTTCAAGCCCAACAGCGATGACGTCCGCGATTCACCCGCCCTGGACGTTGCCGCCCGGCTGTTCAACAGCGGAGCGGACGTCAGCGTCTACGACCCCGCGGCGAACGCGAATGCCGCCAAGCGGTACCCGCGCCTGAACTACGTCGGCTCCATGGCCACGGCGGTGGCGGACGCTGACCTCGTCATGCTCCTGACCGAATGGACCGAATTCCGGGACGCCGATCCCTCCGCGCTGGCGGCCTCCGTGGCGCACAAGCGTATGTTCGACGGCCGCAACGTCCTGGACCACGACCAGTGGACCGCGGCAGGCTGGGACATTGTGTCCCTGGGCCACAAGAGCGAGCTCCTGGAGCTGGCCGCAGCCAACTAGCCACGTTGCGCGGCCCCGGCCGTCAAACCGGAAAGGGATCCCGCCTGAGCCTTCGCTCAAGCGGGATCCCTTTCCGGTTTCCCGGCGCTGTGCCGCCGCCTCGGCCCCTGTCCGCCGTCCAGCGGACCCGGACGGCGGGAGGCGCCTGCGGCCGTGTTACAGCGACGCGTAGAGCTTGCCGGTGGTCGTCAGCGTCCCGTTGGTGTGGAAGAGGGCCGAGCAGCCCATCCTGATGTCGCCCGCCGGCCGGGTCTTCCACGCAAAGCGCTCGACGAACGGCATGGCGCGCAGGCCGGCCACGGTGGCCCGCATAAAGTCCTCGGTCTGGGCCCGGGTGTAGATGGAGGGCCGTGTCGCCGTCGCGTCCCAGTCGGCCACGGCGTACTCGGTCACCCAGATGGGCTTGCCGTATTTCTCGTGGAGCACGGTGATCTTGTTCAGGAAGTCGTCGGCCCTGGGCCAGGCGTAGACGTGAGTGGTGATGAAGTCGACGCGAAGACCCTTGTTCTTCGCCTTGGTCATGAAGTCGGCCAGCCACGCACTGCGGGGGCTCGTGCATGCCGGCGACCCGAGCCGCAGCCCGGTTGCCATCAGCTTGGGCCAGAGCTGGATGGCCCGGTCCACGGACATGTTCGCCTGCGCTGTGTTGTCGGGCTCGTTGAAGCCCAGGAGGTGCTTGGTCTTCGTTTCGGCCAGCTGACGGGTCACCCAGCCGAGGGCGTCCTGTTCCAGCAGGGTCCGCTCGCTCTTGACCATGGGAACGAAGGGCGGATTCGTGGTGACGTTGTAGTGCGAGCCCCAGGTGTAGTGCCAGTCCAGTTTGAGGCTCTTGATCTGCGTGAGCGCCAGGGCGTCCTTGCCGCCCCAGCCGAATCCCTTTTGCGTATCCGCGGGCAGCGTGACGGCCGGGACCGTGGGGATGCTGGCCGCCTGGGCGGATCCCGCGGTGGCGGCCATGGCGGCCGGAGCCGCCATGGCGGCCAGGGGGAGGCTAAGAAACTTGCGGCGTTCCATGAGTTCCTTTCGGGGCGTGTGTGAACTCTGGTGCGGATGTGACTCGAGTCAAATTAGCATGGAGAACTCCCAGCCAAATCCCGGCTACACACAGGAATTGCGCAGTTTCAGCGCCACCGGGGGAGCCTGCTAGCGCGGGCGGAGCAGCGGCCAACGGCGGGCCGCAGGTGAAGGGCTACAGCGAGCTGTAGAGCTCGCCCGTGGGCGTCAGGGACCCGTTGCTCCGGAAGAGGGCGGATGCGCCCATGATCGGATCGCCGTGGACGCGGGTCTTCCAGGCGAAGCGCTCCACGAAGGGCATTTTCCGGAGTCCGGCGGCGGTGTCTTTCATGAACGCCAGGATCTCCTTCTCCGTGAACCGGCTGGGTGACTTTGGAGTGGCCTTCCAGTCGGCGACGGCGTATTCGGTGATCCAGACGGGTTTGCCGTAGCGTTCGTGCAGTTTTTGCACCGTGTTGAGGAACGAGTCCGTGTGGGGCGGTGCATACCAGTGCATGGCGACGAAATCCACGCGGCGGTTTTTCTTGTCGGCCTGGTCCATGAATTTTTGGAGCCAGTCGCCCAGCGCCTGTACCGGGGCGGGCGATCCCAGCCTGAGGCCCGAATGCTCCAGCTGGGGCCAAAGACTGATGGCGGTATCCACGGACATGTCGGCCTGGCCGGTGTGATCGGGCTCGTTGAAGCCCAGCAGATTCTGCGCGCCGGTCCACGGGACCTCGGACTTGACCTGCTGAATGGCTTTCCGCTCCAGGGAGCCGCGCCCCCAGACCATGGGCACGAATTCAGCGGCCTGGGTGGAGGCTACCCGGAGGGGCGGATAGTCCGGGCCCCAGTCGTAGAACCAGTCGAGATTCAGGGTATCCAGTTCCTTGAAGCCGAACCCGTCGAACCGGGGCATGCCGATGCCCTTGCTCGCGTACGGGGGGATGGGCCGGCGCGGCAGCGGCGATTTCCGCGGGGACGGGGAAATGCTGGGTGTCGGCGTGCCCGACGTCGGCCGGGGCCCTGGTGGGGTGTCCGGCGTGCAGCCCGCGAGGGCGGCGGCGCCCAGGGCCAGGGGCAGCGTCAGGAAGGTCCTGCGGTCCATCTGCACTCCCTGGCGTTGTTCTCGGTTCAAGGAAGAATCCGGGGAAACCAGAACCGCCGTCGAACAACGCCATGCTGGCACCCGCATCCTTGCCTGCTGGATTTCATTCTTCCACGAATGCGGGCACCGGTTGACCCGGGGCCGGGCTTTCCCGGCCCCGGGCCGGTTATGCCCCGGTGAACTCCGCGGTCCGGTAGCCGACGCCGAGGAGCTCTTCAATCGCGGCGACCGTCCGGGCGGCGGCCTTGCCGTCGCCGTACGGATTGACCGCGTTGGCCATGGCGGCAAAGTGTGCGGAGTCGTGCAGGAGCCGGGTGACCTCGGAAACAATCCGTTCCTCGTCAGTGCCGATCAGCTTGACCGTGCCGGCCTCCAGCGCCTCGGGCCGTTCGGTGTTGTCCCGCATTACCAGGACCGGCTTGCCCAGGCTGGGGGCTTCCTCCTGAACCCCGCCGGAGTCCGTGAGGACGATGTGCGCCCGGGAGAGCAGCCGGGTGAATTCGCCGTAGGCCAGCGGCTCCGTCACCAGGACGTTGGCCTTGCCCTCCAGCGACGGCAGGACGGCCTCGCGCACCACGGGGTTCTTGTGGGCGGGGAGCACGATTGCCAGGTCCGGCTCGGCGTCGGCGATCCGGGCCAGTGCCCGGCCCACACCACGCATGGACTCGCCCTGGTTCTCGCGCCGGTGGGTGGTGACCAGCAGGATCCGGCGGCCGCCGGCGGCCAGGTCCTCCAGCTGCGGGTCGGTGAAGGGGACCTGCTTGTCCACCGTGGCCAGCAGGGCATCGATCACGGTGTTTCCGGTGACCATGATGTCCTCGGGGCTGATGCCTTCCTTGAGCAGGTTGTCCCTGCTGGTGGAGGTGGGGGCCAGGTGCAGCCGCGTGATCTGGCTGGTGATCTTGCGGTTGGCCTCCTCCGGGAACGGGGAGAGCAGGTCACCGCTGCGCAGTCCGGCCTCGACGTGGACCACGGGGATCCCATGGTAGAATGCCGCGATGGCGGCGGCTGTGGACGTGGTGGTGTCGCCCTGGACGACGACGGCGTCCGGCCGGCTGCCGGCGAAGAGCTTGTCCAGCCCGTCGATGGTCCGGGTCATGATGGCGGAGAGGGACTGGCCCTGCTGCAGGATGTTAAGGTCATGATCCGGGACGATGCCGAACAGTTCATTGACCTGGTCCAGCATCTCGCGGTGCTGTCCTGTGACGGTCACGATGCAGCGGAAGAGCGGAGACTCCTGCAGGGCGCTGACGATCGGCGCCATCTTGATGGCCTCCGGCCTGGTTCCGAAGATCGGCATGATGCTGTGCATGGTGATTCCCCCAAATTTTGCGAGTGGATACTAGGTTCTACTGGCCCGGGTTCAGCCGAGCAGGAGCGCCAGCACTATGGCCGGCAGGCAAATGGCTACAAATAGGATAGCCAACAGAGCCACCCGGCGTTTGCGCCGGTGAAGCAGTTCGCGTTCCAGCTGCTGGGACTCTTTAGTCTGGATTGCGGTCAGGTCGGCGGACTCCTGATCAGGAGCGTCTCGGTCTGCATAAGCCGGCGGCGGATCCTTGATCGGAATCGGGGCCGCTCCAGGCACCAGGAGAGCGTCCGGAATCTCGGTGTGCATGCGCCTCCTGCGCAGGTGCCGGGGCGTGGCAACCAGCGGGGGAGCACCGTTGGGAGCGTGGTCCAGCGTGTCCTCCTCGCCTCGGTCAGATGCCCGAACCGGCTGACCAGTTCAACCGGCTGAGGTTCAATTGTTACATTTCCGGCCGGTAATTGGCGCATTCCGGCCGGAAGGAGGCGTCCATCAGGCCTCCTGTTTCCACCACAAACCGCCGGATCCACTGGAAGAAATCGAGGTCCGGGTGCGAGGCAACCATCTGGACGTCCGCCGTCGTGCACTGCCTGATCAGGCGCCCCGCGCGCGTTACGTGATAGCTGGAGGTCACCACAGTCACGGACCTCCAGCCGTTGGCGGCGATGAGCCGGGAGACCGCCTGCGCCTCGCCGCGGGTGTCCAGGCCCGGGGGGCGGAAACAGACCACGGCGGAATTCGGGAAGGCAGCTGCATTGCATGCATCATCGGCCGCCCGGTTGCCGACGGTGTCGGTGTGGGAAATCACCAGGACCGGAATGTGGAATTCATCCTGGAACCGGCGGGCGACGGGCAGACGCTCGGACGCCGCGCCGCCGAGCACGATGACGGCGTCCGTCCGGTGAACACTGAGCGGATCCACGTTGACGAACATCTGGCAGGCGACGATCAGCCACACCAGGAAGCCTCCGGCGGCGAAGGCAAGCACCCTGCGGGTGGCGGTATTCACCGCGGCGACGGAAGGAAGCACGGCTATGAGTCTGGCACGCGGTTTACAGGTGGCGAAATGGTGGGGTAGCGCTGCGCAAAAACTTACAAAGAAAAAATGCGTGATGCAGTTGTGATTTAAGGGATCAAAGTTAGTGGGGTGACGGGCGGGAATTGGCGTCTATGCTATAGGCACCTTACGTCGCTCCCACCAACAGGTCTTCACCTGCGGTCTCACCCTTAAGCGAGCAATCTTGCGCAAACTGAACATAGCGGCCGCCGTGATTGCCGCCGCGATGCTGGCAGCATCCTTGCCCCAGGCAGCTGCGGCCGCCGCCCCGATTGCTGTGCAGGCCGGCGGCGCTTCCGCTGCCGTGCCGGCCGGTTCCGCACGGGCCGTTGCCGTTCCGGCGGTGACGGATCCGAGCCCGCAGGGCCAGGTGGATGACTTTGTCCGGCCGGAGCCGCCGGCCAACAGGGCGAAAAGTGAATACACCTATGTGAGCGCGCCGCTGGCAGGCACCTTGAAGACCACCCTGGTGACGGTGCAGCTGGCCGACAAATCGGCGGCGGCGACGGACGCGGCGGTGCCGATGGCCGCGGCGAAGGCCTCGCTCAGCGCGGCCAACCGCTACTGGGCGCACGCAACCTCCGGCCGGGTGGACATTGCGCTGAGCTCCTCGCGCCTGCTGCACAAGTCCGCCGCGAAATCCACCCAGTCGCCCTCGCAGATCGTGGACATCGTCTCCGCGGAACTGGGCTGGACGCAGCGGGCCTACACGGCGCTGGTGCTCTTTATCCCGGGCTCCTACCTGAGCAACGGCACGGCAGGCATGACCTACAGCAACGGCACCACGGGCGGGCGCATCCTGATGCCCCAGAACAGCCGGCTCACGACGCCGGTGCTGACGCACGAGTTCGGACACGCCCTGGGCATGGACCACGCAAACAGCCTGCTGTGCGGCAGCGGAGCCATGGACGTGGCATCCGGACCGTACGCCGGATTCGCGGATCCGACGTGCAGCATCAAGCCCTACGGTGACAACCTGGACCTGATGGGGATCTCGCACTGGGACGTTATGCCGGAAATCAGCGCGAGCCTGTGGGAGATGGGCCGGTTCGGCAACGGCAACGAGATCACCAACCTGGGCACCGTGTCCGGCCCCCGCCGGGTGACCCTGACGCCCTGGGCGGGCGACGGCGCCAACCGGGCGGCGAAGTTCACGGACCCGAAGTCCGGCGAGGTCTATTACCTGGAACTCCGGGCGCCGGTGGGCTATGACGCCGTGATCGCGCAGGCCGGAAACCGCGGCGTGAAAATCACCCAGCAGGGCGGCGGCAACTCCTCGATCCTGCTCCCGCCGGACACCCGCGGGACCGCCTTCAACGGCTACTACAGCAACACCCAGGCCTGGCAGGCGGGTCAGACCTTTACCACGCACGCGGGCACGAAGGTCAGCATTGATTCCGTCAGCAACACCGCGGCCACGGTGACCATCCGCCCGCCGGGAGCGCCGGCCGTGGGCTACGTCGAATCGATGGCGATCAACCGGTCCGGCACCAAGGCGAGCCTGGACGTCTCCGGCTGGGCTTACGACTCCGCCAAGCCCTCCCAGTCCTCCACGGTCCACATCTACGTGACACCGCCCGGCGGAACGGCGACCGGCTACGCCGTGACTGCCAACCAGCCCCGGGCCGATGTCAACAAGATCATGCAGGTCACCGGCAACCACGGGTTCACGCGCTCCTTCAACCTGACCGCTGCCGGAACGTACAAGGTCTGCGTCTACGCCCTGGGCAGTTCCGAGCCGACGGATCTGGGCTGCAAATCCCTGACCCTGGCAGGCTCGGCGGCCACGGCCGGGTATCTCGACTCGCTGACGCTCACCAGGGCCAGCGGGGTTACCGTACTGCGGGCAGTCGGCTGGAGCTACGATCCCGGCACGCCCACGGCGTCGATCCCGGTCCACCTCTATGTCACGGATCCGGCCGGCAAGACCACCACCACGGCCATCACAGCCAACAAGAGCCGCGCGGACGTGAACAAGGTGATGGCCGTGACCGGCAACCACGGGTTCAGTGCGGACATCCCCGTCACCACGAGTGGCCAGTACAAGGTGTGCGCATACGGCCTGGCGGTCAGCGCGTTCAGCCAGGGCAACAGCCTGCTGGGCTGCAAAACCGTGACGCCGCGGGCCACGCCGGCGCCCGCCGGTTTCCTGGAAAGCACTGTGGTCAAGACCGACGCCCCGACCGCCACCATCACGGCCACCGGCTGGACCTTTGATCCCGGCACGCCGTCCGCCTCCATCCCCGTCCACCTTTACGTCACCGACCCCAAGGGCGTGACCAAGAGTTTCGCGTACACGGCCAACCAGTCCCGGGCGGACGTGAACCGTGTTATGGGCACCACTGGGGACCACGGATACCGCGTGGCGCTCCCGGTCACGATCCCCGGTGACTACAAGATCTGCGCCTACGGCCTGGCGGTCAGTGTCTTCCCGCTGGGCAACAGCCTCCTGGGCTGCTCAACGGCGCGCGTTGCCGCCACTCCGGCGCCGATCGGTTACATCGAGTCCCTCAAGGTCCAGCTCGGAGGCACGGGCTCGGCTCTAGTGGCCAGCGGCTGGAGCATTGACCCGGGCATGACACGGGCCAACGTCCCGATCCACCTCTACGTCACGTCTCCGGACGGCAAGACCGCGGGGACCGCCTATGTGGCCAACCGGTACCGGGCCGACGTCAACAGGGTCTTCCAGATCTCGGGGAACCACGGCTACCGGATTGTGGTGCCCGTTTCGAAGCGCGGTGTCTACACCGTCTGCGCCTGGGGCCTGGGCGTGGCCGGGATGTCCTCGGGCAACACCCAGCTCGGGTGCCTCAAGGCCACTTACTAACCTCCTCGGTGACAAGCGTCATGACCTTCTCGCTAATGCCCTGGATTGCGGAGACGCCCTGGCTCACATGGCACTAGGCAATCTGGTCTCGCCAAGCCTCGCCGTGAGCTCGGTCTCAGCGGCGGGTCAATTCAGTGGAGTTCTCGGTTACTTGGTAGCCTTTGAGGGCATTGACGCCCAAATAGCATGGGCTGGGCGTACGAGCTTCCGACAACAACGATGTCGTGGTGATCCTGGCTGCGCAGGTACAGCCCTTGCGGCCTTGGTTCGGCGCCGGATCCAGTTTCGCGAGCAGGCGTTCGCCGGGCTTCCATCCAAAGCAGTTGGGGCTCACCTACGTACGATGATTTTCTTCGGAAAATTCCGAAAGGCTCGTCGTTATAACCGGCCGGTCGACACAGCTTTGCACCGGGTCGTCTTTCGCACAGTCGTAGCAAGGCATTGAGAAGACAAGAATGTTCGTTACTGGATAGGTCGGATGTCTGGCCATCCAGCCTCCGAAATGTTGATTTAGAGGAGCAAAGTGCTAAACAGTATGAAGACCGTTGCCGTAGTCGGTTTGGGATACATTGGCTTGCCGACCGCCGCAATTCTTGCCACCAACGGGCTGGAAGTCATTGGAGTCGACGTCAACCGTAACAACATCGAAGCTATCAATCGCGGCGAGGTGCCGTTCGTGGAGCCCGATTTGGCGGTGCACGTCGCGGGTGCAGTGAGCCAGGGCCACCTTCGTGCGCAGTTGGAAATGCCTGAAGCCGAAGCTTTTATTATCGCTGTGCCGACCCCTTTCAATGCAGACAAGTCAGCAGACCTTTCCTACGTCGAGGCCGCGGCCCGCGCCATAGCCCCCAAGCTTCGCGGGGGAGAGCTTGTGATTCTGGAATCAACTTCGCCGCCCGGTGCAACACAGCATCTTGCTGACTACCTAATTGGGTTGCGCCCGGATCTCAGTGCGGACGAAAACGAGAATGCCGTGACTGAGAACCTACTCCACGTTGCACACTGCCCCGAACGCGTTCTTCCCGGCAGAGTCATGATTGAACTGGTCACGAACGACCGTATCGTCGGCGGCGTCTCTCGACGTGCAGCTGAGATGGCGAAGGAATTGTATAGCGTATTTTGCCAAGGAGACATATTCCTGACCGATGCAAAGACCGCTGAGATGGCTAAGCTCGTCGAAAATTCATACCGCGACGTGAACATTGCGTTCGCCAACGAGCTTTCTGTTATATCCGACAAGCTGGGAATTGATGTCTGGGAATTGATCTCCTTGGCTAACCACCACCCGCGTGTCAATATACTCCAGCCTGGTCCGGGAGTCGGAGGTCACTGCATTGCTGTAGACCCCTGGTTCGTGGTCGCGGCAGCTCCTGAGGAAGCCAGACTCATCCGCCAGGCACGGGTTACAAATGACGCGAAGCCCGAGTGGGTCATCCGCAAAGTTGAGGCGGCAGCTGCAAAGATTGGCAGGCAGCCCGTTATTGCGGCGCTCGGCCTAGCTTTCAAGGCCAACATTGACGACCTCCGAGAATCTCCAGCGGTCAGCATCGTCGCCCAGTTGGCCGATACGCTTCCCGAGGCTAAAATTTGCGTCGCTGAACCTCACGTCAGTACCCTGCCACACTCGTTGGTCGCCCGGGAGCAGATCCAGCTCATGGATCTGGAGAGGGCAGTTGACCTTGCGGACATTGTCCTCGTTCTTGTAGACCACGATGACTTCAAGGCCCTACCTCAGACTTCGCTCGAGGAGAAGGCTGTCATAGACACTCGCGGCATCTGGCGAGGCGACGTTCAAACCAACCCGGAGAGCGCCATCCGAATTGGCACCGCTTCGGCAGCGTCCTAGCTGTACTCGGCTAGCAGGTTAGTTACATCTGCTGAAGGGTGCTCCTCCTCCGAGGGCGCTGTGGTTGCGGCGGTGGTTGTAGAGGTCTAGCCAGCCGGTGAGGGCCTGTGCGCGGTGGTCGCTGGAGTCGTAGGCGTCCTTGTAGGCCCAGGCGTCCTGGAGGGTGCCGTTGAACCGTTCGGCCTTGCTGTCCTGCCAGGGGCTGCGCGGTTTCGTGCGGCGGTGTTGGCACCCAGGTCGGCCATCACTTTGGCGAAGGCGGCGGACCGGATGTAGGCCAGGGCGTTGTCGGTCATGACTTTTTGCACGGGTGCCCCGTTCGCGGCCATGAACGCCGCCGCGGCGGCCAGGAACCGTGCGCAGGTCGGGCCCTTCTCGTCCGGCAAGACCTCGACATAGGCCAGTCGGGAGTGGTCATCGGCGGCGACGTGGACGTAGTCGTAGCGCAGCCCGCGGCCTTTCACGGCTTCGCTGCGGCCATGGACCCGCCAGCCGCCTCCCTTCGGGATCTTCCCGAGCTTCTTCACATCAATGTGCAGCAGCTCCCCGGGGTGTCGCGTTCATAGCGGTGGCCGGTGGCGCGGCCGGCGCGGATGCGTTCGCCGCTGATCGGGTCCAGTTCCCACAACCGGGGCAGCCCGGCACGGGCGATGATCCGGGATACCGTGCGGGCCGGGACTTGGCAGCGTTCGGCCAGCTCGACCGGGCCCTCGCGATGCTTCACCCGCGCCGCGAGCACCTCGTCGATCTTCGCTTCGGCGGTGGCGTGCGGGCACGACAGCGGACGGGACGAACGATTCTCCATCTCCTCCCAGCCGCGCGCCAGGTAGCGCCGGAACCACCGATGCGCGCAGGTACGGGAGACCCCCGTTTCCTTCGCCACATGGGCCACTGGACGGCCGTCCAGAACACGCTGGACAAGGATGCTTCTACCGGCAGAAGTCAGACAGGCGTTACGGTGGACCATGAAGACCTCTTAGTCGTTCGGTGTGTGTGGTAACCACCAACCCAAGAGGTCTTCACCCTTTCAACGTGTAACCAACGTCCTGGCCAAGCACACCCAGGAGACGTTCATGGGGTAGGTACAGGCGGCCGGCCACCCGAACCGAGCGGAAGTTGACGTGACGTAGATACGCCGGGGGAGTAGAAGGGCAGTTATTGCCATGAAGCCAACAAGCAGGTATCTGCAAGCCGGCTGCTAGAGGTCTACCGACGAAAAGAGGCGTTGCCTTCCTGTGATTGGATTGATCCGACACTTCACGCATCAGTCTTGGCCGGGCATGACTTCCTAAGGGGCAAGCCTGACGCTGCCCGCAGCAAGCGTGACTGGCTGCTGAAATCGGTTGCGTACACCCAAAAGTTCAAGAGGAGGTTTTGCCCTGCTCGAAGAGTCTTGGCCGCGGCGGAGGAGTCCGACATGGGCAGAGCAAAGACTTCGTGTGTTGTTGGCCTCGCGGTTTGGGAAGTACTTAGCAGAACGACTGGCGCCGCCGGCACAGAAAGAGAACCACCTCATCGCGGGACGGCAACGAACCGCAGAGCCTAGGGCGGGTTTGAGCGGGGAAGCAAACGTCGGCGAGTATCTGCAGCGCCGAGTTGAATCCTCGGTGTAAGGCCACATGGAGCAAGCGCTGCCAACCCGTGACGCGATTCTTTCGGCTCTCGGTTCGAGGAGTCTCGGGCCCCGTCCAGTGCATTATGCCGCATGTGCACATCGGAGACGCAAGAACTGCAGCGGCGCGAAGACAGGTCGGCTTGCCTTCTCGCCCGTCACGCAGACCTACGAGCGCAAGAGTCTGGCAGGGCCGATCGATTAGTTCCTCCGGTTCTCATAGAACGTCGTCGGCCTCGTCAAGTGTCAACGTGAGTTTTCGCTGACCTGTCGACGTGGCCACCACGGACGCGAGCCTGGGGCCGGTCGACTCGGCCTCTCACATTGACCCTGATAGGCGCTTGCTACCGCTTAGACGGGGACCAACATCAAACAATATTCTTGGGGTTTTCTTAAGGGGCCATTCTGACGATACTTATGGCACGGGCTGGGCGCGTATTCGTGAAATCACTTGCGGATTGGAGTTGCCATGGCCGTCACACCATCGACACGGAGGGTGCGGAGGGCAGCTGCGGTCCTTTCCGCGTGCCTGGGCCTGCTCTTGGCCGGGTATCAGCCGCCCGGCAGCTCAGACGCTGCGACGCCGGACTCCCGAATTGACTGGGCTCAGACGGTGTTGAGCGCTGACTCGGCCAACAATTTGGCCACAAAGCTTGCGCTCGCCCCGAGAGCCGTCGCCCTGAACCCGAAGCTGCCACCCTATAACGCCAAAGGCGACGGCGTAACCGACGACACAGCAGCCCTCCAGGCGTGGCTCACGGCAGGCGGCGCCCAGCTCACCGACGGCACATACCGCATCGTGAGAGGCCTCACGTTGGCGGGCAACAACCGGGAGCTCTACACCGATCACGCGAAAATCCTAGCCGACGGCGCGAACATCACGGCGCTCACCGTGACAGGGAACAACGCCAACATCCGTGCGTACATCGACGGTAATCGCAGGGCTGCTTTGGGCCTTAGAGTTACCGGCGCCGGGGCGGTTATCGAAAATGGTCTGTATGAGAACTTCCGGTCAGCAACCCAATTTGCTCGCGGAATCGAAGCGACCACCACCGGCGGCATCATCGTCCGCAACAACGTCATCCGCAGCGTCGTCAGCGTCGGTGACAAGACGCTAGGTAACGGCAACGGTTCCTCCCGTGGCATTGCACTCAGCGCTGGGGCCGCAGCAACCGCGAGTTCGGTCATCAGCGGAAACCGCATCGAGAACATCACCGGCGAGGAGGGCGATGCAATCCACGTGATCTTCTTTGACGGCAAGGCCAACCCGTTCAACGCGGGCAAAGTGACCGTCAGCGACAACGTGATCAGAAACGTTTCCCGCCGCTTCATCAAGATTCAAGCATCGAACGTCAACGTCGAGCGCAACACGCTCAACTTCGACCTGACAACGCCACCGGCTTACCCCGGCCCGGCAATCAACGTAATCCGGTCACAATACGTCAAGGTCATCGGCAACAGAATCAACCCCAACCTGATCGGCGTAGATGTTGCTGTGACTGGATTTTCCACAGCACTGCTTCGCGGTATCGAAATACGCGATAACGTTCTGCGGCAGAAAAACAATAAGGCCGTCACACACATCTACGTGAAATGGGCCAACTCCCCAATAATTGTGAACAACAGTATCTACGGCGGGGGCCAAGCAGTGCTGATAGTTTCGTCTACCACCCCGCGCGTATCCGGCAACACCCACAGTCCCTACCGCTGAAACTGCCGCACGCTCTCAAAGGGGAGTGGCGAAGGCATTTGCCCCTGGAGGCTGAGTCTGCGACCCCGGGCGGCCGGACCCCCATCTGATGGGCCGGAGCTCCTCGGGACAGTGACGGTACTCCTCGACGTCCCGTTCCAAGTCCGTGACGCTGCTGCGGGCGTTCCCGGCGGGGATCAACGCCCAGTGAGCGTGCCTGGCGTCGAAATGCCACGAGACCGCGACGTTCGAGCGGTTCCAGCGCTCCGCGACAGCGTAGACGTCCACCGTGGCGCCGCCGGCCAGCGGGACACTCGCGATAACCTTCGGGTAGTCCCTGTACTCCCACGACCGGGTGACCTCCGAAGGGTGCCCGTGATCCGGGCGGAGGTACTCGTAGGTTTACCGATCGAGGGTAGACGATGCTACGGAGTCAACGTAGGGGGTGTCCCTATGCATTTCGTCAAGCGGTTTGGGCCTGTTGCGCCGAGGCTGTTGGCTCCTGCGGCACTGATCCCTTCGATCATCTGGTCGGGCTCCAGTTATGGTGAGCTTTCATTGCGCCTCCTTGGCGTGGTCGCGGAAGAATGGACGTGGGCGGGACCGGGTTGCTGGGTGGGGTAAATTTGGCGGAATGCAATCACATGAAAATCAGGAAAGTCTCGCCTCCGAGAAGGCGGTCTAGTGCGCCTTTTCGCCTCCCGCGAGAAGTCAGTCCGCGCCCGCGTCTCTGAGCTGGAGCGGGACAACGCGGAACTCCGGGAAACCATTGCAACGCTAAGCCAGAAGGTCGCTGGCCTTGGCCCGCGCAAGGTTGCGTACATACCGCCGTTCGTATTTGTGGATCCCACCGCAGTGCTCGACCCGTCCGTGAACTTGATGGCGGCCGAAGATAAGCCGATCACCATTGGTGCGCGCACGCGGATTGCCCGCCAGACAGAGATGATCGGGCCAGTCACCATTGGTGCGGGGTGCCTTATCAACATCGGAGGGTTCGTTCGCGCGAATGTGACCATAGGGGACAGTGTTCTGGTTGGGCCCTTCACGAGATTCATGTCGGACACGCACGAGCTTGGCGGCCCCACAAAACGTGCAATGAAGCCGATCTGGCCACCCATTGTCGTGGGGGATGGAACGTGGATCGGTTCTGGCGTCACAATCCTGGGTGACGTCACGATTGGCACCGGTTGTGTGATCGCAGCCGGTGCCGTCGTGACGAAGGACGTGCCTGACAACACCATCGTGGGTGGCGTTCCTGCCCGGATCATTCGTCAAATGAGCGACGCCTAGGTGCCCCAGAACCGATCATTTTGACGCAGGGCACGGGGCTGCACCCGTGTTAAGATTCATGAGCAGTCGCGGCTGATGGCCCGTGCAGATATCTTTGGGAGTAGATTTGCTGTTCATAGGCCAGACGCGCTTTAGCCTGTTCCACCCACGGTCCTCATCGTCGGTGGGGGCTGGCAGCGGATTCCTGACGCCGGAAGATTACGAGGTCTACCTCTACTCAGATGAGCGGATCGGGTTGCGCACGGACATCTTCATCAACCAGTCGCTGCCACAGCTCGCTCTCGCCTCCAAAGGCTTCGATCTGTTCCATGTGGTCTCCTACTCGGCTGAGCTGCCGACCAAATTTCAGCGTCTTTTGGAGGACGCCGCGGAGCGATACCAGTTCCTGGTGCTTGATCGCCAATATTCAAAGCCTACGGTTGACCCGCACGACATTGCCGCCCAGGTTCTTGACGGAAGCGATGCGGCGTACGGCGTTTACCAGCTAGATGATGATGGGGTGGTTAGCCTCGATTACTTCGAGCAGATGAGCCAGTACGTGACCGGCGCAAACGCCGGAATGCAAGTTTCTCTCGCAACCGGTATCACTGCCCTGGGCTTTGACGGCAATTACAGTAACTTCCGGTCCTCGTACTGGCCCATGCACTCGATGGGGTTGCTCAGCATATGGCGGCGGGACAATGACGGGTTCCTGATCGGCCCGGACGATGCCCAGCACAACCTTTCAGACCGCACCAACCCCGTGATCGTTGATGCAAGGAAGCCCGGATACTTCTGGGTTCGACACCTCACCCAGGACACGTCCATTCGTGACAGGCTCGGCACGGGGCGGGCGAAGCTCGCCGAGAACCTGCAGCGCTACCCGTCCGTTTCGGAAGACGTTGACCTTGGGTCGATTTTTCCCGCCATCGCGGACCGCATGATCCTCCCAGTCAACGAGCAACTGCTGGATACGGCGGCGAACCTCTCAGAAGTGCCGATTCTCTACCTGGACCGCCCGTCCAGCCTGTTCTCTTTGCGCCTGGATGCCTACTTCGGCGAGGCCGCCGTGACAAACAGCGCACTGGTTAGCCTCCTGCTGATGGATACAAAAGGCGCCGACATTACCGATGAGGTCCTGATCAAGGCTTTGTTGGAAACGGGGATCGGCTTATCAGGCAACCGTAATGTCGGGTTTTATCGTTATCTCAAGACGTCCCCCGGGCGCAGCACGAACTCTTACGAGTTCGCTCTCCCGGAAGGCGTCCTCTGTCGAGGCTTCATCTTCCAGCATTGGATGAACCCTGAAACGACGATTGTTCTGCACTCCGTTGACGTCTTCTCGCAAACTCGAGCATCCGCATAGGCAGTGTCGCCATGGTTGCGTGTGCCCCAACCTTTCGCGTCGGGGCACACGCTTCGTTTCTCACGGCGTTCAGGGCAGTACGGGGTACTGGGATTTCATGACCTTCGGGTAGTTCCCGTACTCCCACGAACGGGAGACCTCCGGCGAATGGTCGGGATCTGGCATCAGATATTCGTGGGTGACGCCTTCGAGGGCGAACTGTGGCATGCCGTCATGGTATCCGGGCGCGAGAGCCACCATGCCAGGCTGGTAGAGTGACTTCCCATGAGCGGCTGGGATGACAGACACAAGGCACCGATCGTGGTCTGGACTTCAGTGGCCGATCTCCGGGTCGACGGCCGGCAACGCCACATAGTCAAACCTGAAGACGAACACCGGCTTACCCTGGACGTTCTACTGGAGCCACGAGACTCCGACACGTTGATCGTGGCCCTGCATGGGGCACTGAATCGAGACGTTTACACGCCTCCACGCTTTGAGTGGATGGGGACACTGGCGGGACGCAAAGAGAGCGTTCTATTTCTCTCGGACCCGACGATTACCCTGTCGGAACGACTCCGACTGGCTTGGTACGTCGGCAATGCGTCCGACAACATTCCGGAGCGGTACGCGCAGCTGATTCGTACAGCCGCCGTGCAGTGCGGCGCCACCCGGGTACTCTTCTTCGGGTTCTCTGGCGGCGGTTTCGCTGCGCTCTCGCTGGCCGCCGTCATGCCCGGCTCTATAGGCATTGCATTTTCTCCCCAGACTTCCATCGGTAGCTATTACGAACAGTTCTCTGACATGTTCGCGGAAGACGTCTTCCCGGAGTGCAGAGACTACGCAGACGTCGAGGCCACCTACGGGAGCAGGGTGTCGCTGTTGGCTAGATACGCCAACGCTGCTCCGGATACAACGTTCCTGTACGCGCAAAATACCGGCGACACCCACCACATGCGCCGACACTACGAGCCCTTCCGGGAATTGACCGAGGGCAGAGCCGGCGCACATTTTCGGCTGCGTGAAGACTCAGACGGGCATACTGTGCCGCCGAAGGAATACCTGCTCGAGATCCTCGACGAATGCGCCTCCGGTGACTTGCAGCCCGCCAGCCCGCGTGAGGCATCCCTCTCCCTCTAGTATCGCCGGCAGCACGCACCGAACACCGTCGGCTCCAATGCAAAGAGCGCCCCACCCGGTGAAGGGTGGGGCGCTTTTCGCACCTAGTCTCCGTCCAGCGGAGTGAACCAGCGAAGGATCTGGTATCGGCGCAGCCACTCGTTGACGTCCGGGACGGCGAGGACCCGCGTGAGGAGGGCGGTGAGCGCCGCTGCCGTCACGATGGTCCCGTTTAGGGCGAGGAATACCCGCGAAGGCAGATAGACCTCGTAGGGCTTCAGCGCCTCGCTGACGGCGGCCAGGGCGCCGTTGAGTCGGGAAGATCCGCCCCTCTCAACGGGGAGCGGCGAAGGCATCTGCCGACGGGGCCGGCCTAAAAAGCCGCTACCGCGTCCCAGACAGAAGTCCGAGCTCGGGCGTCGCGATAATCAACTTTCTCAGTGGACGCCGTCGGCAAGTTGCCGGTGGCCCGAGGAGGCGGGTTCTGGATAGGTGAAGGCGAAGGTAAGGTCTACAGGAGTCATCCGCCATGACGGCCTGCTCGGGGCCGGGCCCCTTCCGAAGCGCCTCGACGACGACGAGAATGGTTGGACCGCGATGGGGGACTGCTGGCGCCGGCGCACCCGATTCACTGCAGTCTGTCCGCTTCTTCCGGACACAATTTGGTCGCGATCTTCGCTTAGCGCGACAGGGAGCGTAACGAGCTCGTGAATGCGCCCGTGGCTCAGAATTCAGACTCGCAAGGGCTTACGCGCGCAGTTCAGGTTCGCGAGGTCGAATCGAGATATCGCTATACAATAAAGGCTGACCGCAACCGCCCATGCCAGCGTGCACAGGTGTGATTCACAATAAATTTGGGGAGCATGATGACGAAGTGGTGGTCTCAGCAGCGGCTGCTGTCGAGGATATTTGGAGTGTTGGCCTTGCTTGGAGGGGTGGTGGCCTTGGCTTCGATGGCGGCCCTGCTTTTCGGGAGCTCTTGGCGGTGGAGCCTCGGTACGATGAGCGTTTCGGCTCTACTTTTCGGGATGGCAGGGACCGCCGCGGCGCGCTGCGTCATACTAGGAATCAACGCATCCCGGCGCGAGTTATCGGCGACCGTCAAGGATCTCTCCGTACAACTCAAGGACCTACGGGGGGTATCGTCGGCGGCGATGGAAACGGTTGAAAATGTGCAGAAAACCGTTCGAGATCACAGCTCTGCCCTGAGCGACCTAGATGGCCGACTTACACGCAGCCTCAAGACCACTAGCCGAAACGTCACAAAGTTGGATGCCACGCTCCAGTCACTGGACCTGAGCCAGCGGCTTGACCAACAAGCTCAGGCCCTCGAACGATCTGCCTTTAATGTCGCGCGGTCGCAACGGCGTATGGAGTTTGAAGTACTGAAAGCTCGCGGAACGGCCGTCGACGAATGAAAGACAATGTGGTGCCGGTCCTTGAAGTTATCGTTCCTGTCTTCCAAGGCAGGGCGTGGGTCGCATCGTGCTTCAAGTCTTTGAATGCCCAGACGCTTGACCGATTCAATTTCCGCGTGACGTTCGTTTTCAATGGCGCGGATGACGGTGCGCGCGGTCTGCTCGTGTCGCTACTTGAGGAGAGTCCTGGACTGGACTTTCGCATCCTTCACTCCGACAGGCAGGGTGCCGCCGCTGCCAGGAACCACGGGCTTGTTGGCATCGAAGCCACTCACATTACGTGGGTGGACGTCGACGATGTGCTCTCACCCGACTACTTGGAACTTCTCTACAGAGAGATCGCCCCGGGTGTGGTACCCGCGGCCCTCCTGGTGGACTTGGACGCGGACGGTACCGTCCACGCAGACGGGCCAATCGCTCAGGACTTTTTGTCGCAGCAAGATCCCCGGTGCACACCTGCAGACGTCCCGCGGTTGCTAACCTACATGGTCGGTAAAGTGCTCCCGTTGGAATGGGTGACAGAGTCTCCTCTCTCGGAGGCGTTAGAAAGCGGAGAAGACGTTGCCTTTTATGGGTCACTCGTCTTGAGGCATGACTTCAGCCTCTCCCTCTGGCCGGGTGTCTCGGGCGCGGTGTACTACCGCAGGAAGGTGCCCGGGTCCGTATCGCGCCGCGAACCGAGTCGCGATTTCATGGTCCGCCAGCGCTGTGACGTCATCGAGCTACTGTCGCGGGCCCTGGACTCGTCCGTTAGTGCTGCCAACGAGTCGGTGGTCCTGGGTTTCATGAATTCGCAGGCTTCATTTATCCGTCGCTTCCTCGAATCCCACCCGGAAGAACGCCGGTCGGTGATGGATGAGATTACGGCCCGGAAGATCCGACGGTTCCCGTGGAGGGTTACGGTCGGCGTCCCTCACGATCTAGTGATCGCGTACAATTTTGCTCCGTACACGGATACCGGAGCGACGATTGTGTCTAAGCGAATTCGTGAAGCGGGACGCCCTGTCGACGTCATCAGCAATCAAATGGGAAAGGCCAGAGAGTCGCGAGACGAAAACTTGCTGCTGGCCGCACCCTACATCGCGCAGCACCATCAGCTTTCAGCCCCGACCACATTCGGCCACCCAAAGGGTGTGAAAAGCTTCGTCGATCACGGAATGCGAGTGTATGAGAACTTGAGCCGTGCCGGTCGCAGCTATGAGCGCATGTACAGCCGGAGTATGTGGCCAGCCTCACATTTCTTGGCTGCGAGGATCAAAGCAGCCGATCCTACGATTGTCTGGACGGCCGAATTTTCTGACCCAGTCCGCCTGACGACCATGGGTACCTTTCGGAGTGGCGATTTGGCTGGAACAAAGTTATTCGAATCGTTTCGCGATCTCGCCGACAGAGAAGGCTTTGAGCTTCTGCTCGAGGACCCGGATCTTTTCAAGTGGGCGGAGCTACTGCCGTATCTGATGGCGGATCGCCTGGTATTCACCAATGATCACCAGCTTGAGACTATGACTGACTATGCCCCGCCAGAGATCCATGACCTCGTGCGGTCAAAGGCAGTGATTGCGGTTCATCCCACTTTGCCTAGAGAGTTCTACGCTATGGGCAACGCGGACGCCCCCCCAGCAGGGAAAATCAATATCGGGTATTTCGGTGATTTCTACTCCACCCGGGGCCTCCAGGAGGTGTTGCAGGCCTTACGCTCCCTGGACCGTGCTCAGCAGGAGAATTTGTGTCTTTCAGTTTTCACCAGCAAGGCACCGAAGGACCTCGACGAATCGAGCGGAGGGGACCTCAGCCACGTTCTGCGCACAGGGCCCCGCGTCTCCTTCCTGGACTTCCTTGCCACATTGGACACATTCGACGTCCTGATTGTGAACGATGCGGCTACGGCGGAGCATCACATACGAAATCCATATCTGCCTTCAAAACTGAGCGACTATCGGGGGGCCCGACCGAAGATTTGGGCAATCGCGGAGCCCGACAGCCCGCTGTCGCGGTTCCCCGCTGACCTCTCCAGTGCCCGTGGCGACGTGCAGGGCGCCCGACGCGTACTGCACGACATCCTAGGACACCGACCGACGCGCTGTCCTGCCGAGTCGAGAGGACCGGCCGTTGGCGTCTGACCTGGCAGCTAGGCGGACGGGTCGCCCTATGCCAATTCGATGGGGTGGTGGACGCCCGGAGCCGGCAAGAGTTAGCGTGAACGCAGGATATTCCGATTCCACGGTTCGTTCTTGCCTCCGAGGTAATTTCGACGATTCGCCATGAATCAATCGCCGGCGACCGCACTCAACTCGGAAAGGACCAATGATGGCCTGCGACGTTGACAGGCGTCAAATAGGGCCAATACCCGTTGGGCTTCGATTCGTCGAATAGACAGATGCCGATGCATCGGGTGACGATGCAGACCCCCTAGTGCAGAAAACAGAGATGCTCGCTGAACGGACGATCGCGAGCATACGGAAGAGCTCCTAAAGTGCCCGCATATAAAAAAATCAAAGGCGGCGCACGAGTGTCAAAATCAAATAACTGAACCTAGGGCAGTGCTGCCAACTGCAATAAGCTATAGGATCTGAGAATAGACAATGAGACTGCCAAATCTCAAATTAGGCCTGACGGAAGGCTCCGTTTCTCCGAGGGATGTACCCTCGGCATGTACGGAGCGGCTCACTGCTGTCGCCGAAAGAATGGGGTCCGCGAGGGTGCGACGCAGTGCTCGGTTGATGGAAGCCATCGAACACCACGCCTTGGCCCTGCACTTCGGCGAGCGGATTGAAGTACTCGATATATGTGCCGAGCCGCACCAGGAGTTACGAGTTTGGGAGGAGTTCTTTCCGAATGCGGACGTACACGGAATCTACTCGAAAAACGCTGACTCCATCCATTGCGATGTTCCGGAAAACACAGATGTGTCCCAGCGATTTGGGGCGGAATTCTGGGCGGACATGGCACTTCAGCGATCACCCCACCTCATCATTAGTGATGGTCGCTTAAGCCACTGCCAACAGCTAGAGCTGTTTACCTACCTTTTTCCGGTTGCGGAGCCGGGGGGTGTCCTGGTTTTCGAGCACCGAGGCCGTAGTGGGAAGAGTTCGGCGGATGACGAAAATGTATTGCACGCCTTGCTTTACAAAATCGTGGACTCTGATTTTGACAGCTCATCATTGCTGGCAAAACGAGACGACTTCCTGGGCTACTGTGCCCGAAATATTGCGGCAATCGAATACATTGAGTGTGGTGTCGTAATCCGCAAACGAATATTCGAACAACATAAATTCACGGCAAGGCCCTTGAGCGCGCTAGCCGAGGAAACGTGGACGGTTGATGAACCGAGTACATACAGTCGGGTGACTCCAAGGATTTTCGGGTCGACAGTCATGGACCAGCGTACACGGGATTTGATCCGAACACTTGGAGCCCGCCCCGCCCCGGAAGGCCAGGTTGGCGTAATCAGCGGCGTTACCGTGTTGGACGGAGGGATAGTCATAACGAGCGACGGTCATGTCATTGAGGAGTCGTTTATTAACGCTCGTCATTTGTCTCGACGGGGTTCGCTTTTTCGCGTGGGTGTTAGCGAAATATACGTGTCTGAGCGTTCGATATCGGCACAGCAGACGCTTGTCGGCGATACGTATGCAATTGTAAAGCAGACCTGGGACTCAAACTTTGGTCACTGGCTAGTTGACACCCTCCCGCGTGTAGCAAATTTGGGGGAACGGTTTCCGTTGGCGTCTCTAAAATTCGTGCTAAATGGCGCCGCCCAGCCGCGCATTCGAGATCTGCACACAGAAGGCCTTGGGCTATTCGGAATTAATGCCGATCAGGTCGAATTCGCAGACTGGCGTCCGATTTTCGTGGAGCATGCCGTTTATGCAACGCCCATGACGATACCTCCGTTTACTAAGTCTCCTCACGCGATCTCTATACTCGAAGGGCTGGTTTCTAGATGTTCGCCCGAGGTTAGATCTAAGTTCTCTGGAACTCGCAGGATTTATCTGACTCGAAACAAATATCCTCGAAGAAATCTCGTTAACGAGGAAGACATTTTACCGGACGTTCTGCGTGCGGGCTATGAAGTAATCGCACCTGAAGAGTTGTCACTTGAGGAGCAGATTGCGTTGTTTGCTTCGGCAAGCCATGTCATTGGCAATATGGGTGCTGCGTTTTCTAGCCTTGCTTTCAGTCCTTCCTGCGTGAAGGTTTTCGTGTTAGCCACTGAGTTCATGTTGCATGATTACTTTTATGACCTTGTTTGTCACAAGAATGGCGAATACTGGGCCCTGCAGGGAACTGCCGTCGGTTCCGATCTGGACATTGGTTCGGATTTCTCGGTCGATGCAAATGTATTCCGTGAACTTTTGGTGGAGTTTAATAGATAAGATTTCCGTTCTGCAGTTCTTCGCAATGAGTAGCGGTTTCTTTTGGCTCTCCTTTGCCTGAAAGTGGACTGGCTTAACGACTGGAATTTCTGAAATTGGTCCTTATGACTAGTTTATTTGTAATAGAACAGTTGCTTCCCCGAAGTCTATGGGCCCCTCGGCTCACGGGGACTTTCGAGGCGATAGTTGCCGACTTGTCATTGGTGAAGACGTCGTTTTGCAGGCGGCCATTACGTAACCGGCAACTTCGCGATTACCGTTGACGACGCTGCGGCCGTCACTAACGGCGTTGGAGACACGGTAGCTGGGCTTCTCAGGCACGAGCGTTGACGGGCCTGGTTCCGTCAGTCTGTTGGGTCTGGCGGTAGCGTAGGGCTGTGCCTGAAACTCCCGCGCCCGAAGTCCCCGTTTCCGACGCCCTCCCGGCGGACATTGAGCTGACCGTGGCAGGGCTCTCCGAGTCCCAGCTGCTGGAGCGCATCTTCCCGCGGCTTGACGCGGGCCCGGCCGCCGCGGAATCTCTGATCCTGGGGCCGGGCGACGACGCCGCCATCGTCGCGTCCCCGGACGGGCGGACCGTGCTGAGCATCGATACCCAGGTGGCGGACCAGGACTTCCGGCACCAGTGGAACAACGGCTACCGGACCACCGGGTACGACGTCGGCTGGAAGGCCGCCGCGCAGAACCTCAGCGACATCAACGCCATGGGCGCCCGTTCCACCTCCCTGGTGGTCAGCCTGACCATGCCGCCGGAGACCCCGGTGGCGTGGGTGGAGGACTTCGCGGACGGCATCACGGCCGGCATCCGGGACCTGGGCGCCACGGGCTGCGCGGTGGCCGGCGGCGACCTCGGCCGCGGCCGTGAGCTCGCGGTCAGCGTCGCGATCCTGGGCACCCTGGACGGCAAGGAGCCTGTCCTCCGCTCCGGCGCCCGGCCGGGGGACACCGTGGCCCTGGCCGGCACGGTGGGCCGCGCCGCCGCCGGGCTGGCGCTGCTGGAGTCGGACACCGGCTTCCGTGACCTCAGCGCGGGGCAGCGGGACCTCATGGACACCCAGTGCCGGCCGCGGCCGCCGCTCGCGGCAGGCCCCGCCGCACGGGACGCCGGAGCCTCCGCCATGATGGATATCTCGGACGGCCTGGTCCGGGACGGCAACCGCCTCGCCGCGGCCAGCCACGCCGTCCTCAACCTGAACCCCGCCGCCCTGAGGGAACTCACCGGCCCGCTCCTGCCGGCGTCGGACCTGCTGGGAACGGACCCGATGCTTTGGGTGCTCGGCGGCGGCGAGGACCACGGGCTGCTGGCCACATTTCCGCAGGACGTTCAGCTGCCTCCCGGGTTCACTGCGATAGGCTCGGTAGAGGCCCCTGCACCAACGGACAGCACGGGCGTGAAGATCGCGGGCCGGCCCGCTGACACTGTGGGATGGGATCACTTTGCAGACTAAAATTGCCGCGAACGCGCAAGCGATGAAGCGGTGGTTGAGCAAGGCGGAAACAACGCTCGGGAACCACAGCGACCGCCTGAACGCCATCAACATCTTTCCCGTGGCCGACGGCGATACCGGCACCAACCTCTACCTGACTGTCCGTGCGGCGGCCCACGCGCTGCGCGAAACGGTGCCGGACACGGCGGCCATGCCCCAGATCACCGCCGAGCTCCTCAGCGCCGACCCGGCGGTGCACGTGGTCGGGCCGCCCGACCCCGCGCACAACGACGTCGGCGCCGTCCTCTCGAGGGCCGGGCAGGCCGCTATGGAACAGGCCCGCGGCAACTCCGGCACGCTCTTTGCCGTGTTCCTCTGCGCCGCCGCCGAGCCGCTGGCCGGCCATGCCCGGCTCAGCTCCCCGCTGCTGGCCACCGCCCTGGACCGTGCCCAGCTCCGGGCCTGGTCCGCGCTCAGCGAACCCGTACCGGGCACCATGCTCTCGGTCATGGAAGCCGCCGCCCGGGCCGCAGCCGCCGTGGACGCCGAACACGGCGGCGACGACAGCAACCACACCCTCGGCCTGGCCTTGGACGCCGCCGTCGAAGCCGCCTTGGCCGCCGTCGTCCGCACCGAGGACCAGCTCGCAGCCCTGCATACCGCCCACGTGGTGGACGCCGGCGGCGTGGGAATGCTCCTGATCCTGGACTGCCTGCGTTCGGCCGTGCTCGGCGAGGAACTCCAAAGCGAACTCCTCGACGGCCTGCACGGCTACGACGTCCAGGACCCGCACATCCACGCCGACATGCCGCGCGACGACGGCGTGGAAGTCATGTGCACCATCTCCCTGTCCCCGCTGGACGCCGCCATGCTGCGGCAGCGGCTCGACGAAATGGGCGACTCCGTGATCATGAGCCAGGTCGGCGGCGACGCCGACGCCAATGGTGCCTACCGGTGGCGTGTCCACGTCCACGTCCCGGCCGCGGATGCCGCCGTCGTCCTCATCCGTTCGCTCGGCGAGCCCGACGACCTCTCCGTGAGCGAACTCGCCGTGCCGCGCGACCCTGCCGCCGATCCCCGAAACCCCGACGGACATGCACGCTGAACTTGAACTGGGCCTGGAACGGCGGATCGGAAAACGCTCCGCTGCCGTCATCGAAAAACACCTCGGCATCACTACTGTCGGCGGGCTCCTGAACTACTTCCCGCGCCGTTATCTCAACCGCGGGGAGCTGACGCCCATCAGCGAGGTGCCGCTGGACGAGGACGTGACCCTGATCGCCCGGGTGGTCTCCAGCACCACCCGGCAAATGCGCGCCCGCCGCGGTTCGATCACCGACGTCGTCATTTCCGACGACGCCGGCACCGGCCCGGGGCCTCGCGGCGGGGCCCTGCCGGGGACCCTGAAGATCAGCTTCTTCAACGCCTACCGGGCCAGGGCCGAGCTCCAGCCGGGCCGGCGCGCCCTGTTCTCCGGCAAGGTCACCCGCTACGCCGGCTCCCTGGGCCTGACCAACCCGGACTTCCAGCTCCTCGACGAGGACCCGGACACCCCGGGCATGGACCCGGAGCAGCTCGCCGCCATGCCCATCCCGATTTACCCGGCCACGGCCAAACTCACCAGCTGGTCCATCCAGAAGGTCGTCTCCACCCTGCTGGACACCGCGGAGTTCGAGGACATCGACGACCCCCTGCCGGCCGGGATCGCCGCGCGGGAGAAATTCCTGCCCGTGGCGGACGCCTACCGTCTCATCCACGCCCCGCAGACCCCGGCGGACTGGCAGCGCGCCCGCGACCGCTTTCGCTACCAGGAGGCCCTGGTGCTGCAGTCGGCCCTGGCCCGGCGCCGCGCCCAGCTGGCCGCGGAGGAAGCCACGGCGCGCCGCCCCGTTGCCGACGGGCTGCTGCCGGCCTTCGACCGCCAGCTGCCGTTCACCCTGACCGCCGGGCAGGCCGCCGTCGGCAAGACCCTCGCCGGGGAACTCGCGCAGGACTCGCCCATGAACCGGCTCCTGCAGGGCGAGGTGGGCTCCGGCAAGACCATCGTGGCCCTGCGCGCCATGCTTCAGGTGGTCGATGCCGGGGGACAGGCTGCGCTGCTGGCCCCGACCGAGGTACTCGCCGCCCAGCACTACGAATCGATCCGCCGCACGCTGGGCCCGCTGTCCCGGGACGGGCTCCTCGGCGGGCTGGGCCCGGACGCCGTCCAGGTCACGCTCCTCACCGGTTCGCTGCCGACCGCCGCCCGCAGGCAGGCCATGCTGGACGCAGCCTCGGGGACCGCCGGTATCGTGATCGGCACCCACGCGCTCCTGAGCGAAAACGTCACCTTCTATGATCTCGGACTGATCGTGGTGGACGAACAGCACCGCTTCGGCGTCGAACAGCGCGATGCCCTCCGGGCCAAGGCCAGCCGGCCCCCGCACCTGCTGGTCATGACCGCCACCCCGATTCCCCGGACCGTGGCCATGACCGTGTTCGGCGACCTCGAAACCTCTGTGCTGGACGAACTCCCCGCCGGCCGCGCCCCGATCTCCACCCACGTGGTGGGGCTCGCCGAGCACCCCGCCTGGGCCAGCCGGATCTGGTCCCGCGCCCGGGAGGAGATCGACGCCGGCCATCAGGTTTACGTGGTCTGTCCCAAGATCGGCACGGACGACGACGGCGACTTCAGCCCCGGCGAAGCCGAACCATCCGCCGCGGACCTGGAGGGCGAGAACGGCGCGCGGGAACTCGCTTCGGTCACCGGCGTCGTCGACCACCTCCGGGACGAACCCGCACTGTCCGGCGTGCCGGTGGCGCCCCTGCACGGCCGGCAGGACCCCGTCCTGAAATCCGAGACGATGGCGTCCTTCACGGCTAACCAGACGAAACTGCTGGTCTCCACCACGGTGATCGAGGTCGGCGTCGACGTCCACAACGCCACGCTCATGGTGATCCTCGACGCGGACCGGTTCGGCATTTCCCAGCTCCACCAGCTCCGCGGCCGGGTGGGCCGCGGCGGGCTCCCCGGGACCTGCCTGCTGGTCACCACCCTGGAACCGGGGCATCCGAGCCGGCGGCGCCTCGACGCCGTCGCCGCCACCACCGACGGGTTCGAACTCTCCCAGGAGGACCTCAAGCTGCGGCGCGAGGGCGACATCCTGGGCGCCTCGCAGTCCGGCGGCCGGTCCACCCTGAGGCTGCTGCGCGTGCTGGAGCACGAGGACGTGATCGCCCGGGCCCGGCAGGACGCCCAGGCGATCATCGGCGCGGACCCGGACCTGGGCTGCCATGCCGGGCTCGCCGCCGCCATTGACGATTACCTGAACCCCGAGAAGGAGGCGTTCCTTGAACGCGGCTAGGACCACACGGCACGGGCACCGCCCATGAGCCGTATCATTGCCGGTGCCGCCGGCGGCACCCCGCTGGCCGGCGTGCCCGGGACCATGACCCGGCCCACCACGGACCGCGTCAAGGAGGCCCTGTTCTCCCGGCTGGACGCCTTCGACGTCATCGCCGGGGCCCGGGTACTGGATCTCTACGCGGGATCGGGCTCGCTGGGCGTGGAGAGCGGCAGCCGCGGCGCCGGCTCCGTGGACCTTGTCGAATCCGACGCCAAGGCCAGCGCCGTCTGCCAGCGCAACGCGGACCTTATTAACACGGTGACAGGCCGCAAGGTGGTCACGGTGCACCGCTCCAAGGTCGAATCGTTTCTGGACCGGACCGCCGCGGCCGTGCTGTGGGACCTGGCGTTCCTGGACCCGCCGTACCCCCTGGACGAGCCGTCGCTGGCCGCCGTGCTGGCCAAGCTCACGCCCCACCTGGCCGAGGGCGCCGTCGTGGTGGTGGAACGCTCATCCCGTGCCCCGGAACCGGACTGGCCTGACGGCATCGAACGGTTCGCCGAGAAGAAATACGGGGAAACCCGGCTCTGGTTCGCCGAGCCCGGTGTGGAGGCGGGGGACTGACGCAGGGGACTACGGAGCGACCGTGCTCCGCGGACCAACCGTGATGTCGGCGACCCGCTCCAGCCGGGGGTGCAGGTGGTCGCCGCCGTCCACGACGCCAGTCTGCCACCACAGTTTCAGCCCCTCCGGCGCCGCTTCCAGGAACGCCAGGTTGTTGTCGAACCAGGGGCCCTTGATCCCGGTCCAGCGAAAGGGCGGGTCCGGCACCTTGGCCGAGCGCGCCACCAGGACGCCGACGGGCGCTGCCAGGCCATAGGACATGACCGCCGCGAAGGACCGCATCAGCCGGGGAAGCGGGTTGCGGATGGGGGAGGAGACAGCCTGCACGATCCTGCTGCCGGAGGAGCGCTCCACTTCCGAGACGAAGGAGTAGTGGACGTCCCCGGAGAGAAATGTGACGGTGTCCGGGGCGGGGCCGCGCCGGCCGTCGGCGACTTCGGTCACCAGGGCCGCCATGTCCCGGAAGCTGTTCTGAAAGGCGCCCCAGTGTTCAAGGTCGAGCGCCTGGCGCAGCTTTTCGCCGGCCCCGGCGGCAAGCTTCCCCCACGCACCTTCGGAAATGGCCTCATCCCAGGACTCGACGTAGTGCAGGCCCATCGGCAGCAGGAACGGCAGCGACGTCGCGATGAGCACGTGCCGGAATCCGCCCCGCAGGCGGTCGTTGAGCCACGCCATTTCGTCCTGATCCACCAGGGCACGCTTATCCGGCGTCAGCTCCCGGGCTGCGCGGGAGTCCACCACAATCAGCCGCGTGTCCCCGAAATCCCGGCAGTAGCTCCACCGGTACGTTTCCGGTTCCTGGTCTGCCCGGTCCACGAAAGCGTCCAGCGCCGGGCTGACGTCGATTTCGTCGTCGCCGGTGTGCCGGACGATCTGCTGCCAGAGGGCATCATCTGCCCGTTCCGCGGGCGAGAGGTTGCCCAGATGCTGGTACACCCAGTACGCGGCCAGCCCGGCGACAATCCGCCCGTGCCACCACGAGGTGGCTTCCATCTTCTTCTTCCAGCTCAGCGAGGTGTTCCAGTCGTCGCGGATGTCGTGGTCATCGAAAATCATGGCGCTGGGCAGGGTGGACAGCAGCCACCTGTTCGCGGGGTCGGACCAGGCCAGGTAGTACAGGTGGGCGTATTCCTCATAGTCCTTGAGTTCCTCGCCGGGCGGTTCCGCGGGGTCCCGGCGGGCGCGGATGAACTCCTGCATCTGCTCGCTGGTCATGTCGGCGTACACCTGGTCTCCGATGAAGGCCACCAGGTCCGGCCAGGGCAGCTCACCGCCGGAGGCCATCGCCAGCGCGAACGCTCGGAGCGAATCGACCCCGTGGGTGCGGTTGCCGGACTCATCATGCGGCACGCTGGTCCGGCAGGAACCGTAGGCCAGCCGCAGCGGCTTGCCGGTCTTCAACGTCGCGATCGCCGGCGGCGGGAACCCGGACGAAGGATCGGGCCAGGCCCGCGAGCCGTCAACGTCGAGGGTGTACGGCGTCACCGTCCCGGGTTCCAGCCCGTCCAGTTCCACCAGCGCATAGTGGTGGCCGTGAACGGCGAACGTACGGGCCGCCCAGTCCCTGCCGCCGGCGTGGACGGTGACGCGGGCCGGCGAGCGGGTCTCCACCCAGACACTCGCCGAGGTCTCATCCACGTACCGCATCATGGGCCCGAGCACCAGGGGAGAAGTCGTCATGACTCAGTTGTACCGGCTCGGGACGGGCGCGGCCATGGCTGGGAAACCATATACCTCGCAGGCGCAACCCGTCCGGCCGCTGGTGCCGGGCACAACGACAGCCGGCGCCAGCTCGTCCAGGTTGGCGGTCCTTCCCGCCACTCCCGCTCGCGATTTCGCGGGAACGCGCCCAAAGCGCCGGAAGCTCCCGGCGAAATCGGCAGGTTCCGGCGAACCCGGCGGCAGCGGCATGACGACGCCGGCCCACCCAACCGGAATCGGGCCGCAGGGGCCGGGGCGCTAACCGGAGAGCATGTCCAGTTCGACGCCGGCGAGCACCTTCGCCGGGTGCGGTCCGCGCGCCGTGAGCGCCGCCGTCCACACCGCCGGCCACGGGCCTTGCGTCCCGGCCAGGATGATGTTGCCCGGGTATCGGCCGGTGAACATGCCCGCCTCGGCGAACGCCGCGACGTCGGCCATGGCCCGGCGCATCGCCGCGACCTGGCTGCGGACCAGGGTCAGCCCCGGCTCGTCGCCGACGTTGACGATCAGCACACCGCGCGGGGTCAGCCGCGCCGCGGCCTCCTGGTAGAACTCGGTGCACGCGATGTGGGCCGGGGCCTCGGGCCCGGAGAAGATGTCCAGGATCACGACGTCGAAGCGCAGTTCCGCAGGAAGCTCGGTGAGGGCGTCCCGGGCGTCGCCGATGACGGTATGCAGCTGCGTTCCCTCCGGCAGGGGCAGCTGTTGCAGCACGAAGTCCAGCAGTTCCCGTTCGAGTTCCACGGCGTACTGGATCGAGCCGGGCCGGGTGGCCTGGATGTAGCGGGCCAGGGTCAGGGCGCCGGCACCGAGGTGCAGCGCCGTGACCGGTTCTCCCCAGGGGGCGGCGAGGTCCACGATGTGCCCGATCCGGCGCAGGTATTCGTAGAAGATGTCATCGGGTTCGGCCAGGTTCACGTGCGACTGCTCCGCACCGCCAATGCTCAGCACGAAGCCGCCCTCGGTGAAGGGGTCCGGTTCGATCGAGGCGTGCTGCCCCGTGGTCCGGAGGAACCTGGCGGCGCCGGGATGCTGCTCCGTCACGGTCACAGCCTGCCGCGCAGGGTGGCAAGGCGCTCGGCGGCTTCCTCGAGCACGTGCAGCTGCTTGCAGAAGGCGAACCGGAGCAGGCTGCGGGTGCGCTCGGCGCCGTCGGCGTGGCAGAACACCGGCACCGGGATGGCGGCCACGCCGACGAGGGCCGGGAGCCGGCGGGCCAGCTCCACGGAATCGGTGATCCCCAGCGGCGAGGTGTCCACGTTCACGAAGTACGTCCCCTGCGGCGTCAGGACCTCGAGTCCGGCCTCGCGGAGCCCCGCGCTGAGGATGTCGCGCTTGTACCGGAGGGTCTCGGCAATGCCGGTGTAGAACTCGTCCGGCAGGCCCAGGCCCACGGCGATCGCGGCCTGGAACGGAGTGCCGGAACTGTAGCTCAGGAACTGCTTCACGGTCCGTGCCGCCGCCACGAGGTGCTCCGGCCCGGACAGCCAGCCGATCTTCCAGCCGGTGAAGGAGAAGGTCTTGCCGGCGGAGGAAATGGTCAGCGTGCGCCCGGCCGCGCCAGGGAGGGTGGCGACCGGGATGTGCCGGACGCCGAAGGTGAGGTGTTCGTAAACTTCGTCGGTGATGATGACGGCGTCGTGCTTGACGGCGAGGTCGACGACGCGCTGCAGCACCTCGCGGGGGAACACGGCGCCGGTGGGGTTGTGCGGGTTGTTGACCAGCACCACCTTGGTGCGCGGGCTGAAGGCGGCTTCCAGCGCGGCGGGGTCCGGCATGAAATCCGGGGCCAGGAGCGGGGCCGTGACGTGGGTGGCGCCGGAGAGTCCGATGATCGCGCCGTAGGAGTCATAGAAGGGCTCGAACGTGAGCACCTCATCGCCGGGGCTGACCAGGGCCAGCAGCGCGGCGGCGATGGCCTCGGTGGCGCCGGTGGTGACGATGATCTCCGTCTGGGGATCCGGTGCCAGCCCGTAAAAGCGCTCCTGGTGGGTGGCGATGGCCTCGCGCAGCGGCAGGATGCCCTTGCCGGGCGCGTACTGGTTGGCGCCGGCGGCGATCGCGGCCTGGGCGGCCTCCTTGATCTCCACCGGTCCGTCCTCGTCCGGGAAACCCTGGCCCAGGTTGATGGCGCCCGTGCTGAGCGCCAGGGTGGTCATCTCCTCGAAGATCGTCACACCCAGGGAGCCGTCGGGGGAGAGCAGGTTGGCGCCCGTCGCGGCACGCTGCCACGGGAGCCGGCCGGCGCTGCCGGCGGGGATGCCGGTCACAGCGAGCCCGCCTTGCTGGCGTGGCCGGACGTGGCGGCGGGCCGGCCGGTGAACTTGTCCATCGTGGAGTAGATCCCGAAGACCTTGCCGCCCACGAAGTCCCAGGCCCGCACCGGCAGGACGCCCCTGAGGACCTTGCCAAGCTTCGCCATGCCGGGGGCGATCAGCTGCGGCTGCCCGGCGAGGGTGGCCCGCCAGGCGCGGTCCACCGCGTCCTCCGGTGTCATGAGCGGCGTCAGCAGGGGTCCGCGGGCGCCTTCGAACATGCCGGTGGAAATGTAGCTGGGGCAGAACGTGGTGACCGAGAGGTGGCCGTAGCCCTGTTGCTCCAGTTCCAGCCGGAGCGAGTCGCTCCAGCCGATCACGGCCCACTTGGAGGCGGCGTAGACGCTCATTCGCGGGTTCGACACCGTGCCCGCGGCCGAGGCGACGTTGAGGATCCGGCGCGGCCGGCCGGCGTCGGCCATCATGTCCGGCAGGAACTCGAGGGTGACATACATGGGGGCCAGGGCGTTGATGTCCATGGTCAGGGCGATGTCGCGCTCCGGGACGTGGTCCCAGAAGTAGGCGCCGCGGACAATTCCGGCGTTGTTCACCAGCAGTGCGAGCGGACCCTCGGCCCGGGCTTCCCGGGCGGCGTCGGCGATCGCGGCGCGGTCCGCCAGATCCACCGTCCGGGTAACGGCGCGGGTGCCCAGGGCGGTGACCTCGGCGGCGGCGCTGGCCAGGGCGTCCGCGTCGACGTCCCAGAGGATCACGGCCGCGGCGCCCTCCCGGGCGGCGCGGAGGGCGTACAGCCGGCCCATGCCCCCGGCGGCGCCGGTGACCAGGGCCACGCCGCCGTCCATGGCGAAAGGCTGCGTGCCGGAAGGCTGTGTTCTGGAAGGCTGCGTATTTGAAAGCAGGGTCCTGGAAGGCAGGGCGAAGCGTTTCTTCGATGCTGACATTCCGCCATGCTATCCCGGCCCACGGCGCCGATGCGGTAGGTTCGGAGCATGAGACGTGCTGTATGCCCTGGCTCCTTTGACCCCATCCACAATGGCCATCTGGAAGTCATTGCGCGCGCTGCGGGACTCTTTGACGAGGTGATCGTGGCGGTGTCCACCAACTACGCCAAGAAGTACCGCTTCAGCCTGGACGAGCGGATCGACATGGCCCGCGAGACCTTCGCGTCGCTGAGCGGGATTGTGGTGGAACCCGTGGGGGAGGGTCTCCTGGCCGAGTACTGCCGGCAGCGCGGTGCGTCGGCGATTGTCAAGGGCCTGCGCTCCTCGTCCGACTTCGACTATGAGTTGCCGATGGCCACGATGAACCGCCAGCTGACCGGCGTGGAAACAGTGTTCCTGCCGGCCGAGGGCCACTACCTGCACCTGTCCTCCACCCTCATTAAAGAGGTCTTCAGCCTGGGCGGGGACGTCTCCGAGTTTGTCCCCCGGTCCGTGCTGAAACGGCTGGCCCCGGGCGAGCCGGTCCAGAACCGGGCCCGAAAAGTGTAAGCTTGACCGGTACTCAGCGGCCTGCTTCCGGCTGCCTGTCCTGGCCTTGCGCCCGGTTTGAGTCCGTCCGGAAGTTCAGGCTAAGATGGTACGTCGGTCATATGTTCAACAGGAGTTCTCATTAAACGAGATGCTAGTTCGCCCCTGGCGTTCGACGTCAAGGACCTCGGACGCAGTCCGGGAAGCATGCGGACGCTGAAAGAACATGTACCCGCGCCAAGTGATCTTGGCGTGGCGCTCATTGGCGTGGAGGAAGGCTCGGATATCGAGCTGGACCTGCGGCTCGAGGCCGTACACGAAGGAATTCTGGTATCAGGCTCCGTGTTCGTCGAAGTAACCGGCGAATGCGGCCGATGCCTGGATCCCCTTGCGTATGACCAAGAGGTCAATGTGCAAGAACTTTTCTTCTACGAGGACGCTGAGTTCCCGGACGGAGAAGACGAAGAAGAGCAACGTCGAGTCGAGCACGATCTAATCGATCTTGAGCCGGTGTTGCGGGACGCAGTAGTCACCACGCTGCCGTTCCAGCCGGTGTGCCGGGAAGACTGCCAGGGCCTTTGCTCCGAATGCGGAGTACGCCTGGAAGACGAGCCGGGGCATCACCACGAGGTCACCGATCCTCGCTGGGCCGCCCTGGCTGACTTGGCTAAGCCTGACCGGCAAAACTGATTTGTAAGTGTTGGACTAGAGAGAAATGAGTTAGCCGTGGCTGTTCCCAAGCGGAAGATGTCTCGCTCGAATACCCGCGCCCGCCGCTCCCAGTGGAAGGCAACCGCCCCCAACCTGGTGAAGACCGTCGAAAACGGCCAGGTTGTCTACAGCCTGCCGCACCAGGCAAAGGTCGTTACCGACTCGGCTGGCACCGCGCTGTTCCTTGAGTACAAGGGCCGCAAGGTCGCAGACGTCTAATCCGCCAACAGGCTGAAAAAGATGTCTTCAACTGAAGAGCTTCTGAAGCGTCTCGGTGTCAATATTGACGCCGGGACGCTTCGTCTTGCGCTCACACACCGTTCCTACGCCTACGAAAACGGCGGCATTCCCACCAACGAACGGCTCGAGTTCCTGGGCGACTCCATCCTGGGGTTCTCCGTGACAGATGCGCTGTACCGTGACAATCCCACGCTGCCCGAAGGCGACCTGGCCAAGCGCCGCTCCGCCGTCGTCAGCACCCGTGCCCTGGCAGGCATCGGCCGCAGCATCGGCCTGGGGGACTACATCTACCTCGGACAAGGCGAGAAGCTCACCGAGGGCAAGAACAAGGCCTCCATCCTTGCCGACACCATGGAGGCGCTGATCGGCGCCACCTACCTCTCCAACGACATCGAGACGGCCCGGCAGCTGGTGATGCGCCTTATCGGGCCGCTGCTGAAGGACGCCGCAGCCCTGGGCGCGGGAACCGACTGGAAAACCAGCATCCAGGAACTGGCCGCCAGCCGGCAGCTCGGGACCATCAACTACGCGGTCGACGGCTCCGGACCGGACCACGCCCGGACGTTCGAGGCCGTGCTGCGGATCGGCGGCACCGACTACGGCACCGGCAGCGGCAACTCCAAGAAGGAAGCCGAGCAGGAAGCCGCCGCCGACGCCTGGCGCCGCCTGACCGCCCCGGCCTCCGACACCCAGGCCGGCAGCTAGGCAGCGGCTTTGCCTGAACTGCCCGAGGTCGAGGTGGTCCGGCGCGGCCTGGTGAGCTGGGTGCGCGGCCGGACCATCACCGCCGTCGACGTGCTGGATCCGCGGTCCCTGCGCCGCCACGTCCTGGGGCCGGAGGACTTCGCCGGCAACCTCGAGGGCGCCCGGGTGCTGGACGTGGTCCGCCGCGGCAAATTCCTGTGGATGCCGCTGGCGGACACACCCGGCCGTCCCGGGCCTCCCGCCGTCGCGCTCATGGCGCACCTGGGCATGTCGGGGCAGCTGCTCATGCAGGACCCCGGCGTTCCGGATGAAAAGCACCTCAAGGTCAGGCTGCGCCTCAGCCCCGCGGAGGGCATGCCGGAACAGCTCCGGTTCGTGGACCAGCGCATTTTCGGCGGCCTGTTCCTCACCGCGCTGATCCCCACCGACGACGGCGGTCCCGGCGGCCTGGCCGAGACGCCGCTGCCGCTCATCGCGGAGGAGGCCTCGCACATCGCGCGGGATCCGCTGGATCCGCACTTCTCCTTCGACACCTTCTACCGGCGCCTCCGGGCGCGGAAGACCGGCCTCAAGCGGGCGCTGCTGGACCAGAGCCTGGTCTCCGGGATCGGCAACATCTACGCGGACGAGGCCCTCTGGAAGGCGCGGCTGCACTACGCCCGGCCCACGGACACCCTGCGCCGTGCCGAGGCGCTGCGGGTGCTCGACGCCGCACGCGAGGTCATGACCGATGCCCTGGCCGCGGGCGGGACGAGCTTCGATTCGCTCTACGTCAACGTCAACGGAGCCTCCGGGTACTTCGACCGCTCCCTGAATGCCTACGGCCGCGAGGGCCAGGAGTGCAAACGCTGTGCCGCCGCCGGCCTGGTAAGCATCATGCGGCGCGAACAGTTCATGAACCGCTCGTCCTATACCTGCCCTGTCTGCCAGCCCAAGCCGCGGAACGGGCGCTGGTAGCGAACCCCGCGAAACAAGTAGCAATACTCTTCCGAACCGTTCATCCCACTGACAGACTGTGCCGATGGGAGGAATTGGAGTACGTAGCAGGGGCGTATTGCATGCTTTGGCCAAGGCCGGAAGCAACAGGGCCGGGAGTCCACGGTGAAAGCCAAGCGGCTGGTCATCGCCGGGGTCGCCATAGCGGCCATTCTCGCGGGTACCGCGGTGGCGCTGGACCAGATGACTGCAGGAGAGACGTCGGCCTCGCGGGTCGCGGCACCGGCCGGCAGCAGCCCGCCGACCGTCAGTTCCAGCCCGGGCCCGGGCAAAACTGACCCGGCGGCCACCGCGGGACCGAACCAGGGGGCGGCGCCGCCGACCCCCGGTTCGACCACTGGTTCGACCACTGGTTCGGCCCCGGCCCCCGTGGGCCGTGAGGTCCTTCCACCCGTGAGTGCGACGCCTTCCGGGCTTCCGGTGCCGTCGCCGCCTGCTGCCCTCGTCAGTCTTCCCCTGCCGGCAACGGCATCAGCCCAGGGCAAGATCGTGAACGGGTTCCCCACCAAAGTCATCTCCTTTCCGGACGGAACGGTGATTGTCTCGACGGGAGTCTCCGCAGCAGACGGATCACTGCAGGTGACCGCCGACGCCGTCGTCGGCAAGAGTCAGGACGCGGTCGTGGGGCACTTCCAGCAAATCCTGGCGCCCCTGAAATTCTGGTCTGAACCTGTGCCGGCCGCGCAAGGTCAGCGGGCCGTGCGGTTCAGCCGGGGTCGGGACTCAATGACTCTCACGACATCGACCACGGGCACGGGAGGCACGCGGTTTATGTTGTTGGGAAATTTGCATGTGGCGGCAGGCGGGTAGCGGCATGTATATCTCCATTTCAGACCGCAACGGCGGCAAGAAGGACCTGCAAGCGCCGGACTCGAGCCCGAACGGGATATTGAAGAAGCCTTTCCGGCTGTCCCCGGTCATTCTCTGGTTGGGCGTGGTCAGCATGTTCACTGACGTATCGTCCGAATCCGTGTCCGCAATCCTGCCCTTGTACATCACGGGGTTCCTCGGCCTGTCCACCATTGCGTTCGGAATCCTTGATGGAATCAACCAGGGTGCCAGCGCCCTTGTCCGGATCGCTGCCGGCTTGGCGTCCGACCGCATCGGACGCCCCAAAGGGGTCGCCGTCGCAGGTTACGGCCTGTCCATGGTGGCCAGGATCGGGCTCCTGTTCGCCACCGGGTTCTGGGCCCTGACGGCCGTCGTGACGGCCGACCGGATTGGCAAGGGCATCCGGACGGCCCCGCGCGATGCTTTGATTGCAGTGTCAGCCCAGCCGGAATACCTGGCGCGTCACTTCGGGGTGCACCGCATGCTGGACAACATCGGTGCGGCGAGCGGTCCGCTGCTGGCCTTCTTCATTCTCATGCTGATCCCGGACGGCTACGGTACCGTCTTTGTGGTCTCCCTGGCCTTTGCGGTGCTTGGTGTCGCAGTGTTGGCTCTTTTGGTGCCGAACCTGAGAACCCGCCGTGCGGGCAAGCCGGCGCCGGCGGACAACATCAGGCCGGTGTGGGGTTTCCGCTGGCGCCTGCTGCGTGAACCGGGACTTGGCCGGCTCTTGGCCGCGGCCGGGATCCTGGGTCTGCTGACCGTGGGGGACGGCTTCATCTACTTGGTGCTGCAGAACAGAGACTCATTCGCTGTGCAGTGGTTTCCGCTGTTGTATGTGGGCACCAACGTGGTGTTCCTCCTCCTCGCCATTCCGTTGGGCCGTCTGGCGGACCGCTGGGGAAAGGCGCGGGTCTTCATCGCCGGGCACGTCGCCCTCCTTGCGTGCTACCTGCTGGCGGCGGCACCGGTCGGGGGATTCGGACCGACGGCGGCCTGCCTGGTCCTGCTGGGGGTCTTCTACGCCGCGACGGACGGGGTGCTGGCGGCATTGGCGAGCCAGCTGACCCCGCCGGACAAACTTGCCACGGGACTCGGTGCCGCCCAGACAGTGGTGGCGCTTAGCCGGATGGCCGCCTCGGTGGGCTTTGGTGTCCTCTGGTTCGCGCTTGGCCCCGCCGTGGCGATGGTGGTGGTTGGCAGTTGCCTGGCCGGAGGCATCGTGGCGTCCTGGTTGATCCTGCGTTCCGGCCTGCGGCAGAGGCTGGCAGCTTGACCCGCGGTGCGAGCAAGGCCCGCTGGGGGATTCTGCTGGTGGTTACGGTGCTGGTCGTGGGCGCCGCCGGAGCCTACGCGGCGACTGCGTTCGAACGCTTTCAGGAGAGCAAGACGGCGGCATCGACCGCACGTGTGGCGTCCGGCGTCGCCGCGTTGAAGGGCGGCACTGTCCTGTTCCGCAACACGGCGCCAGGCCAGGGCTACGGGATGATAGGCACTGTTTCGCTGGCCGATCCTGCCGGGGAACGGTCCCTGGCGCCGGTAGCCTGCGACAGGGTTTACGGCACCACTCAGGACGTCGTATGCCTGAAGACGAACCGCGGCCTGGTGACCGGCTTTGAGGCAGACCTCCTGAACCCGGAGTGGCAGCAGACCAGGAGTTGGGCAGTGCCAGGTATTCCCAACCGTACCCGGATGAGCAGGGACGGCTCCCTCGTAGCCACAACGGTGTTTGTTACCGGACACTCGTACGGTACTACGGGCTTCGTGACCGCGACGTCCATCATGGAGGCTCACGGCGGTGGGGGAACCGGGAACCTTGAGGACTTCGCGCTGATGGTTAACGGCACCCGCATCACCGCCGTGGACCGCAACATCTGGGGCGTGACTTTCGCGCCGGACCAAAGCGACACCTTCTACGCGACCGCGGCATCATCGGGCCGCATCTGGCTGGTGAAGGGAAGTATTGCGGCGCGCACTCTCACAGCAATCCACGACGGCGTTGAGTGCCCGTCGCTCTCTCCCGATGGCACGCGCATTGCGTACAAGAAGAACACCGGTAGCGCGTTGGCTGCGCACTGGCGTGTGGCCGTCCTGGACCTGGCCACAGGGCAGGAAACCGTGCTGTCCGAGCCGCGCAGCGTGGATGACCAGATCGAATGGCTTGACGACCGGACACTGCTGTACGGACTCGCCCGCGACGGTGCTGCCGGCGACAGCGATGTCTGGCAGATCAACGCGGATCCGGCGTCGAGTGCCTCCCTGTACATCGAACACGCCTGGTCTCCTTCCGTGGTGCGCTGAGCCCGAGGCCGCAGGAGCCCCGAAGCCCTGAAGCTCCGGGGCTCCTGCGGCGGTTGGCCTAAGGCGCGGGTGCAAAGACGATATCGACGAAGTAGTTGGTGGCGTTCCAGGAGTTCACCGGAACTGCACCGCCGGCCCCGTACGAGAACAGCCCGTTGTTGGGTCCCGACGCCGTCAAAGCGCCGTTGATCCAGGGCTCTGCGAAGAACGCGCTTGTGGAGGCATAGTTGCCGCTGGGTGCCACGTAGGACACCACGTACCTCTGGCCCGGCGTGAGCGCGACGGGAGCGGAGAACGAGGCCGTCTGCCAGCCGCTGGCCGTCTCGTTCGCGAACGTCACCTGGGCGAGTTTGTCGCCGGCGTCGTTCCACAGCGTGCCCACATGTGTTCCGGTGTTCGTTGCCCCCTTGTAGAACCTGACGCCCGTGGCGCTGCCGGCCGTGGACACCGAGAAGGCGGTTCCCAACTCGATGGACGATGTGTCCCCGGTGACTGCGGAGACGGCCGGCAGGAGCGACCCGAACAGGGTTTGTTGCGGGCCGGACGGATTAGAGGTGGTGAACTGCCACGTGAGCGGGGCCAGGGTGGCCCCTTGCGTGGAGACCACGTTGCTCACGCTGGCTGTCAGCACCGTGGCTGCCGGCAGTGGCTGAGCCGGGGAATAGGTGATGGTCCGTCCGTCGGCCGACAGGGCCGAGGTGCCGGCAACGGCGGCACCATTGGCAGAGAGCCCGAACGTGAAGCCTGCCGCGATGGCCGCGGAGAAGGTAATCGACGGTTTCGCTGCCAGGGGGAAGTCCGTGGAGCCTGCGGCCGGTACCTGGGATGTAACGGTTAGCGGCGGAACCGTCTTGACGAAGTCCACGTCCACGAGGTAGCTCGCGCTCGAAGAGTTCGACGGAAAATCGCCGTTGTAGGTGTAGGCGCCGGCTGATGCGTGGAGCGGCCCGCTGGTGATACCGGAACTCAAGCCGCCCGGCGTCGCCGAGTAGACTCCGTTGGGCGTGCGGTAAGCAGCCACGTACTCCGTGTTGGCTGCAATGTCCACGGGCTGGCTGAACGTGGCAGTCTGCCATCCGGCTGTCGACTCTCCGGCGAATGTGACGGTGGCCAGCTGTTGGCCGCCCGTGGTGTACAGGGCCCCGGTGTGCGTTCCCACGTTGCCCGCCGACTTGTAGTAGCGGATGCCGGTGATCTGGCCCGATGAGTCGCTGGCGAAGCGTACGCCGAGGGTCAGCGGCACTCCGTCATTGAATTCCATCACGCTGGGGGTCACGGTGTCCTGGTACAGAGTGCACGGGCAGACTCCGTCCGTCCGTGCCGGGGGGACGGTCGTAAAGGTCCAGGTACCCCCGTCACCGAGCGTCTGTCCGGTGGTCGACGTCGCGGTCAGGGTGGCGGTGAAAGCAGCCCCCGCCGCCAAGGGTGAAGTGGGGGTGAAGGTCACCTTGCCGGTGGACGAGTCGTAAGTGGTGGTCCCGGCGACACTGGCGGAGTTCGGGCCCGTCAAAGTAAGGTGCACGCTGGACGCGGCAGCCGGTTTGGACAGCGTCGCGGCGATGGTCGTGGCCAGGGGAATGCTGGACGCACCGGGCAGCGGCGACTGGGCACCGGCCACGAACGGCGGGTCCGGATACTGGACAACGACGTCGACGAGGTAGCTGGCATTGGAGCGCGCACTTGGGAAGTCGTTGGTGTAGGAGTACGCCCCGGCGTCGGAGGCGGTTCTGAGGTTTCCGACGCTCAGCCCGGGACCAAAGCCGTTCAGTGTCGCCGAGTACGAGCCGGTGGTGCTCTTGTAGGCAATGATGTACTCGGTGTTGGCCGTTATGGCGACGGGCTGGTTGAAGTTGGCCGTCTGCCAGCCGGAGGTGCTTTCATTGGCGAATGTGACGGTGGCGAGTTGCTGTCCGGCCGCCGTGAACAGCGTGCCGCTGTGAGTGCCGGTGTTGCCCGCGGACTTGTAGAAGCGGACGCCGGTGACATTTCCGGCCGCGGTGCTGGAGAAGCGGACGCCGAGGGTCAGCGGTACCCCGTCCCGGACCTCCTGGATTCCCGGCAGGACGGAGTCATCGTAGAGGCTGCAGGGGCAGGTCCCCGGTGTCGGCGGTGAGACGACAGTGGTGAAGGACCATGTGCTGCTGCCGGTCAGTGTGCCGCCGCTCGTCGCTGTGGCGCTCAAAGTGGCGGTGTAGGTCGTGCCAAGGTCGAGGCTTGCCGAGGGCGTGAAGGTGATCTTGCGGGTGGTCGAGTCGTAGTTTGTGGTGCCTGCAACCGGTGACCCGTTGGCTGTCAGCGTGAGCTTTGCCGTGGACGCCGTAACCGGCTTGGAGAAGACCGCTCCCACGGTGGTGCTTTGCGGGACGCTCGAAGAGCCGTCCAGTGGCCACTGACCCGACGCGGTGAGGGGCGTGTTGTCCACGGTGTCGAACATTGCGTCCACGAAGTAGTTACCGTTCCCGAAACTGTTTACAGGGAAGGACCCCGGGCTGCCGTAGACGCCGGCCGGCTGGCTGCCGAACCCGCCCGCAACGGTCAGCGGCGGATCCTGGAACCCGAAGCTGGCCCACTGGTAATCCTTGCTGGCATAGTGGCCGCTCGGTGCCGTGTAGGAAACGGTGTACTTCTGGCCGGCGGTGACCGCTACAGCCTGGCTGAAGAGAACTTTCTGCCAGCCGGACGCCGTCTCTGATGCGAACGTGGCCGTCGCGAGCCGTTGGCCTGTGGCGGACCACAGCGACGCGGTGTGCGTGCCGGTGTTGGCGGTGCTCTTGTAGAAGCGCGCCCCGGAGATGAAGCCGTCGACGCTGGGGGTGACGATCATGCCGAGTTCGTAGGCGCCGCCGTCCTGGGAATCGGGCACCGCTGGAATCTGCTGGCCGAAGACCGTGTAGGGCCCGGTGAGTTGAAGGTTACGGGTGGCGGGCGTGCCGATGTTGGCGCTGTCATCCACGGCGCGCACCTTGATGGTGGCGGTTGCGAGGCCTTTCTGGATGTAGGTGTAGGACCAGCTTTGCGTTCCCTGGGCAGGATGCCACGTGCTGCCGCCGTCGGTGGAGACTTCGACTCCGGCCACGATGCCGCCGGTGTCACTGGCCGTTCCGGACACGGTGACGCTGGTCCCGTGCGGAACCGTGGCCCCCTCTACCGGTGCGGATATCGTCACGGCCGGGGCCGTCTTGTCACTGCTGGGCGATGCCGCTGCCAGAGCGGTATCGCGGGTGGCGGGCTGGGCGCCCATGTCTGCAAGGAGGTTGATCTGGGCCTGCTGCATCCGCGGATCCGCGGGGGCGCCGTCGCCGTCATGGACTTCGTCCAGGCCCCACGTCCACTGGACTGTGCCGGCGGAGAAGACGAGTGCGCCGCTGGCTGCCCGGTACATGGTCATGTGGTGCGTGGTGGTGCCGGGCCGAACTGTGGTGCCAAAGTCCTGAAGATACTGATCGACAGGGCCCGTGGTGGTCGAGAGCCGGATCAGCCCCGCCGGCCGGAACCCGTTGTCCAGGTCTTCGTCGGATTCGTACCCTACTGTGTGGGGTGCCAGCTGCGCCGAGCCTCCGCTCGGAAGCGTCGCCAGGGACGTGTTGCGCCAGAGCCGGGATTTGCCTTCGGCCGCGCTGACGGTGATGGGCAGGTCGGTGTAATTCGACATGTACATAGTCCCCGTCAGACCATTTTCGGGGAGGCCTCCGCCGTTGGACTGGGCAGCGAACCGCGGATCCCGCCAGGTACCGGTCCACTGCGTGCTGGGATCGATCTTGGCGTTGGCCCAGGTTTCCTTGTAGGTCGTGATGGTCCGCGCTGCTGCGCCGTCCACCGGCGAGGGCTCCAGCCGGGTGCGCCAGTAGACTTCATTGCCGGAGAGGAACTGCAGGTTCACGCCGGCATCCCGGGCCGCCTCCACGTTGGCGCGCTGCGGTCCGGACCAGTATTCGTCGTGGCCTACGGAGAGGAAGACCTTGTGGTTGAGTAGGGCGGCCCCGTTCCGGTCGGTGTCCACCCCGCTGATGTAGCTGACGTCGTAGCCGTTCTTCTCCAGGAAACGGACGAGGGGGTATTCGTTGCTGAAATAGAAGTCCCGTCCGCCGATGCCGCCACGCGTGTTCACCGGACGGTTGTAGCTGACCTTGTAGGCCCGGCCGTTCTGTGCGCCCTGGTAGAAATCCGAGCCGCCGTAGTCGTTGTAGGCCTGCCATGAGGTGTCGGAAGTCTGGAAGACGACGTCGGAATGGCTCGCGTCGGAGCGGACCACAAAGGTGATATGGCTTTGGTTGCCGTTGTCGGGCCTCGTCAGCAAGGCAAAGTACACGCCCGAGACGGCCGTGGCGGGCACCTGCCAGGTTGCGGACACCGCCCACGTTCCGCAGTCATAGAGTTCGGTGGTGAGGTCGGACAGGCATTGAGGCTGCTGCTGGCGAAATGCGGACGGGGTGACATCGGCAATCTTGCGGGCACCGAGTCCCTGATACCAGCCGGTCCGGTAGATGGCGATCGTGTAGTTGGATGCGGTGGTGTCCACCTTGAATTTGATGGGCTGTCCCGCATTGACGCTGATGTCGGTCGCGAACCCCTGGATATCCGAATCGCCGGCGCCAGTAATGTCCCATTCCGATGGCGGGCTTCCGGGTTTCGAATTTTCACATGCCACAGCGTTCAGGAGCGGGGAGCAAGGATCCGCGGCGTTGGCCATCGGCAGCAAGATTGCCGGTGCCCCGGCGGGCAAGAGCGCTGCAACCAGAGCGAGAGCGAGGGGGATGACGATCCGCTGAAGAGTTTTCAGCGTGCGGCCGGCTGAGGATACAGACATGTGAACTCCTGAGTGAGTGCGCTGCGACGGTATCGGGCGGTACATCGTGTACCGCCCTGTGCTGCCACCCCCGGGCAGCCAACCATTTTTCAGTTGTCCCTACACCGAGTTGCGAGCCAAGCGCCCCCCTGCGCCAGTGGTAGAACGCGGAGCGAACTGCGTCCTTCCCAGCCGGGACGGCGTGAACCCGCCGGCCCGAACTGTGTCTAGCAACTCTTCGGCGCAAGCCTACGGTTCGCTCGGGGAAAATTCCTTGGGAAAAGCTTAGATACGCTTAATTTGGGGCAGGGGAAGTCCATTAATGGACGAAAAGTTGTCTCCGCGGGCTAAGGGCGGTAGTGCCGGGCGAGCCTGGCCAGGCCCTCGTCGAGCGACACGGCGGGGGCCCAGTGGAGGAGTTCGCGGGTCTCGCGCTGGTCAAACCAGTGGGCGGTGGAAAGCTGCTCGGCCAGGAACCGGGTCATCGGCGGTTCGTCGGCCCGGCCGGAACGGGTCCACGCCTTCTCGATCACGGAGCCGGCGGCCCGCGCGAGCCGGCCAGGCACCCGCCACGACGGCGCGGGGGCGCCGCCCGCGGCGCAGATGCCGGCCAGCAGTTCGCCCACCGGGCGCGGTTCGCCGTTCGTGACCACCAGCGCCCGGCCGTGGACATGCCCCATCCGGTGCAGCGCGGCGACGATGGCCGAGGCGGCGTTGTCCACGTAGGTGGTGTCGATCAGGGCCGCCCCGGCGTCAAGCAGCGGCAGGCGGTGGTGGCGGGCCCGGTCCAGGACCCGTTCCACCAGTTGCGTGTCGCCCGGGCCCCAGACGACGTGCGGGCGCACCGCCGTGACCCGGAAGCCGGGTGCGTCCGCGGCCAGTGCCAGGAGTTCGGCTTCGGCCTTGGTGCGGGAGTAGTCACCGTGTGCACGGACCGGGTCGGCGGGCCCGGCGCCCAGGCCGGCGATGGCGGCCCCGGAGTTGGCCACGGAGGGGGAGGAGACGAACACCACGTCCCGCACGCCGGCCGCGCGGGCCTCACGGAGCAGGCGGCGCGTGCCTTCAATGTTCACCTCGTCGAAATCCGCGGCGCGACCGGTGAAGGAGACCTTCGCCGCGAGGTGGATGACGCAGTCGGCGCCTTCGACGGCGCGGCGGACGGCGGCGTCGTCCGTGACGGACCCGGACAGGTCCGCCGCGCCCTCGACCCCCGAGGGCCGGCGCTGGAAGGTGCTGACCTCGTGGCCTTGGCGCACCAGCAAGCCTGCCACTTCGCGGCCGAGCAGGCCGCTCGCGCCGGTGACCAGGACCCTCACGGTGTCCCCGGACGCCCGCCGGCCAGTACCGCGGAAGCCCACCGGGCCAGGCGGGTCCTGTCGATCTTGGCGTTGTGCCGGATGTCGGTCGGCTGGGCGGGCACGGTGAGCACGGCGGAGACGCTGACGCCGGCCCGGCGGGCCGCAGCGCGCACGCGTCCGGCGAGCCCCGGCTCCGCGGGGCCGGCCCGCCGCGCCGGCGGCACCGTTTCGACGACGGCGACGACCGCCTGGGTGCCGGACGGCCCGACCCCGACGACGGCGGCCAGGCCGACGCCGTCCAGGCGCCCGATTTCCTGCTCGGCGCCGACCGGCGTGACCACCGCTTCCGGTGCGGTCACGATGTGCGCGAGGCGGCCTTCCACCCAGAGCCTTCCTGCGGCGTCGAAGTGCCCGACGTCGCCGGTGCGGTGCCAGCCCGGGGTGCGGACGCTGTCGCGCTGGGTCAGCCAGAGCCGGTCGTAGCTGTCCTTCATGTGCGGGGCGCTGACCAGGATCTCGCCGGTGACGCCTGGCTCCGTGACGGGGTTGTTTCCCGGGGCGGTGCCGTCCGCGGCGAGCGGGATGACGGCCAGGCGGGCGCCGTGAACCGGCAGGCCCACGCAGACGCCGTTGCCGGCCCCGGCCACGGTCCCGGCAGAGGCGTCGGCCTCGGCGGCGCGGATCTGCTCGAGGCTGATGTCGGAGACGGGCAGCGCCTCGGTCATCCCATACGGGGTGTGCAGTGAGGCCGCCGGCAGCAGGTGCTGCACCTGGGCCAGGAGCGGTTCGGGGACGGGCGCGCCGGCCGAGAGCAGCAGTTCGACGCGTCCCAGGGCTTGGTGCGCGGCGGGGTCGAGTCCGTCCCGGGTGGCCAGGACGTTGCCCAGGGCGGCGGGGGAGGCGAAGACCACCGTGGCGCCAATGGCCGCGGCGGCGTCTGCCAGCGCCCGGGCCGTGAGCGTGCGCGGCGCGGTGACGTCCATGGCGGGCGTCACCGAGACCGCGCCCAAGGCCGGGCCCAGCAGCGCGAACGGCGCGAACGCCGCCACCAGCCGCGCGCCCGGGCGGATCCCCAGCGTCGCGGCCACGGTGTCCCGCATCGCGGCGAGCTGCCGGTGCGTATAGCGGACGCCCTTGGCCGGCCCGGTGGAACCCGAGGTGAAGAGCACGGCGGCCGGCGCGTCCGGATCCGGTGCGTCCGCCGGAGCCGCCGGGCCGAGCGCGGTGCCGCGGCGGGCCAGGGCGGCGAGGGAGGTGTCGACGGCGAGGACCCGGCGGCGGGCGGCGGGCAGGTCCCGTACGCTGATGCGCCGCCCGGGCCAGCCCAGAGCCGCGGCAGCGGCGAGCGCCCTGTCGATGCCGATGAGGACGTCCGGGGTGGCGCCCTTCACGGCACGGCTCAGGCCGCGGGTGCCCAGGCCCGCGTCCGCCACCACCACGACGGCGCCGAGCCGCAGGCAGGCGTAGAGGACCACGGTCAGGTCCACGCCCGGCGGGACCATCAGGCTCACCCGGCTGCCGGGGCCGACGCCGGCGTCGCGCAGGCCGGCCGCGAGGGCGGCGACACGGTGGTCCAGCTCCTGCCAGCTCAGCGAGCGGGCCACGCTGCCGTCGGCGGCCATTTCCGCGACGGCGGTGTCCCCGCCGGCAGGTCCCGCCGCCAGGGCGTTGAGCGGCGCCCAGAGCGGCTCAGCCCCGGGCCCGGCGTGCTCTCGTTCGGCTCCGGGTGCCGCGGGCGCGTCCTGCGCCGCACTGCCCGGCCGTTCTGCGAGCCAGTCGAAGATGGGAGAGGCAATGTCACGGTCTTCGGCCACCAGGTGCCCGGCGCCCTCGAAGCGGTGCACCTGTGCGTGCGGCAGCCGGCCGATGAGGTCTTTGAGGTAGCGGTCGGAGAAGATCGGGTCCCGCGGGCCCCAGAGCATCAGGGCCGGGACGGTGAGCCCGCGCAGCCCTTCGGCGACGCCGTTGAGGGCCGGGTAGCTCGGGTGGGACGCGTCGGCGGGAATGTCAGCGACGAAGTTCCCCACGCCGGCGCGGCGGCCGGCGCCCCGGTACGGGGCCATGAAGGCGGCCCGGACGTCCGCGGCCAGCGGCGGGCGGGCCAGGGCATGCGTCACCCGAAGGAAGGAATCCGACGTCGTCGTTCCCCAGCGGTGCACGGCCGGGTGCAGGGCGAGCCGGAGCGCCGGCGGGATGGGGGTGCCGGCAGGCTGGTGGACGGCGGTGTTGGTCAGCACCACCCCGGCGAGCTGCTGCGGGTGCGCCAGGGCCCAGCCGAGGCTGATCACGCCGCCCCAGTCGTGGCCGACCGTGACAACCGGACCGTCCAGCCCGAGCGCGGCGGTGAGGTCGCCGAGGTCGTTGATCCGGTCGGCCAGGCGCCGGAACGTGCCGGTGCGTTCGGAGAAGCCCATGTCCAGCTGATCCACCGCCACCACGCGCCACGGCCGGGCCGGGCCGGAACCGGCGGCCAGCAGGGTCCGCCACAGGTAGGACCACGTCGGATTGCCGTGCACGCACAGCAGGGTGCCGGCGGGAGCGAGGCCGCGGCGGGCGAGCTGTGCGCCGTTGTCGAGCAGATGCCAGCGGCGCACGGTGCCGGGCGCATCGGCGGCGGAGGTCGAGGGGACATCAATTTCGCGGGACCACTCGGGGTCCACGCCGGTCCAGTCGGCGGCTACCAAACGATTTCCACCATGGCGGTGTTCAGCCCTGACCCGACGCCCATGCACAGCACCCGGTCCCCGGTCGCGAGAGTCTGTGCCTCGGCGGCGAGGGTCATGGGGAGGGAGGCCGGGCCCACGTTGCCCCAGTGCGGGAACGTGATGGGCACCTTGTCCGGGTCCAGGTCGATGGCGTCGATGATGGCCTGGGTGTAGGCGTTGCTGACCTGGTGGGTGACGTAGCGGTCCATCGAGGCCCAGTCCCATTCCGGCTGGGCCTCCCGCCAGGCGTCGACGACGAGCTGCAGGCCGCCGTCGAGCAGGCCTTTGGTGTCGGTGGCCATGCCGTCGATGCCGCCCACACACAGTTCATGGTGCTCGGTGCCGGCACGCATCACCCCGCCGACGATCCGGTGCCCGCCGGGGTGCTGGTCCGCCGGGCCCAGGACGGCGGCCGCGGCACCGGAGCCCAGGGTGAGGGTGGCGAACTCGCGGTTGAAATCCTCCCGGGTCGTCTCGGGGCGCTGCAGCCGGGCCAGGGTGGCCTCCTGGGTGGCCTGGGCGTCCTCGCCGTTGACGATCATCGCGTACTTGATCTGGCCGGAGTCGATCATGCTGGCCGCCAGGGTCATGCCGTTGACGAAACCGAGGCAGGCGTTGGCGAGGTCGAAGTTCATGGCCGACGACGGCAGGCTGAGCCCGTGATGGATCTTCACCGCGACGGACGGCTCCAGGTTGCGGCGCGTGACGGAAGTGTTGATCAGCAAGCCGACGTCGGCCGCCTCGATGCCGGACTCCGCCAGCGCCTTCGCGCCCGCCTCGATGGCGGCGTCGTCGAACGATGTCCCGGGGGCCCACCAGCGCCGGTGCGTGATCCCGGCGACCCGTTCGAGCAGCTTCGGCGGGAACTTCAGGCGCCGCAGGGTCGAGGCCAGCCTGCGGTCGAAATCCGTGGAACTGACGATCGTCGGAGCTTCGACACTGCTCACCGACAGCAACGCGGTGTTGTAGTGCCGGAATGTTGCATTCCCTACCAAATCAAGCCCCTGTTCATGTTCGTCCCGGGCCCCGGCGGTTGACTGCACCATCAAGCACAGGCCCAAGAGCTTAACTATGCCCGGTGCGGGCCAGTTCGCGCACATGCCGCCGGCGGCACCTGCGGCGGCTTCGCGCGGGGGTCTGCGCGGAATTACCGCTGCTCCGCAGTAGATTGTAAGTACTAGCGTGCCCCATCCGCCGAGCAGGAGACCAGAAACACCTTGCACCTCAAGAGCCTGACTGTCCGCGGATTCAAGTCGTTTGCCTCTGCGACGACCTTTGAATTCGAACCAGGCGTCACCGCCGTGGTGGGCCCCAACGGTTCGGGCAAGTCCAACGTGGTGGACGCGCTGGCCTGGGTGATGGGCGAACAGGGAGCCAAGACCCTGCGCGGCGGCAAGATGGAGGACGTGATCTTCGCGGGCACCTCGGGCCGGCCGCCCCTGGGCCGCGCCCACGTCTCGCTGACCATCGACAACACCGACGGCGCGCTCCCGATCGACTACAGCGAGGTGACGATCTCCCGCACCCTGTTCCGGACCGGCGGCTCGGAATACGCCATCAACGGTGCCGGCTGCCGGCTGCTGGACATCCAGGAACTGCTCTCCGACTCGGGCCTCGGCCGCGAAATGCACGTGATTGTCGGCCAGGGCCAGCTGGACCGGGTCCTGCACGCCACCCCGGAGGACCGCCGCGGGTTCATCGAAGAGGCCGCCGGCATCCTCAAACACCGCCGCCGCAAGGAAAAGACGGTCCGCAAGCTGGAAGCCATGCAGACCAACCTGTCCCGGCTCAGCGACCTCACCGGCGAAATCCGGCGGCAGCTCACACCGCTGGGCAAACAGGCGGAAGTCGCCCGGCGCGCCCAGACAGTCCAGTTCGAGGTCCGCGACGCGCGCTCCCGGCTCCTGGCCGACGACCTCGTCCAGTTGCAGTCCGCCCTGGCCCAGGACGTCGCGGACGAATCGGCGCTCAAGGCGCGCCGCGCCGTCGTCGAACGTGACCTCGACGCCGGACGGCAGCGCCAGGCCGCCCTGGAACAGCTCGCCGCCGAGGCGACGCCCGCGCTGAACGCCGCCCGGGACAACTGGTACGCGCTCTCCACCGGCCGGGAACGGCTCCGTTCCCTCGGCTCCCTCGCCGAGGAACGCCGCCGGCTGCTCGGCGCCGCGGACGTGGTCCCGGACACGGCCAGGGACCCGGACCAGCTGGAGAAGCAGGCCGGCCGCGTCCGCGAGGAGCAGGCCGGGCTGGAACAGCAGATCCTGGACCGGACGGCGGCCCTGGACGCCGCGACGGCGGCCAAGCAGGAGGCCGAACAGGCCGCCGCCGCCGAGGACAAACGTCTGGCCGCCCTGCTGCGGGCCGCCGCGGACCGGCGGGAGGGGCTGGCAAAGCTCGCCGGGCAGGTCGGCGCGGCCCGGTCCCGTGTGGAGGCGGCCCAGGCCGAGCTCGGCCGCCTCCGCGAATCGCAAAAGGCCGGCGACGAGCGCCGCCGGCAGGCGCAGAGCGAGTTCACCGCCCTGGAAGCCCAAGTAGCCGGGGTCGAAGACGGCGAGGAATCCCTCGACGCCGACTACGAGGCCGCCAGCGCGGACCTGGAGGCCATCCTCGCCGAAATTGATGAGCTGGAAGCGGCCGAGCGCGAGGGGGAGCGGGAACGCGGAGCCCTCACCGCCCGCCGGGATGCCCTGCAGCTGGGCCTGAACCGGAAGGACGGATCCGGGCACGTGCTCGACGCCGGGCTGTCCGGGCGCCTGGCCGCCGGCGTCCTGGGATCCTTGGCCTCCCTGATCACGGTCGAGGCCGGATATGAGCCGGCCATCGCCGCCGCGCTCGGCACCGCTTCCGACGCCGTGGTGGTCCGGGACCGGGAGACGGCCGCCGCCGCCGTGCGCATGCTGCGCGAGGACGACGCCGGCCGCGCCGCCCTGCTGCTGGCCGATGCCCCGGCTCCCGGCGCCGTCCCCGACGGCGCTGTGCCTACCGAAGACGATGTGCTGCCCGCCGGCGCGCGCTGGGCCGCGGAGCTCGTCTCGGCTGTGGACGCCGGCGCTGCGGGGCTGCCGCTCGCCGGGCTGCTGGCCGGCGTCGCCGTCGTCGACGACCTGACGGCGGCGGCGCAGCTGATCGCCGCCCATCCCGGGCTGACCGCTGTCACCCGGGCAGGGGACGTCTGCACCGCACTGACCGTCGTGGGCGGCTCGGCGACGGCGCCGTCCTTGCTGGAAGTCCAGGCCGCCGTCGACGACGCCGCCGCCCGGCTGGCCGAGGTCACCGCCGGGCTCGAACGCAACCGTTTCGCCCTGGCCGCCGCCCGGGCCCGGCGCGGCGACGCCCAGGACCGCGCGGACGCCGCCCTCGCCAAACTCCACGACTCCGATGCGAAACTTGCCGCCGTCGCCGAACGCCTGGGCCACCTCAACGCCGTGTTGCGCGGCGCCGTCGGCGAAAGCGAACGCCTCACCGCGTCGCTGTCCCGCGCCGAAGCCGGCATCGCCAGCGAACAGGAGGCCCTCGAAGCGGTCACGGCCCGGCTCGCCGCCGCCCAGGAGGCCCCCGCCGAGGCCGAACCCTCCCCGGAACACCGCGACGCCCTGGCCCTGGCCGCCTCGCTGGCGCGCACCGCCGAAATGGAGGCCCGGCTCGCCCTGCGCAGCGCCGAGGAGCAGCTCACGGCCACCCGCAACCGGGCGGCCTCCCTTGAGCGGGCCGCCGCCACCGAGCGGCGCGCCCGCGAGGAAGCGGCGGAACGGGCCCGCCGCCGCCGGCTCCAGGCCCGGCGCGCCGCCGCCGTCGCCGATGCCGTGCAGCACGTGACAGCGTTCATCGACGTCTCCGTGGAACTGGCCCGCCGGGAGCGTGACAGCGCGGAGGAACGCCGGGACGGGATGGAACGCGACCTTGCCGCGGTCCGCACCGCCAACGACGCCCTGGCCCGCGAACTGGCCGAACTCACCGACTCCGTGCACCGCGACGAGCTTGCCCGCGCCCAGCAGCGGCTCCGGATCGAGGCGCTGGAACTCAAAAGCGTGGAGGACCTGGGCCTCACAGCCGACCAGCTCGTGGCCGACTACGGCCCGGACCAGCCCGTCCCGGTGCCCGCCGCCGCAACGGCGGACAAGTGGGCCGCCCTGCGCGCCCCGGTGGACGAGGACGGCCGCGAGATCCTCGAAGGCGTGCCCTTCGTCCGCGAGGAACAGGAAAAGCGGCTGCGGCGCGCCGAACGTGATCTCGCCGCGCTGGGCAAGGTCAACCCGCTGGCGCTTGAGGAATTTGCGGCGCTCGAGGAACGACACCAGTTCCTCAGCACCCAGCTCGAGGACCTCAAGTCCAGCCGGAAGGACCTGCTGGACATCATCAAGGAAGTCGACGAGCGTGTGCAGCGGGTCTTCGCCGAAGCGTTTGAGGACACCTCCCGGCAGTTTGTCCGGGTCTTCGCCCGGCTGTTCCCCGGCGGGGAAGGCCGGCTGGTCCTGACCGACCCGTCGGACATGCTCACCACGGGCATCGAGGTGGAAGCCCGCCCGGCCGGCAAGAAAATCAAACGGCTCTCGCTGCTCTCCGGCGGGGAACGGTCGCTGACGGCCGTGGCCCTGCTCGTGGCCATTTTCAAGGCCCGACCCTCGCCCTTCTACGTCATGGACGAGGTCGAGGCCGCGCTGGACGACACCAACCTGGGCCGGCTCATCACCGTCTTCGAGGAGCTGCGCGAATCCAGCCAGCTGATTGTCATCACACACCAGAAACGCACCATGGAAGTCGCCGATGCCCTGTACGGAGTCACAATGCGCGGCGACGGCGTGTCCACTGTGATCAGCCAGCGGCTCGGCGCCGACGTGTAGGCCGGCCGCCGGGGACCAGGCGTGGCGAAAGCGCTGGCCACGGCCTGTTTGGGGTTTGTGAGAAGCTAGGGGAGTGAACGACATCCTCCCCATTATTTTGCCCATCCTCGCTGTCCTGGTGGTCCTTGGTGCGCTGATTCCGGTGCTCATGAAGACCCGGAAGAACACCAAAAACTATCCCGGCCCGCGGGATGCAAATGATCCCGTGCAGGCGCCGGGAGCCGGGACCCTGGTGGAAGACCGGCCGGCACCGGCGCCGGCCCCGGAACGGGCGGCCCCGAAGGAAACCGACCTCGAGGGCCTGGAAACCGTCGAGGTGCCGGACACCGTCGCGGGACTGGAAACCGTGCCGGTGGAGACGCCGCTGCCGGTGGCGGGACGCCTCACCCGGCTGCGCGAGCGGCTGGTCAAGTCCAACAACATCCTGGGCAAGGGACTGCTGGCCCTGTTGTCGGCGGACAAGATCGACGAGAACGTCTGGGACGAGGTGGAGGAAACCCTCCTGCTGGCCGACCTCGGCACCGAACCGACCATGCAGCTCGTGGACGCGCTCCGCGAACGCGTCAAAGTGATCGGCACCCGGGATCCCGAGCACGTCAAGGCCTTGCTCCGCGAGGAACTGATCAAGCTCGTGGACCCCACGATGGACCGCAGCCTGAACGTCGAACGCCACGCCGACAAGCCGGCCGTGATGATGGTGGTGGGCGTCAACGGCGTCGGCAAGACCACCACCGTGGGCAAGCTCGCCCGCGTGCTCGTGGCCGAGGACAAAGACGTGCTGCTCGGTGCGGCCGACACCTTCCGCGCCGCCGCCGCCGAACAGCTCGCCACGTGGGGCCAGCGCGTCGGCGTTCCCACGGTGAAGTCGGACATCGACGGCGCGGACCCGGCGTCGGTGGCGTACGAGGCCGTCCAGGCGGGCATCGACCAGGAGGTCGACGTCGTCATGATCGACACCGCGGGCCGCCTGCAGAACAAGGTGGGCCTCATGGACGAGCTCGGCAAGGTCAAACGCGTCATCGAAAAGCTTGCCGAAGTGGATGAGGTCCTGCTGGTCCTGGACGCCACCACCGGCCAGAACGGGCTCAACCAGGCCCGCGTGTTCTCCGAGGTGGTCAACATCACCGGCATCGTCCTGACCAAACTGGACGGCACCGCCAAGGGCGGGATCGTCGTGGCCATCCAGAAGTCGCTCGGCGTCCCGGTCAAGCTGATCGGCCTGGGTGAAGGTGCCGATGACCTCGCGCCGTTCGACGCCGAAGGGTTCGTGGACGCGCTGCTGAACTGACCCCGCCCACCCAAGAGGTTCAACGCAAAGGTGCCCCGGTCCACAGGACCGGGGCACCTTTTTGCCGCCGTGGTGACGGCCCGCTATGCGGCTAGTACGTGAAGTTCAGCACCGTGACCGTTCCGGCGGTCAGCTTGAACTGCTGGGTGCTGGACTTGTACGTGAAGCCGGGCACGGTGGGGCGTTCGGCGATCGGCTTCGCCGCGGCCTTGGCGCCGTCGATCACGGTCTGGTCCTCGGCCTTGTAGCTGGGGCCCTGCAGCTGGGTCATCGTCCCGGTCACGGGCTTGCCCGGCAGGGTCAGGGTGACGTCCGTCTGCGCGGCCTTCTCGGGATCGTTCTCGTTCACGAGCACCACGGTGGTGCTGCCGTCCGCGTTCTGCAGGGCGTAGCTGAAGGCCAGTCCGCCCCCGGAGCTGTCCAGCTTCATGAACTTGCCGGCGTCGAGTCCGGCCACCAGGGAAATACCGAAGAAATTGGCCCGGCCGGACATCTGGCCGTTGCCGAACGGGTAGGAGCCTGCGCTGCAGATGGCGGACAGGGGCGGGCCGCCCTTGCAGGTCAGCAGGGAACTGTGGAAGCCGATCCGGGTGATCCCCAGCTGTGCGGCGTTCAGCGCGTAGTCCGCCGCCCACAGGGCCGAGCCGTGGGTGCGGGAGGTCTCGTTCGAGCCCGGGCAGGCCGCGATTCCGGTCTCCGGCAGCCACGTCTCCAAGCCGGCGGCCTGGCCGACCTTCAGGGCCGACTTCTGGTAGTCCGCCGCACGGTCATGCATCAGCTGGCTCATCAGGTTGGCCATGGTCGGGGAACCCTTGGGGTCGCTGCCGTCGCAGCTGTACAACGGGTAGTTGTGGAACGTCAGGATCTTCTTCTGCGGAATGTCCGCATCGACGAACGGCTGCCACCACTTCGAGTCATATGCGCCCGGGCCGGAAATCGGCACGTTCGGGGCCACCGCGTAGATGGCGTTGGCGTAGTCCTTCAGTTCCCGGACGTACTGCTCCAGGCTGTAGCCGCTGCCGGTCTTGACGTCGTTGAACACGAAGCCGTTGGGCTCGTTACCCACCGTAATGCTCAGCAGCCGGTCACCGAAGATCTCCGAGGCATGCTTGGCCATGTCCGCCGCCCGGGCAGGATCGTAGTGGCCCAGGTCCACGGTGAGGCTGACCTTGGCGTTCCCGGCGTCCAGGAGCGTCTTCAGCCGGGCCAGGTCCGCCGGGCCGACGGCCTTGACCGGGTGCGTCTTGTCGCCCTTGTAGCTGGCGGGCACGCCCTCGCCCGTGGACGTCCACAGGAACCGCCGGTCCACGGCGTTGCCGCCAAAGCGCAGGACCGGCTGGTCGAGTTCCTTGAGGAGCTTGACCATTGACGCGTTGTCCGCGCTGAGGTCCGGGTCGGCCAGATCCGTGGCCTCCAGCGAGATTCCCGTCAGTCCCTTGTTCAGGGAGGTGCCCACCAGGTCCGGGGAGACGTTGACCCGCAGGGGCTGGACCGCCTCCAGCGGCGAACCGGCCGGCGGCCCCGGCTGCGAGTAGTACTTCACCGGCGGCCCGACCTCGGTGACGGTCGGCGTCGGGGCCGGCGTGTCGGACGCCGACGGCGGCACGGGCGCGGGGCCGTTGAGGGACAGTGGAATCAGTACGGCCGTGGCCACGAGGGCGGCGGCGATTCCGGCGCCGGCGATGAGCCGGCCGCGCTTCCGCGTCGCCGCGTTGGCGGGTTTGTCGGGGTCGGGGACTTCGGCTTTTCCAGGGGAAGAGTCGAATCTGGCCATGGGGGATTACCTCCGGACGGTTGTGGCAAGTGTCCCCAGCTTAGCCAAGGCCGGAGGACCCCGCTGACCGCCGGAACGTCTCCCGCGCCGGCAGCCACACGGCCGCGGCGGCCAGCAGCATGCCGCCGGTAACGCCGAAGGCCCAGCCGTAGCCGAGCCGGTCCGCCAGCAGTCCGGCCACCACGGGGCCGACGATCGCACCGCTGTCCGAGGCCATCTGGAAGACGGCGAGCACGCGGCCGCCGGAGCGCTCGTTGCCGATGACGTCCGCGATGGCGGCCTGCTGCGCCGGTCCCAGCAGCCCGGAGCCGATGCCGGCACAGGCGGAGGCCAGCAGGAACCAGGGCAGCTGGTGCGTGAACCCGATGGCCGCCGTGGCCGTGCCGGTGACGAGCAGCCCGGCCAGCAGGAGCGGCTTGCGGCCGAGGTTGTCCGCGAGCCGGCCGGAGAACGTCAGGGCCACCGCGTTGCCGCCGGCAAACACGGCCAGGGCCCAGCCGGCGGACTCCGGTCCGGCGCCGAGGGCCGCGACGGCGAACAGCGGCACTGTCGCCATCCGCACGCCGAAGGTGGCCCAGCCGTTGGCAAAGCTCGAAAAGAGGCCGGCCCGGTACGCGCTGTCCCGCAGCGCGTCCTTCAACTCCATCGCCGGGGCCGCGGCGCCGTCCTGCCGTGCGGCGGCAGGGATGTGGCTGAGCTGGGTCTGCACCACAAGCGCCGCGAGCAGCAGGGCCGCGGCGTAGGCGAGGAACGGCACCCGCAGGCCGAACCCGGCGAGCAGGCCGCCGACGATCGGGCCGCAGACGTTGCCGATCAGGAACGCCGAGGCGTAGGCCCCGGACACGCGGCCCCGGCTTTCCGGCGGAGCGAGCCGGACCACGAGCGCCATGGACGCCACGGTGAACATCACCGACCCGGCGCCGCCGAGCCCGCGGAAGACCAACAGCTGCCAGTAGTCCTGCGCGAACGCGCAGGCCGCCGTCGACGCCGCCACGATGAGCAGGCCGGCGACGTAGACGGGCCGTTCGCCCAGCCTGACGATCAAGGCGCCGCCGGCCGGGGCGAAGACGAGCCGCATGAACGCAAAGATGCTCACGATCACGGCCGCCGCCGTCGCGCCGACGTCGAAAGTGGTCGCGAACTGGGGCAAGACCGGCGCGACGAGGCCAAAACCAATGGCGATCAGGAACGCGGCGACCAGCATCACCTTGATGTCCCGGGGCAGCCGGGCCCGGCCCTGCGCCCGGGAAGGCACTGTGGACGCGGCTTCGCCGGCGGGGCGTGGGGTGTTGCTCATAGTGCGGTGATCCTTGGGTCGGAGCGGGCCGGCGGGCTGCCGGGCGGCGGTCGCGGAATTATGCGGGTGAAACATAACCGTAACAAGTGTGAGATGCACCATTTACGTCCGGGAGGTTCTTGTAACAAGGCGGCAATGTAAATCCTCCGCCAGCGAAACACAGCGCCGCGACACTCGTTGTAGAACGCAAATAATGCGTTGGGACCGGCGGACTACTCCGCACCTGATAGCAAGAGAGGACGCAGACCATGGAACTCACCGCAGGTCTCGTTTGGCTCCTGGTCGCCGCGGCACTCGTGCTGTTCATGACCCCGGGCCTGGCATTCTTCTACGGCGGCATGACGCGTGCCAAGTCGGCTTTGAACATGATGATGATGAGCTTCGTCGCAATCGGAACCGTTGGCATCATGTGGGTTCTGTGGGGCGCTTCGATGGCGACGAGCAACGAGGACAACTTCTTCCAGATCTTCGCCAACCCGTTCAGCCACTTCGGCCTCCACGGCTTCACCGACCCGGCCGACCTGCTCAAGGTCGGCTACGCGGCCACGTTCGCCATTATCACGGTGGCCCTGATCTCCGGTGCGGTCGCGGACCGTGCCAAGTTCTCCGCCTGGGTGGTCTTCACCCCGATCTGGGCCACGCTCGTCTACGCTCCGATGGCGTTCATGGTCTGGGGCGGCGGCCTCTTCTCTGCTGACGGCTGGTTCGGCCAGACGTTCGCGCCGGTCATCGACTTCGCCGGCGGCACCGTGGTCCACATCAACGCCGGCGTCGCGGGCCTGATCCTGGTCCTGATCATCGGCAACCGCAAGGGCTTCGGCAAAGACCCGAACCACCGCCCGCACAACATCCCGTTCGTGATGCTCGGCGCCGCGATCCTGTGGTTCGGCTGGTTCGGTTTCAACGCCGGTGCCGCTGCCACTGTTGAACAGGCCGGCCTGATCTGGATCAACACCCTGGCCGCCCCGGCCGCCGCCATGCTCGGCTGGCTCGCCGTCGAACGCTTCCGCGACGGTCACCCGACCTCCCTCGGTGCCGCCTCGGGGGTCGTCGCCGGCCTCGTGGCCATCACGCCGGCCTGCGCCAACGTCTCCCCGCTCGGTGCGATCGCCCTCGGCGTTGCCGCCGGTGTGGCCTCGGCGCTCGCCGTCGGCCTGAAGTTCAAGTTCGGCTACGACGATTCGCTCGACGTCGTCGGCGTGCACCTGGTCGCCGGTGTTGTCGGCACCGTGGCCATCGGTTTCCTGGCCACCCCGACCCAGGGCGCTGCCGGCCTCTTCTACGGCGGCGGCACCACCCAGCTCGTCGCCCAGAGCCTCGCGGCCCTGATGTCCATCGTCTTCACCGCGATCATGACGTTCGTCATCGCCTTCCCGATCCACAAGCTCATGGGCTTCCGGGTCTCCCAGGAGCAGGAAGTCGTGGGTGTTGACCTCAGCCTGCACGCCGAGACCGCGTACGAGTTCGGCGTCGGCGGCCACGGCGGCAGCTTCCAGCCGCTGCACGAGATCATCACGGGCAAGACGGGCGAGGACGCGGTCCTGGCAGCTCCGGTGGACGCCACGTCCAACGGCAAGAAGAACGCAACGGGTAAGGAAAGTGTGGGGGCATGAAACTGATCACGGCAATCGTCCGTCCGGAAAAGCTTGAGGCAATCCGCGAAGGCCTGGAAGCCTACGGCGTGCAGGGCCTCACGGTCAGTGCGGCCAGCGGCTACGGCCGGCAGCGCGGCTACACCGAGGTGTACCGCGGTGCTGAATACAACGTGGACCTCCTGCCCAAGATCCGGGTCGAAGTACTGGCCACCGACGAACAGGCCGACGACATCCTCGATGTCATCATCGCCAGTTCAAACACCGGCCGGGCCGGCGACGGAAAGGTCTGGACGATGGATGTGTTCGAGGCCGTCAGGGTCCGCACCGGGGAGCGCGGCGCGGCGGCCATCTAGCCCCCGCACCGCGGACCGCGGCCACAGCGACGGCGGCACTGACACAGCGGGCCGGATGCCTGAAAAGGCATCCGGCCCGCTTCTTTGTGCCCGGTGCGGTCTTGTGCCCGACGGCGGCTGCTGGCTACGCCGGCCAGCCCTCCGGCCCGGTGCTTCCGGCGGGATACTCCTCCAGGGGGACATGCCCCGCGGCCCAGGACTTCAGGACCGGTGCCAGGATGCGCCAGCAGTCCTCCGCGGTGTCGGCCCGCACGGAGAGCAGGGGATCGCCGGTCAGGACGCCCTCCAGCACCTCGCCGTAGGGCAGGAGGTCCGAGGCGCTCAGCTCGGCCTCCAACACGGCCCGGTCCAGGCTGAGGACATCGCCCGGGCCGTTCACATCGACGTCGAACTGCAAGGTGTCCGGACCGAACCCGATCCGCAGCCGGTTGGGCGCATCCACGCCGGTGAATCCCTTGGGCAGGTGCGGCACCGGCCGGAAGGTCACCACGGCTTCCTTGCGCTTGCGGCCCAGCGCCTTGCCGGAGCGCAGGATGAACGGCACGCCCTGCCAGCGCCAGTTGTCGATCCCCACCTGCACCTCGGCCAGGGTCTCCGTGTTGCGGGACGCGTCCACGCCGGTTTCCTTGGCGTAGTCCGGAATCCTGCGCCCGTCGATGGACCCCGCCGTGTACCGGGCCCGCCGGGTGCTCTGCCGGTACGGGGCGCTGATGCTGCTGGCGCGCAGCACCGTGGCCACGGCGTCACGCAGATCGCGTTCGTCCACGGAGGCCGGCGGTTCGATCGCCATGAGGGCCATGATTTCCAGGAGGTGGCTTTGGATCATGTCCCGGAGGGCGCCGGCGCCGTCGTAGTAGCGGGCGCGGCCCTCGAGGGCGAGGTCCTCGTCGAAGACGATCTCGATTTTCTCGATGTACTGCCGGTTCCACACCGGTTCCAGGAAGGCGTTGGCGAAGCGCAGGCCCAGGATGTTCAAGACGGTTGCCTTGCCCAGGAAGTGGTCCACCCGGTGGATGTGGTCCTCCGGAACCAGGGCCGCCAGTGTCTTGTTCAGGTGCCGGGCGGACGCCTCGTCCGAGCCGAACGGTTTCTCCATCACCAGCCGGGTGCCGGCGGGCACGTCCTCGGGGGCCAGGGCCTCGCACGCGAGCTGGCTGATGCGCGGCGGGAGGGCGAAGTAAACCGCCACCGGCCCTTCCAGCTCCGCCAGCAGCGCGGCGAGCTCGCCCTTGGCCGTGACGTCGAGCTGATGATAGGCGCTTTCCTGGCGGATCCGCTTCAGCTCACGCTTGCCGTAGGCATCGGCCTGCGAGTTCTCATCGGCGAAGGACTCCTCAAGCCGGTCCTCCCACTGACCGGCCGTCCAGGGATCCGATCCCGCGCCGGCCAGGACGAGCCCGTCGGCGCGGCCCCGGCCCACCAGGCGGGCCAGCCCGGGCAGCAGGAGCCTGCCGGTAAGATCGCCGGAGGCACCAAGGATGAGCAGGGTTTTTACAGTTGTTTGGCTGGTCACCTAAGCCAGCATGCCATCTTGAACTCGCATCTTGGTACCCTAGATAGTCGAGTCCCGTTGTCGAGGCGGTTCGTTCCGGCGAATGCCAGTCGAGACGCTGGCGTGCCGGACCGGACGCCACCTGTAGATCCACTGAAAGAAGTGCACGGCGCGTGTTCAATTCACTCTCTGACCGGTTGACAGCAACCTTCAAGAACCTCCGTGGCAAAGGCCGCCTGTCCGAGGCGGACGTTGACGCCACGGTCCGCGAAATCCGTCGCGCCCTCCTGGACGCCGACGTCGCCGTTCCCGTGGTCCGGGAATTCACCGGCCGCGTGCGCGAGCGTGCCCTCGGGGCGGAGGTCTCAGGGGCGCTGAATCCGAGCCAGCAGATCGTGAAAATCGTCAACGAGGAGCTCGTGGAGATCCTCGGCGGCGAAACCCGCCGGATCCGCCTGGCCAAGACCGGCCCCACTATCATCATGCTCGCGGGCCTCCAGGGTGCCGGCAAGACCACCCTGGCCGGCAAGCTGTCCAAGTGGCTCAAGGCCCAGGGCCACAGCCCCATGCTGGTCGCCTGCGACCTCCAGCGCCCCAACGCCGTCACCCAGCTGCAGGTGGTCGGCCAACGCGCCGGCGTGCCCGTCTTCGCCCCCCACCCGGGCGCCACGTCCACCGAACTCGACCACCCCGCCGGTGACCCGGTCGCCGTCGCCCGCGCCGGCGTCGAGGAAGCCAAGCGCACCCTGCACGACGTCGTGATCGTGGACACCGCCGGCCGGCTCGGCGTCGACGCCGACATGATGGAACAGGCACGCCAGATCCGCCGGGCGATCGTCCCGAACGAAGTGCTGTTCGTGATCGACTCCATGATCGGACAGGATGCCGTCAACACGGCCATGGCCTTCGATGAGGGCGTCAACTTCACCGGCATCGTGCTCTCCAAGCTCGACGGCGACGCCCGCGGCGGCGCCGCGCTTTCCGTCGCGTCCGTCACGGGCAAGCCCGTCATGTTTGCGTCCACCGGCGAGAACCTGGACGACTTCGAGCTCTTCCACCCGGACCGCATGGCCTCCCGCATCCTGGACATGGGCGACGTCCTCACCCTGATCGAGCAGGCCGAGAAATCCTGGGACAAGGACGAAGCCGCCCGGATGGCGAAGAAGTTCGCCGACCAGGAAGACTTCACCCTGGACGACTTCCTGGCCCAGATGCAGCAGATCCGCAACATGGGCTCCATGAAGAAGATGCTCATGATGATGCCCGGCGCGCAGAACATCCGGCAGCAGCTCGAGCAGTTCGACGAGCGCGAGATCGACCGCGTCGAGGCCATTGTCCGGTCGATGACCCCGCACGAACGCGTGGCTCCCAAGATCATCAACGGCTCCCGCCGGGCCCGCATCGCCCGCGGCTCCGGTGTCCACGTCTCCGAGGTCAACGGCCTGCTGGAGCGCTTCGCCCAGGCCCAGAAGATGATGAAGAAAATGGCCGCCGGCGGCGGCATGCCGGGGATGCCCGGAATGCCCGGCATGGGTGCCGGCGGTGCCCGGAAGGGAGCCAAGAACGCGCCGAAGAAGAAGGCCCGCTCCGGCAACCCGGCGAAGGCGGCGCAGGAACTGCGCGACGCCGAGGCCCGGCGCGCCGCCGGCGCCAAGGCCCTGCCCACCGGAGCGTCGTTCGGCCAGCAGGGCGGCGACTTCGACCCGTCCCAGCTGAACCTGCCCAAGGGCTTTGACAAGTTCCTCGGCGGCAGCAAGTAGCCGCACAGGGCTGATGCCGCCGCCGCTGTGTCGCCGGCGGCATCAGCCCTGAAGTGCCATAGGGTTAGACCATGTTCAAGCAGCGCGTAGTCTTCGTCCACGGGGACGGCAGCTTCGGCGCCGCCGCGTGGCCAAAGCAGCACGGGATGGCACTGGACTACGACGCCCTGTTCCTGCGCCGGCACGGCTTCGACGCCGCCGCGGAACCGCTCGAATCCGACTTCACCGCCGACGCCGCAATCGTCCTGGCATCCCTGGCCGACGACGGCCGCGGCGAGTCCGGCGGCCATGTCGTAGCGCATTCACAAGGTGCCATCGCCGCCATGATGGCCGCCGTCGAACGCCCCGACCTCGTCCGGTCCCTGACCCTGGTGGAACCGGCCTGCCTGTCCCTGACCGCGGAGCTCCCGGCCACCGCCGCGCACCGGGCCCTCATGCAGCCCCTCTTCGACGTCCGGAACAACCTCAGCGACGACGACTTCCAGCGCGAGTTCATCCGCCGGGCGTTCTCCGCCGAGGCCCCGGGGGCCACCACCCCCGAAGCCCGCCGGGCCGCGCGCCGGCTGCGCCTGCAGGCGCCGCCGTGGGAGGCGCCACTGCAGATCGTCCCGGGGGTGCCGACCCTGGTCCTGACCGGCGGCTGGGAACCGCTGTACGAGGAGATCGCCGGGTACCTGCGCGAAACCGGCGCGCTGCACCGCACCGCCGCCGGAGGGCACCGGCCCCAGGACTCGGCCGAAGGGGACCGGGCCATCCGCTCGTTCATTGCCGAGGTCAGCCGGCACCAGCACGCCCGCGCGTCCTAGGCTTCACCCCGGGACTGCGCGCCGGGGGACCGCGGGCGCCCCCCCCCGCAGGGAGGGCGCCCGGACTGCAGAACTAGGCCTGCACGCCGACGGTGGGTTCGGGCAGGTAGACCTTGCCGCCGGAGGCCAGGAACTCGTTGCTCTTGGCCTGCATCCCGGCGGCCATTTCGGCCAGCGCTGCCTGTGAATCAGCGGATCCGTACTCGTTGCGGATGTCCTGGCTGATCCGCATGGAGCAGAACTTGGGCCCGCACATGGAGCAGAAGTGCGCCGTTTTCGCCGGTTCGGCGGGGAGCGTCTCATCGTGGAATGCCTCGGCCGTCACCGGGTCCAGGGACAGGGCGAACTGGTCCCGCCAGCGGAACTCGAACCGTGCCTTGGACAGGGCATCGTCGCGTTCGTGGGCTCCGGGGTGGCCCTTGGCGAGGTCGGCGGCGTGGGCCGCGATCTTGTAGGTGATCACGCCGGTCTTCACGTCGTCCTTGTTCGGCAGCCCCAGGTGTTCCTTGGGTGTGACATAGCAGAGCATGGCCGTGCCGTAGCGGGCGATCTCGGTGGCGCCGATCGCTGAGGTGATGTGGTCATAGCCCGGCGCGATGTCGGTCACCAGCGGACCCAGCGTGTAGAAGGGTGCTCCCTTGCAGAGTTCCTGCTGGCGCTCCACGTTTTCCCGGACGAGGTGGAACGGCACGTGCCCCGGACCTTCCACCATGACCTGCACGTCGAACTCCCAGGCCCGCTGCGTCAGCTCGGCCAGGGTGTCGAGTTCGGCGAACTGCGCGGCGTCGTTGGCGTCCGCCGTCGCGCCCGGCCGCAGCCCGTCCCCGAGCGAGAACGCGACGTCGTACTGAGCGAAAATCTCGCACAACTCATCGAAGTGGGTGTACAGGAAGTTCTCCCGGTGGTGCGCAAGGCACCAGCCGGCCATGATGGACCCGCCGCGGGACACGATGCCGGTGACCCGGTTGGCCGTCAGCGGCACATACCGCAGCAGCACCCCGGCGTGGATGGTCATGTAGTCCACGCCCTGTTCGCACTGCTCGATCACGGTGTCCCGGAAGATCTCCCAGGTCAGCGCGTTCGCCTCGCCGTTGACCTTCTCCAGGGCCTGATAGATCGGGACGGTGCCGATGGGGACGGGGGAGTTGCGGATGATCCATTCACGGGTCGTGTGGATGTCGTCCCCGGTGGAGAGGTCCATCACGGTGTCCGCACCCCACTGGGTGGCCCACTGGAGCTTGTCGACCTCCTCGGCGATGGAGCTGGTCACGGCGGAGTTGCCGATGTTCGCGTTGATCTTCACGAGGAACGCCTTGCCGATGATCATCGGCTCGGACTCGGGGTGGTTGATGTTGCTGGGGATGATGGCCCGGCCGGCCGCCACCTCGCTGCGGACCAATTCCACATCACAGTTCTCCCGCACCGCCACGAACCGCATTTCGGGCGTGATCACGCCCTGCCGGGCGTAGTGCATCTGGGTCACCGTCCTGCCTTCGACGGCGCGGCGGGGCACCGGCGGGGCGCCCTTCCACTCGGCCGAGGCGGCGCCGCGGCGGACGGCGGACCTGCCGTCGTCGAGCAGGTTCCGTTCCCGGCCACTGTACGGCTCCGTGTCACCGCGCCCGGCGATCCATTCGCTGCGGAAAGGCGCGAGGCCCACGACCGGGTCGCTGCCCGGCCCGGCCGTGCGGTAGACCCGGAACGGCGGGTTCTGTGCGCCGCCCGGCGAGGGCTCCAGGGCGATCTCGGTGACCGGGACGCGGATGCCGTGCTCCGGGTCCGTGTCGAAGGCCAGCGAATGGGACTTCAGCGACTGGGACTTCAGCGACTGGGTCGGGGCCGGCTGGGTCGTGGCCGGCTGGTCGGCTGCCTCCGTGCGGACGGGCTGGTTTTGGGCAGGGCTGTGCTGTGTTTCTGTGGTGCTCAAAGGATTACTCACTTCCTTCGCCGGCATTACCCGGACAGGTTCAACGGTCGCAGGCCGCGTCAGCCCGATCTCAGCCCCTGCAAGGGCACCCGTGTGGTCGTAGACGAAGCTATCACGCTGCGCCGCAGTCCCGCGGAGTGTGACGCGGACCGCGGATGGCCGCCCGGGGCTAGGCTTTAAACCATGACCGGCATCATCGAGTTCAGCGGCCCCGTCCTCACCGGCCCGGCCACCGTCCGCCACGGCCTCTGGTCCGTCGACGGGCTCCTGACGTTCCGCCGGCCCGCTGCCGCGCCGGACCACGTGCTCGACGGCTGGGTCATCCCCGGCCTCGTGGACGCCCACTGCCACATCGGCCTCGGACCGGACGGCGACGTGCCCGAGGACACTGTCGAGGCCCAGGCCGTGACGGACCGCGACGCCGGGACGCTGCTGGTCCGCGACGCCGGCGCCGTCCATGACACCCGGTGGCTCCAGCAGCGCACCGACCTGCCGCGGCTCATCCGCGCCGGCCGGCATATCGCCCGCACCCGGCGCTACCTGCGGGGATTTGCCGTCGAAGTGGAGCCTGAAGGACTGGTCGAGGCCGTGCGCAAGCAGGCCCTCGCAGGAGACGGCTGGGTCAAACTGGTAGGAGACTGGATCGACCGCGACGCCGGCGACCTCGCCGCCGGCTTTCCCGCCGGGACGGTCAGGGACGCCGTCCGGGCCGCGCACGATGAAGGGGTCCGTGTCACCGCGCACTGCTTCGCCGAGGACACCCTCGATGACATGCTCGACGCCGGGATCGACTGCATCGAGCACGGCACCGGGCTGCTGCCGCGTCACCTGCCGCGCTTCGTGGAGCAGGGCGTACCCATCGTCCCCACCCTGATCAACATCGCCACCTTCCCGGACATCGCCGCCAGGGCGGCGCCCAAGTTCCCGCGCTACGCCGCGCACATGCGCTCGCTGTGGGAACGGAGGGCCGAGCGGATCCTCGAAGCCCACGAGGCCGGGGTGGCCATCTACGCCGGCACGGACGCCGGCAGCGTGATCCGGCACGGACGGATCGCGGACGAGGTCCGGGCCCTGCACGCCGCGGGCCTGACGGCGGCCGCCGCGCTCGACGCCGCCAGCTGGTCGGCGCGGACCTGGCTCGGGGCGGACGGGATCGCCGAAGGGGCCAGCGCCGATGTCCTGGTCTGCGCCGAGGACCCGCGGCAGAACCTTGGCACCCTGGCGGAGCTGCAGCACGTGGTGCTGCGGGGGCTCCTCATCCGTTAGGAATAAATTGAAGCTTCAAGTAATTTAACTCTATGCAAGACCGCCGAAGTCCGGTGGCTGCAGAACCCAGGAGAGTTTCGATGACTGCAGAAGCCCAGGATCTCCTTCCTGCCGCACTCACCATGGGCACCGTGATGCTCAAGGTCGGCGACATGAAGGTCATGACCGATTATTACCAGCGCGCCCTCGGCCTGGACATCGTGGCCGAGCAGGACGGCGGGCTCTACCTGGGCCGCCGGCAGAAGCCGCTGGTGCACCTGGCCCCGGCGCCCGGGCTCAATATCCCCTCCCGCGGCGAGGCCGGACTCTTCCACACTGCCCTCCTGTTCGAGGACCAGCCCGCCCTGGCCGCCACCGTAGCCAGCGCAGCCCGGTACGAACCCCTGTCCTTCACCGGCAGCGCGGACCACCTGGTCAGTGAGGCCTTCTACTTCACCGACCCCGAGGGCAACGGCGTCGAACTGTACTGGGACCGGCCCCGCGAGGCATGGTCCTGGGAGGGCAAGAGTGTTGTCATGGACAGCCTTGCCCTCCCGCCGCAGCGCTACCTGGAGCAGCACCTGACCGAGGAATCCCTGTCCGGACAGCATCAGGCCGGCGCCGGCGTCGGGCATGTCCACCTGCAGGTCGGCGACGTCCAGTCTGCGCACGACTTCTATGTCGGGACGCTCGGCTTCGAGAAGACCGCGGGCTGGCACGGCCAGGCGCTTTTCGTCTCCGCCGGCGGCTACCACCACCACATGGCCATGAACGTATGGAACAGCCGCGGCGCCGGACCGCGGCAGGACACCCTGGGCCTGGGTGAGGTGCTCATCGAAGTCCCGTCCGGCGACGACGTCGGTGCGCTCGCTGACCGCCTCAAGGTCGCCGGCATCGACTCGCACCACACCGGCGCCGAACTGCGCTTCGATGACCCCTGGCGCAACCGGATCCGCGTCGCCGTCCGGTAGCCCGGGAGCGGCCCCCATTCCAGCCCCTCCCGGGTAACGGGACATGCTCAGTCCCGGGCCCTCGCAGCGGACATGCTCAGTCCTGCGTCCCGGCCCGGAGGACATGCTCAGTCCTGGGGCCTCGCAGCGGACATACGGGCGTTATGTCCAGCCTGCGCGGCCAGCGGAGGGCATGTCCCGGGGAAATCGGGTGGAGCAACAGGGCATGTCCAGTGGTCGGGGTGCCATAGCTGGGCGCGTCCTTGGAAAGTCCCTTCGTGGGGGAGGACATGTTCAGTGGTCGCGGCCGGGGGGCATATCCCGGAGGAATCGGCTGGCTTGGCGGAACACGGACGGCGGCCCCACGGCCCGGGGAGAGCATGCTCGATGGTGGCAGTCGGGTGCGGCATGTCCACTTGAGTCCGGGTGATGTGAGGCCCTGGAATGGGCATGCTCCCCGGTGGCCGGCGAAGGCTTTGAGCATGCCCATTTTTTATGCCGGGGACCGGACATGGCGGAATTATGCCCGGTGGCCGCAGCCAAGGGGGCGCATGTCCAGTGGCCGCGCCCGAGGGAGGGGCGCATGTCCGGTGGCCGCAGCCCAGGGGCGCATGTCCAGTGGATGCGCTCGAGGGAGGGGCGCATGTCCGGTGGCCGCAGCCAAGGGGGCGCATGTCCAGTGGATGCGCTCGAGGGAGGGGCGCATGTCCGGTGGCCGCAGCCAAGGGGGCGCATGTCCAGTGGATGCGCTCGAGGGAGGGGCGCATGTCCAGTGGGTGCGGCCAGCGGAGGGCATGTCCGCGGGGGTGGAGCGGGTCGGAGCGGTTAGGCTGAAGCGACGGACGAACAACAGCGGCCCCGCGCCGCAGGACCCTGAAGGACCAGCTCTATGGGATTCACCGAAATCTTTGTGTCCACCACCCACAAGGACGCCCTCAAGCGCGCCGAGGCACTCGAAGGCGGAGCCGCGGCCGCACCGGACGCCGTCAGGATCGAGGACATCAGCGACTTCGAGGTGGAGCGGCTCGGCGACCTCGCCGGAGTGGCCGTGCACGCCCCGGGCGCCGACTATGAGCTCGCGATGGTGGACGTGGCCAGCGATTCGCTGCTCGGCGTCCCCGCCGCAATGGTCCGCACCCTTGCCGAACTGCTCAGCTACGAAACCGAGGGTGAAGGCGACGTGCTGGATGAAGTTTCCGCCAACTGGGCCGCTGAAGAGGACATGCCCTTCGGTGCCGACGAGGCCCGCGGCTACGTCCGCCGGATCGCGGAACTGGCCGCCGGAATCGACCCCGCCACCAAGTCCGGGCTGTATGTCTGGACTTCCTGACCCGTCCGCGCCGACGGCCCGGGCTGCCGGCCCGGGCGGCGCAAAGCGGCGCCGGGGCCGTGTCAAGTCGAAATCGCGCCGGTGATCTGGCACAATGAACAGGTACTCGATCTGCGCGGCCCCTCTCTCCGCGTCCTGATCTTGTCCTTTAGAACCCCCTAGTACGGCCCGCCCCACGGGTGCAGAACGCCGGGCTCGACCCCGTTTCAGAAACAGGAGTGACCACAAAAGTGGCCGTTAAGATTCGCCTTAAGCGCTTCGGTAAGATGCGCGCACCGTACTACCGCATCGTCGTCATGGACGCACGCTCCAAGCGTGACGGCCGTGCCATCGAAGAGATTGGCAAGTACCACCCGACCGAAGAGCCCTCGTACATCGAGGTCGACTCGGACCGTGCCCAGTACTGGCTCGGCGTTGGCGCACAGCCGTCCGAGCAGGTTTCCGCGATCCTCAAGATCACCGGTGACTGGCAGAAGTTCAAGGGTCTCCCGGGCCAGGAAGGCACCTTGAAGACCAAGTCTGCCAAGGCTGACTTCGTTGCCCCGGAGAAGGGTTCCGTGATCATCCCGGAAGCCATCACCAAGAAGGCCAAGAAGGACGAAGCTGCCGAGGCTCCGGCCGACGCCGCCGAAGCAGAGACCACCGAGGCTGAGTAAATTGCTGGCAGAAGCGCTCGAACACCTGGTCCGCGGGATTGTTGACAGCCCCGAGGACGTCAAGGTCAGTGCGAAGAACAACCGCCGAGGGGAAACCCTCGAGGTGCGCGTTCATCAGGACGACCTGGGACGGGTGATCGGCCGGCAGGGCCGGACCGCACGCGCATTGCGCACTGTGGTTGCGGCGCTGGCGGATGGCGAGCCGGTCAGGGTCGACGTCGTCGACACGGACCGCCGCCGCTAACGCGTTCAGCACTACTTGTCTTTAGCCCGGCCCCTTCACCAGATAATGGTGGAGGGGCCGGGCTGTTTTCCGCCCAGACCCCCACGACAAAACCCGAACAGAGGAACAGATGCAGCTCCAGGTGGCACGAATCGGCAAACCCCACGGCATCCGCGGCGAAGTGACCGTCCAGGTGCTGACCGATGCGCCCGGCGACCGCTTCGTCCCGGGGACCCGGTTCATCGTGGAACCGGCCTCCTCCGGGCCGCTGACGGTCTATAGCGCCCGCTGGAACAAGGACATCCTGCTCCTGGCCTTCGAGGAGGCCGAGACCCGCAACGACGCCGAAGCCCTCCGCGGCGCGAAGCTGTTCATCGAGACCGAAGAGATCGATGAGGACGACGACGAAGGCTGGTACGAGCACGAGCTCGTGGGCCTCGACGTCCGCCTCGGCAGCACCGTGGTGGGCAAGGTCTCCGCGCTGCACACGATGCCCGTCCAGGACCTGCTGGTGGTCACCACGGCCGACGGCCAGGAAATCCTGGTCCCGTTCGTCGAGCAGATCGTGCCCGAGGTCAATGTGGGGGAGAAGTACGTCGTGGTCACCCCGCCGCCGGGCCTCTTCGAGATCAACGCCGAGGACTCCCCCGGGATCCCGGGTGCCGCTTCCGGGGGCACGGACGCCGAGAGCAATGACGCCGGGGACACGAACACCGGGAGCAACGCGTAGATGAGAATCGACGTCGTTAGCATCTTTCCTGAATACCTTGCCCCGCTGGAACTGTCCCTGATCGGCAAAGCCCGGCAGGACGGCCTGCTGGACCTGCGCGTCCACGACCTCCGCGAATTCACGACCGACCGGCACCGGACCGTGGACGACACCCCTTACGGCGGCGGGGCCGGCATGGTCATGAAGCCCGAGCCGTGGGCGCAGGCGCTCACCGCGGTGGCGGCGGGACGGGCCGCCGCGGAAACCGGGTCCGGCGCGCCCGGCGCCGCCGGCAAGCCCGTGCTGATCGTCCCGTCCCCGGCCGGCGAGCGGTTCACCCAGGCCACCGCGCACCAGTTGGCGGAAGAGGACCAGCTGGTTTTTGCCTGCGGCCGCTACGAGGGCATCGACGAACGGGTCTTGGAATGGGCCGCAGACCACTTCACTGTGCGCCCGATGAGCCTGGGGGACTACGTCCTCAATGGCGGCGAAGTCGCCGTCCTGGCCATGGTGGAGGCGATCGGCCGGCTGCTGCCCGGTGTGGTCGGCAACCCCGAATCCCTCGTCGAGGAGTCCCACTCCGACGGGCTGCTCGAATACCCCGTCTACACCAAGCCCTCCATCTGGCGGGACCGGGAGGTTCCGGCAGTGTTGCTCAGCGGCAACCACGGCAAAATCGCCCAATGGCGCCGGCACGAACAATACCGGCGCACCGCCGAACGCCGTCCGGACCTCCTTGCGGAGTTCGACGCCGGCGGGCTGCCCCGCGCGGACCGCGCGGCGTTCGCTGACCTCGGGTACGACGTCGTCGACGGCCGCCTCACCCGCCGGCCCGGCGTTTGACCAGATTGGGCTAACCCGCACCTCATGTGGCAAAATTAGTCCTTGTGCCTGCTGGGTTGCGAACCTGCCACAGGGGGAGCGCCACCAACAGCCCGGCACCCCGGTCCCGTCAATTCCTGACAGGGCCGGATTGACAAACTTTCGGCGGAAATTTCCGGGCGGCGCCTGCCCCCGGGCTTGGCCGCCGTAACCCAACGTGAGTGACCTGTGGCGTTCACCAGGAGTGGATCAATGCATATCCTCGATTCCGTAGATGCAGCCTCGCTGCGCACCGATGTTCCCGAGTTCCGCGCGGGTGACACCATCAAGGTTCACGTGAACATCATCGAAGGCAAGAACTCCCGCGTCCAGGTCTTCCAGGGCTTCGTCCTGGGCCGCCAGGGCGACGGCGTCCGCGAAACCTTCACCGTCCGCAAGGTCTCCTTCGGCGTCGGCGTGGAGCGTACCTTCCCGGTGCACTCCCCGATCATCGACAAGATCGAGCTCGTCTCCAAGGGTGACGTGCGCCGCGCCAAGCTTTACTACATGCGTGCACTGCGTGGTAAGGCCGCGAAGATCAAGGAAAAGCGCGACTTCCAGACCGCCAAGTAAGCCTGCCGGGTTCCACCACAGGCTTAGCCCGCGGGTCCACGGACCGTACCCGGTACGCCCTCCGGCGCGCCGAAGCTATCCGCAACAGCGCACATCAGTTCACCACAGCGCCAAGGGATACGGAACATGGAACAGCCAAAACGCCAGCACGGGAAACCGGGCTGGCGTTTTGCGTTGCTGGCCCTGGTGCTCGCCGTGGCCATCAGCGCCGTGGTCCGCTCCCTGTGGCTGGACGTCTACTACATCCCGTCCGCGTCGATGGAACCGCTCCTGCGCACCGGGGACCGGATCCTCGTGGCGCGCACCGTCGCCCCGGCGGCGTCCCTGGCCCGGGGCGACGTCGTGGTGTTCGACGGCCGCGGCTCGTTCGCGCCGCTCAACAGCGGCAACGGGCCGGTGGTGGATACCCTGGCCGAAACCGGACGCTGGCTGGGCCTGGCCGGCAGTGACACCACGTACGTCAAACGCGTCATCGGGCTGCCCGGCGACCGCGTGGTGTGCTGCGACGCCGGCGGCCGGCTCACAGTCAACGGCCAGCAAGTTACGGAACCCTATCTGTATCCGGGGGACAGCCCCAGCCAGACAAAGTTCAGTGTTGAGGTCCCGGCCGGCCGGCTGTGGCTCATGGGCGACCACCGTTCCGTGTCGGCCGATTCCCGCAGCCTGCTCGGCGCTCCCGGCGGCGGCATGGTGCCGGTGGAACGCGTCATTGGCAGGCCGGTACAGATCATCTGGCCGCTTGATAGATTTGCAGCAGTAGCGCGGCCTGAACCGGCCGTGACAACGACGACGACGAACGGACAGTAGATGCCCGACAGCGAACCGCGCTTTCCTGATCCGCAGGGCCAGGACCGACCCCGGGCGGCCCACGCCGAACCGGAGCACGCGGGACCGGCGCAGGCGGGGCCAGCGCAGGCGGGGCCGTCCCATGCGGGACCGGCGCACGCGGGCGGGTCCTCGCGGCGGGCCAAGCGCGCCAAAGCCCGGGAAGGGCGCAGCCCGCTCTTCCTCTGGCTGAAGGAAGTGGCCACCGTTGTCGTCGTCGCCGTCGTGCTGTCCTTCCTGATCAAGACCTTCCTGTTCCGGGCCTTCTACATCCCGTCCGAATCCATGGTCAACACCCTCGATGTCAACGACCGCATCTTCGTCAACCTCCTCGTGCCGCAGCCCATCGCGCTCCAGCACGGGGACGTGGTGGTGTTCAAGGACAGCCAGAACTGGCTGGCCCCCGCAGCGCAGAAAGCCAAGGGGCCCTTCACCTGGGTCCAGGACGGGCTCACATTCGTCGGCCTGCTCCCGGACAACTCCGAACAGCACCTGGTCAAGCGGGTGATCGGGCTGCCCGGTGACCACGTGGTCTGCTGCGACGCCGGCGGGCAGCTTACCGTCAACGGCGCGCCCCTGGACGAGAAGTACATCAACCCGGCCGAGATCCCCCAGGTCCGCGACTTCGACGTCGTCGTGCCCGCCGGCAAGGTCTGGGTCATGGGCGACAACCGCAACCACTCCGCCGATTCCCGCGCCCACATGGACACCAACGGCGGCTTCGTCAACGAATCCGACATCGAAGGCAAGGCTGCCGTCATCGCCTGGCCGCTGAACAGGATGGCGGCCCTGGACAACTATCCGGACGTGTTCCGGAGCGTGCCCGCCCCGACCGGAAAGTAAGCCACCCGCCATGTCCGCCGCCCCCACCCTCGACTACGAACGCCGCTTCCGGAACTCCGGTGCCAGGCTGCTCGCCGGCATCGACGAAGTCGGCCGCGGTGCCCTCGCCGGCCCCGTCAGCGTGGGGATCGCCGTCGTGGACCTCGAACGGCAGAAGCTTCTGACCGATGTCCGGGACAGCAAACTGCTCAAGGTGGCCGACCGGGAACGCCTGGTGCCCGTGGTCCGGAAGTGGAGCGTCGCAGCCGCGGTCGGACATGCGTCCGCCAAGGAGATCGATGACCTCGGCATCATCGGCGCCCTCCGGCTTGCCGGCAACCGCGCCTGGTTCGCCGTCCTTGCTGCCGGCGTCATGCCCGACGTCGTCCTGCTTGACGGCAGCCACAACTGGCTCTCGCCCGACCGGCAGCCTTCGCTGTTTGACGATGCGCCCGCCGAAGCCGGCTGCGACGCGCCGGTGCACACCCTCGTCAAGGCCGATATGCAGTGCCTGAGCGTCGCGGCGGCCAGCATCCTCGCGAAGGTGGAGCGCGATGCCATGATGGGCGAGCTTCACACCGCCTATCCGGCTTACGGCTGGGACGAGAACAAAGGCTACGGCACGGCCGCGCACAAGGACGCGCTGCGGACCGCCGGCCCCTCGCCGCACCACCGGGTCAGCTGGCAGCTGCTCTAGCGCGTGCGTGGCGCACGGCCGGCGCCGGATGGTGCAAGATGGAACCATGAGTGCCGAGGACCTTGAAAACTATGAGACCGACATGGAGCTGCAGCTATACCGCGAATACCGCGACGTCGTCGGACTGTTCAGCTATGTGGTCGAGACCGAGCGGCGTTTCTACCTTGCCAACCATGTGGATTTGCAGGCCCGCAGCGCCGACGGCGAGGTCTACTTCGACCTGACCCTGCAGGACGCCTGGGTGTGGGACGTCTACCGCTCCGCCCGGTTCGTCAAGAGCGTCCGCGTCATCACGTTCAAGGACGTCAACGTCGAGGAGCTGCCCCGCAGCGAGGAGCTCGCGCTGCCCAAGGTCGAAGACCTGGGCAACTGATTTCCCTGTCCCTCGCCTGGTCCCGCGACCGAGCCCTTCGCCTGGTCCCGTCGGGGTTTTCCACATAGCCAAAGAGGACCCTGTGATCCTGCCGCCCGTCGCTCCACGCTGGAGGCATGAGAGCTAAGGATGTGTTGGGCCGGCGCGGGGAGGACATCGCGGCAGGCTATCTTCAGGCGCAGGGCCTGCGGATCGTCGAGCGCAACTGGCGGTGTCCCGAGGGCGAGATCGACATCATCGCGTTCGACGGCGACGCCCTGGTCATCGCCGAGGTGAAAACCCGGAAATCCCTCGCTTACGGGCACCCCTTTGAGGCCGTCGGAGCGGACAAACTTGCCCGCCTCCACCGCCTGGCAGCGGCCTGGTGCCGGGTCCGCGGGATGGGCATGCCGCCCCGCCGCGTGGACGTGATCGCCGTGCTCGACGACGGCACCGGCGAGCCCGCCGTCGAACACCTCAAGGGGGTGGGCTAGGTGGCGCTGGGCCGGACCTACTCCGTGGCCCTCGTCGGCCTGAACGGCTACATCGTGGAGGTCGAGGCCGACATCGGCCAGACGCTCCCGGCATTCGTGATCCTGGGCCTGCCGGACGCCTCGCTCAACGAGGCCAAAGAACGGATCCGCTCCGCGGCGCACAATTCCGGGATCCCGCTCAGCCGCCGGAAGATCACGGCCAACCTGATCCCGGCCTCGCTGCCCAAACGCGGTTCCGGGTTCGACCTCGCCATCGCCATGGCCGTGCTGCTGGCCGCCAACGACATCCGGCCCACCGGACGGACCGTCTTCATCGCCGAGCTCGGCCTGGACGGCCGGCTCCGGCCCGTGCGGGGCGTGCTTCCTGCGGTCATGGCCGCCGTCCGGGCCGGGTACCCTGATGTCGTCGTCGCCCGGGCCAACGCCGCCGAGGCGCGGCTCGTCCCCGGCGCGCGGGTCCGCGGCTACGCGACGCTCGCCCGGCTGGCGTTCGACTGCGGGGCCGATCCGCAGGACCTGGCACTTGACTTCGAACCGCAGCCGGAGGACGGCGAGGACCCCGGCGCCGGCACGGGTCCCGCGCCGGAGCCGGATATGTGCGACGTCTCCGGCCAGGCCGCGGGCCGCCAGGCCCTGGAAGTGGCTGCCGCGGGCGCCCACCACATTCTTCTGACGGGGCCGCCCGGCGCCGGGAAGACCATGCTGGCCGAGCGGCTGCCCGGGCTCCTGCCCGACCTGGGCGACACCGAGGCCATGGAGGTGACCGCCATCCACTCGCTGTGTTCCCTGTCGTCGGTGTCCGTGCAGCTGCTGCGCCGGCCTCCCTACGAAAACCCGCACCACACCGCCACCGCCGTGGCCATTATCGGCGGCGGTTCGGGGCTGCCGCGGCCCGGAGCGGCGTCCAGGGCCCACCGCGGTGTGCTGTTCCTCGACGAGGCGCCGGAGTATGACCGCGGGGTCCTGGACGCGCTGCGCCAGCCCCTGGAAAGCGGTGAGCTCGTCATTCACCGTTCGGGCGGCGCGGCGGCTTATCCCGCGCGGTTCCAGCTGGTCCTCGCCGCCAACCCGTGCCCCTGCGGGAAGGCCACCGGCAAGGGTGTGGACTGCATCTGCACACCGACCATGCGCCGCCGCTACCAGGCCCGGATGTCCGGGCCCTTGCTGGACCGGGTCGACATCCAACTGGAGGTCGAGCGTGTGTCGCTCGCCGGGTTCGGCCAGCCGGCAGCGGAGGAAGGTACGGCCGCCATCGCCGAACGGGTCCGCGAGGCCCGGAACCGCCAGCTGGACCGCCTGCTGCCTTTCGGCCTGGAGACGAACGCGCAAGTGCCGGGGCGGTTGCTGCGCGGGGCACTGCGGCTCGAGGCCCCCGCAACCCGCATCCTGGACTACGCGCTGGAACGGGGTGTCTTGACGGCACGCGGCTACGACCGCGTGCTGCGCCTGGCCTGGACCCTTGCAGATCTCTCCCGGCACGACGCCCCGGACGCGGACGACGTCGGACAGGCGCTCGGACTGCGCCAGGCCGGCACGGTGTCCGCGTGAGCCCGGCACACATCCCGGCCCCGCACGAGCCGGCCACCAGTATCTCCGCCTCCACGGAAGGACTCTCCCATGAGCGATGACGAACGGACGGCCCGGGCGGCATTGTCCCGGCTGTTCGAACCGCAGGACGCGGCGGCCCTCGCCCTGGTGCAAGCGGCGGGCGCGCAGGACGCCCTGAGGATTGCCAGCGGGCGGCTGGCGGCCGGCGTCCACCTCGAGCAGGAGATCACCGCAATACTGGCGGCATGCGGGGCCGGCAGTAGCTGGCCGGGACTGGGCGCGGCGCTGCAGCGGTGGGCGACGCGCCTGCCCGATCTCGCGCCCGAGCGGGACCTGGCGACCATGGAACGGCTCGGCGGCCGTCTCATCATCCCCTCGGACGAGCTGTGGCCTCCGCAGCTGGCCGACCTCGGCCTTCAGGAGCCGTTGTGCCTCTGGTGGCGCGGCGTGGAACAGGAACTCCCCGCCGTGGCCCGGGCCATTGCGCTGGTGGGTTCCCGGGACAGCACGAGCTACGGTGCGTCCGTGACGGCGGACCTCGCCTATTCCCTGGCCCAGCGCGGGTTCACCATCGTCTCGGGCGGCGCTTACGGCATTGACGCCCATGCCCACCGGGCGGCCCTGGCCGGAGGTGCCGGCGGCATGCCCACCATCGCCGTCATGGCCGGGGGAGTGGACCGGTTCTACCCGTCCGGTAATGAGGATATGCTGCGGGCGGTCGCGGACCACGGTGCAGTCCTGGCCGAGGTCCCGCCCGGCTCCGCGCCCACCCGCTACCGGTTCCTGCAGCGGAACCGCCTCATCGCGGCGCTGGCCTCCGTGACGGTGGTGGTCGAGGCCCGGTGGCGGTCCGGTGCCCTCAACACGGCACACCATGCCGAGAGCCTGGGCAGGGCCGTGGGGGCCGTGCCTGGATCCGTCCACAGCGCCAATTCCGCCGGCTGCCACCGGCTGCTGCGCGAGGGCGGCGCCGTGTGTGTCACGGATGCGGGGGAAATCGCCGAGCTCGCCTCCCCGAGCGGGGAAGCCCTGGCCGCGGAGGAAGCGGGCCGGGCCGAGGTCCAGGACGGGCTCACCCTCGAGGACCTGATCCTGCTCGATGCCTTGCCCCTGCGGACCACGAGCTCGGTCGAGAAGCTGGCCGCGGTGGCCGGCCTCAGCCCGGATGCGGTCCGCGCCGGACTCGGCCGGCTGGGGCTGCTGGGCCTGGCCGAAGCACAGCGGGGCGCGTGGAAACGCTCGCCGAAGGCGGACTGAGACGATGGGCTGCACCCGGATGACGCGGCGCGCCGGGAAGCTCCTTGAATGCCGAAGGAACACTGCCACAGTAGGAAGGTGCCTACACAGGATCTTCCCGCCCCGCTGCCCTCGGCCCTACGCGACGCCGCCCACAGTTTCGGCCGCTACCTGGAAGCTGAGCGGGGACGCTCCGCCCACACGGTGCGGGCCTACCTTTCGGACGTCGAAAGCCTCCTCGTCCACGCCGCGACGGAGGGCGTGCAGGACCTTGCGGGGCTGGAACTCGGGACACTGCGTCGCTGGTTGGGCGCCCAGAGCGAGTCCGGAAAGTCCCGGGCCACCCTGGCCCGCCGCGCCGCCACCGCGCGGGCCTTCACCGCCTGGGCGGTCCGGGAGGAGCTGATTGAGGCCGACCCCGCCCTCCGGCTCAAGGCCCCGAAGCGGGAGAAGTCGCTCCCGGGTGTCCTGCAACAGCAGCAGGTTAGGCGGCTCGTGAACGACGCAGAAAGCGCCTCGGCCGAGGGAGAACCGTTGGCCTTGCGCAACCGGGCCATGCTGGAGCTCCTGTATGCCACGGGTGTCCGCGTCGGCGAGCTGGCCGGTATGGACGTCGATGACCTCGACCCGGACCGCAGGACCCTGCGGGTGCTCGGCAAGGGCAACAAAGAGCGCACGGTGCCTTACGGGCTGCCGGCGGCGCTCGCGGTTGACGACTGGCTCCGCCGCGGCCGGCCGGCGCTCGCCGCCGATGGCAGCGGCCCGGCGCTCTTCCTGGGCGTGCGGGGCGGCAGGGTGGACCAGCGACAGGTCCGCAGCGTCGTCAAGGACATGCTGGATAACCTGGGGGACACCGCCGCCACCGGGCCGCACGCCCTGCGGCACTCGGCGGCCACGCATCTGCTCGACGGCGGGGCGGACCTGCGTGCCGTGCAGGAAATCCTCGGCCACAGCAGTCTTGCCACCACCCAGATCTACACCCATGTGTCCGTGGAGAGGCTCCGACAAAGCTACCGGCAGGCGCACCCCCGGGCCTGAAGGGTGCTCCGCCGCAGGCCACCCGCGGCCCCCGCCCGCAGGCCGCCCGCGGCCGCGCCGGACGCCTTCGTGCTGCCTGCCGGTGGCCCGACGAAAGGCCGCAGCGCCCCTGCGCGGCGCGCCGGAAAAGACGCGCCGAATCGCACTGGCGTAATTAGGAGGGGTAGGGCAGAATGAAACTCACGCCCGGGAAGTTTCAAGTTGAGCTTGAAGCTGGAATGCTTCATGTCCCAGCTTGGAAACCGGTTGTATATTAGTACTTTGGCAGGGACCGCAGGCGCATTTTCGGATCCGCGCAACGGACAGACATCCAGGCAGAGGTCGTTGGGGAAGACGTACCTACAGCTATGGAGGATGGAATGTCTGTTGCACTGACCCGTGGTGTGTTGTTCATTCACTCGGCCCCGACTGCTTTGTGCCCCCACGTGGAGTGGGCCATAGGGTCAGTCGTGGACAAGCGGACGGACTTGGAGTGGACCGCTCAGCCTGCCGCGCCCGGAATGTTCCGGGCCGAGCTGTCGTGGACCGGAAAGCCGGGCACGGGGGCTCAATTGGCGTCCGCTCTGCGCGGCTGGGCGCACCTGCGCTACGAAGTCACCGAGGAACCCAGCCAGGGGGTCGACGGGGGACGCTGGTCGCACACCCCGGAGCTCGGGATCTTCCACGCCACCACGGACGTCCACGGCAACATCATGGTTTCCGAAGACCGCATCCGCTACGCCTATGAAACCGGCGCCGGCGACCCCTCGGCCGTCTACCACGAACTCTCGCTCGCCCTGGGCGAGGCCTGGGATGAAGAACTCGAACCCTTCCGCCACGCGGCGGAAGGCGCCCCGGTGCGCTGGCTTCACCAGGTCGGCTAAGAGCCGGCCGGGCGCCCCACCGCAGCAGTCCTCCACAGCAATTCCATAGCCAGGCGCCGAAACGACAGATGGCGGCAATGTTCGTGAAGAACATTGCCGCCATCTGTCATCCCGGCGGGGGAAGGGCCGCGGTGTTAGACGCTGCGGATCGCGATGACGGCGTTGTGGCCGCCGAAGCCGAAGGAGTTGCTCAGCGCCGCGATGCTGCCGGCGGGCAGGTCGCGGGCCGTTGTGACGACGTCGAGCGGGATTTCCGGGTCTTGGTTCTCCAGGTTGATCGTCACGGGTGCCTTGCGCTCGTGGACCGCCAGGACCGTGAGGACGGCTTCGACGGCACCGGAAGCGCCCAGCAGGTGCCCCATCTGGGACTTCGTGGCCGAGACGGCGACGTTGTCCACGTGGCTGCCCAGGGCCGCTTTCAGGGCGGTGTACTCGGGCTTGTCGCCGACCGGGGTCGAGGTGGCGTGGGCGTTGACGTGCACGATGTCCTCGGCCTGGATCCGGCCGTCGAACATGGCAGCCTTCAGGGCACGGGTCGCGCCGAGGCCCTCCGGGTCCGGGGCGGTGATGTGGTAGGCGTCGGCCGTGACCGAGGTTCCGGCGAGCTCGGCGTAGATCCGGGCCCCGCGGGCCAGGGCGTGCTCCTCGGCCTCGATCACCAGGGCACCGGCCCCTTCACCCATGACGAAGCCGTCGCGGTCGCGGTCGTAGGGACGGGAGGCGTGCTCAGGGTCATCGTTGCGGCGGGAGAGCGCCTGCATGGAAGCAAAGGCGGCGATCGGCATCGGGTGGATGGCGGCTTCGGCGCCGCCACAGACCACGACGTCGGCCTTGCCGGAGCGGATCAGGTCCAGTCCCAGGTGCACGGCTTCGGTGCCGGAGGCGCAGGCGGAGACAGGGGTGTGGGCGCCGGCGCGGGCACCGAGGTCCAGGCTGACGGCAGCCGCGACGCCGTTGGGCATCAGCATGGGCACAGTCATGGGCAGGACACGGCGGGGGCCCTTTTCGCGCAGGGTGTCCCAGGCGTCCAGCAGGGTCCAGACGCCGCCGATCCCGGTGGCGAACGCCACGGCGAGGCGGTCGTGGTCGATGTCGGTGATCCCGGCGTCGGCCCAGGCTTCACGGGCGGCGATGACGCCGAACTGGGTCGACGGGTCCATGCGCTTGGCTTCGACCCGGCTCAGGACCTCCAGCGCCGGGGTGGAGGCGCGTGCAGCGAAGTGCACGGGCAGTTCATACTTTGCCACCCAGTCGTCCTCAAGCGTGTGCGCGCCGGAGACGCCCTTCAGCGCGTTCTTCCACATCGTGGGGACATCGCCGCCGATGGGTGTGGTGGCACCCAGCCCGGTAATGACTACTTTGCGTGCCATGGGATCACTCTCTGTCGGTGCGCTTGCCGGGTCCGGACCCGCGAACGGGGCGGCCGGGGCCTGCGTAGGGAAAACTCTGTGGTCGTGCACTTGATGGCTGCGGTCCGGTCCGGGCGCTGATGTGCCGCCCGGACCGGTCCGCGGAGTCCGCCGGAAGCGGCGGGACCAGGCTTAGGCCTGGGCGTTGGAGATGAAGCTGACGGCGTCGCCGACGGTCTTGAGGTTCTTGACCTCTTCGTCGGGGATGCGGACGCCGAACTTCTCTTCGGCGTTGACGACGATGGTCATCATGGAGATGGAGTCGATGTCCAGGTCCTCGGTGAAGGACTTGTCCAGTTCGACAGCCTCGGGGGCCAGGCCGGTCTCTTCGTTGACGATTTCAGCCAGGCCGGCCAGGATTTCTTCGTTGCTAGCCATTGGTGGCTCCTTTTCTTGGTTGGTGCCCCCGGCTGCCGGCGGGATGCCGGCCGCCGTCGGCGGAAATGATTCAAGCCGAGGGTTCGGCTTGGTGCGGGTTTCGTTTGGGGAAAGCGGTGGCTGCCTAAGGAAGCACGACCACTTGGGCGCCGAACACCAGTCCGGCTCCGAAGCCGATCTGCAGCGCCAGCCCGCCGCTGAGCTCGGGGTTTTCCTCGAGCAGGCGGTGGGTGGCCAGGGGGATGGACGCCGCTGAGGTGTTTCCGGCGTCGGCGATGTCGCGGGCGATCTTGACGGTCTCGGGCAGCTTGAGCTTCTTGGCCATCTCGTCGATGATCCGCATGTTGGCCTGGTGCGGGATGAAGGCGGCGAGGTCCTCGGCCCGGACGCCGGCGGCGTCGAGGGCCTGCTGGGCCACCTTCGCCATTTCCCACACGGCCCAACGGAAGACCGTCTGGCCGTCCTGGCGCAGCGTGGGCCACAGCGACGCGTCGGTCACGGCGGCTTCCTCGTCGCTCACGGCGGCACCGTGCTTGCCGGTCAGGGCGAGCTCGCGGATGTCCAGCATCGAGTGGGTCATGCCGATGGCATCCCACTTGCTGCCGTCCGAACCCCAGACCGACGGGCCGATTCCGGGCGTATCCGAGGGGCCGATCACGACGGCACCGGCGCCGTCGCCCAGCAGGAAGGAGATGGTCCGTTCCGTGTTGTCGATGACGTCGGAGAGCTTTTCGGCGCCCACGACCAGGACGTAGTCGGCCGCGCCGGAACGCACCAGGGCGTCACCCTGCGCGATGCCATAGCAGTAGCCGGCGCACGCGGCGGAGATGTCGAACGCGGGGGCCGGTGTCGCGCCGATGCGGTCGGCGAGGCTCGCGGCGGCGGACGGGGTGGCGTAAGGATGGGTGACCGTCGAAACGATCACCGCGCCGAGCTGGGAGGCTTCGATGCCGGCCTTCCGGAGCGCCTCACGGCCGGCGGCCTCGGCCATGTCGATCACGCTGACATCGGCGGGGGCGCGGTGCCGGGTGATGATGCCGGTGCGCTGGCGGATCCATTCATCCGACGAGTCGATCCACTGGCACACGTCCTCGTTGGTCACGATCACGCTGGGCCGGTAGGCGCCGACACCCAGGATGCGGGTGTTTTCCTGCACGGGCGCCTGCTTCAGAGTGGGAACGCTCATTCCCCTCCCTCCAGTTCTGCAAATAGGGCCAGGGCCGCGGAAAGATCGTCCGGGGTCTTGACGGTGACGGTCTTGACGCCGGGCATGCCGCGCTTGGCGAGGCCGGCCAGTGTGCCGGCAGGCGCCAGCTCGATCACGCCGGTCACGCCGCGCTGCACCATCGTCTCCATGCAGCGGTCCCACCGGACCGGGCGGGAGACCTGGGCGATGAGGCTGTCGACGGCGGCGCCGCCTTCGGTGACTTCCGCGCCGTCGAAGTTGGACAGCAGCGGGACCTGCGGGTTCCGCGGGTGCAGCGACGGGCGCAACGCCTGCAGGGCTGCGCCCGCGGGGGCCATGTGCGAGGTGTGGAATGCGCCTGCGACCTTCAGCGGGATGACCCGGGCCTTGGCCGGCGGGTTCTCGGCGAGGGCCTTGAGCTGCTCCAGTGTGCCGGCGGCCACGATCTGGCCCGCGCCGTTGACGTTGGCGGCGGTGGCGCCGGAGGCCTCGATGGCGGCCAGGACATCAGCCGGTTCTCCGCCCACGACGGCGCTCATGCCCGTCGGCGTGGCGGCAGCGGCGGCGGCCATGCCATTGGCGCGTTCGCGGACAAACGTCATCGCTTCTGTTTCCGTCAGCACGCCGGCCAGCGCGGCTGCGGTGATTTCGCCGACGGAGTGGCCGGCGAGGATGACCGGCAGGGTGCTCAGTTCGACGTCGAACAGGGACTTCGCGGCCACGAGGCCGGCGGCGACGATCAGGGGCTGCGCGACGGCAGTGTCCTTGATGGTTTCCTCATCGGAGGTGGTGCCGTGGGCGGCGAGATCGATGCCTGCTATTTCGCTGAGGGAGGCCAGAAGGCCCGCTATGGGTGGCAGTTCCAGCCAGGGGGCCAGAAAACCGGGGGTCTGGGAGCCCTGTCCAGGGCAGACGATTGCAAGCACGTAACCAGCTTTCCAAATTACCGCGTGAACATTGGTGTTTTCATACACCAAGCTCACTGGGTCAGTTTGTAGGAAGTCTACAATGGATCAGGAGCCGTTGCGGGGAGGCTGCCGCTCGGCCGGGGCCTTCGGGGGAGTCGAAAGCCGGCCCACCACGAGGGCAGTCTGGAGCACGAACGCCTCCCGCGGCAGGAGCGGATCCCAGCCGGTGACGTCGCAGACGCGCTTGAGCCGGTAGCGCACGGTGTTGGCGTGGACGAAGAGCTCACGGGCCGTCGCCTCCAGCGAATGGCCCAGTTCCAGGTAGGTTCCCAGCGTCTCGACGAGCCCGTTGGAGGCGGCCAGCAGGGGGCGGTAGATGTTTTTGACCAGGGAGCGGCGGGCGGCGTCGTCGCCGGAGATCACGCGCTCCGGGAGCAGATCATCGGCCGCCACGGGGCGCGGCGCGGAGGGCCAGGCGCGGGCCGCCGTCAGGCCGGCGAAAGCCGACTGGGCCGAGCCGCTGGCCTCGAGGAGGGAACCGGCCTCCGGGCCGTAGACCACGGGACCGGGGGCGAAGAGTTCGCTGAGTTTCAGGTATGCGGTCTCCCGGTCCTGGACCCCGCCCAGGATGAGGATGAGCCGGTCGCCCTGGATTCCCACGAGCGCGTCCTCGGCGAAGCGCCCCGCGGTGCGCCGCAGTTCGCTGACGTAGCTGGCGCTCGGCTCAGAGGGGGAATTGCCCACCATGACGGTGAACCGTTCCTGCGCCTTCCAGCCCAGGGCCGCGATCCGGGACCGCAGCGCGTCGGTGTTTTCGCCGCGCAGGATGGCGTCGACAATTAGCGCCTCCAGCCGGGTGTCCCAGGACCCGCGGGATTCCGCGGCGCGGGCGTAGACGTCGGCGGCCGCGAAGGCGACCTCCCGCGAGTAGCGGAGCACCGCTTCCCGCAGGGCTGACTGGTCCGCTTCCGGGGCGATGACCGGGACCTGGTCCTCGACGACCTCCACGACGATCCGGATGAGCTGCAGCGCCTTCTGGAGGCTGATGGAGCGGGTCAGTTCGGTGGGGGCGGTGCCGAAGACGTCGGACAGGATCCACGACGGCGAGCTCGGCCTCTCATACCAGGTGACGAAGGCCGCGATGCCGTTCTGCGCAACCATGCCCAGGGCGGAGCGCTCGTCCGAGTTCAGCCGGCTGTACCACGGCAGCGACTTCTCCAGCTGGCGCAGCGTTGTCGTGGACAGCTGGCCCACGCTGGCGCGGAGCTTCTTGAGCGTCTCGGCCTTCTCCGGAGTCATCGCCCGCGAGGTCGGCTTGCGTTTTTCTGGAGTGGTGATCGGCTCGGCCATGCATCGAGCATACGGGGCGCGCCGCCCAAGCTCCATTTGTGCAAAGGCTACAACTGCGGTTGTCCTGTGTCACAAGTGTCCGCAGCCGCCCGCCGCGGGGCACTTTGGGATTAAACGCCCGACGGCGGCCCCCACCTTTACGGGGGAACCGCCGTCGGGAACGGCTGCCGGGCCGCCCGGCCCGGCAGGGACGGCCGCTCAGGAGTCGCCGCCCGCGTTGCCGGTGGTGCCGGCGTTCACGTTGAGCAGGCGGTACTTCTCGATCGCCTGGGCCGGGGCCTGGGCGTCGACCTCTCCGCGCCGGGCCAGCATCTGCAGGGAACGGACAACCACGGAGTGGACGTCGTTCTTGAAGAAGCGGCGGGCTGCGGCGCGCGTGTCGGAGAAGCCGAAGCCGTCGGCTCCGAGTGAGGCGAACTCGTTCGGGAGGAACTGGCGGATCTGGTCCGGGACGGCCTTCATGTAGTCGGTGACGGCGACGATCGGGCCGGTGGCGCCGGCGAGCTGCCGGGTGACGAACGGGACGCGGGCGGGCTGGCCGGGGTTGAGGAAGGCTTCCTCTTCGGCGGCCATGGCGTCGCGGCGCAGTTCGCTCCAGGAGGTCACGGACCAGACGTCGGCGGAGACGCCCCAGTCTTCGGCGAGGATCCGCTGGGCTTCGAGGGCCCAGGGCACGGAGACGCCGGAGGCCAGGATCTGCGTGCGCGGGCCGTCGATCTTGGCCGGCGCGAGCAGGTAGATGCCCTTGGTGATGCCTTCGACGTCGAGCTCCGCCGGGGCCGCCGGCTGCGCGATCGGCTCGTTGTAGACCGTGATGTAGTACATCAGGTTCCGGTCTTCCGAGTCCGGGCCGTACATCCGTTCCAGGCCGTCGCGCATGATCACGCCGATCTCGTAGCCGTAGGCGGGGTCGTAGGTGACGACGGCCGGGTTGGTGGCGGCGAGGATGGGGGAGTGGCCGTCGGCGTGCTGCAGGCCTTCACCGGTGAGGGTGGTGCGGCCGGCGGTGGCGCCGATGATGAACCCGCGGGTCATCTGGTCCGCGGCGGCCCAGAAGGAGTCGCCGGTGCGCTGGAAGCCGAACATGGAGTAGAACACGTAGATCGGCACGAGCGGCTCGCCGTGCGTGGCGTAGGCGGTGCCGGCCGCCGTGAACGCGGCGACGGAGCCGGCCTCGTTGATGCCGGCGTGCACGATCTGGCCGGAGATCGACTCCTTGTAGGCCAGGACGAGGTCCCGGTCCACGGAGAGGTAGTTCTGGCCGTTGGGGTTGTAGATCTTCGCCGTCGGGAAGAACGCGTCCATGCCGAACGTGCGGGCCTCATCGGGGATGATCGGCACGATCCGGGAACCGAAGTTCTTGTCCCGCATGAGGTCCTTGAGCAGGCGGACGAACGCCATGGTGGTCGCGGCCAGCTGCTTGCCGGACCCGCGGTTGGCGACCTCGTAGGCCTTGTCGTCCGGCAGCGTGATCTCGGTGTGCTTGGACCGGCGTTCGGGGACGAAGCCGCCGAGGGCGCGGCGGCGTTCCATGAGGTACTGGATTTCCGGGGCGTCGGGGCCGGGGTGGTAGTACGGGGGCCGGTAGGGGTCGGCTTCGAGCTGGTCGTCGGTGATGGGGATGCGCAGGTGGTCGCGGAAGGCTTTGAGGTCCGCGAGGGTGAGTTTTTTCATCTGGTGGGTCGCGTTGCGGCCCTCGAAGTGGGTGCCCAGGCCGTAGCCCTTGACCGTGTGGGCCAGGATAACGGTGGGTTTGCCCTTGAACTCGGTCGCGGCCTTGTACGCGGCGTAGACCTTGTTGTAGTCGTGGCCGCCGCGTTTGAGGTTCCAGATCTGGTCGTCGGTGAGGTCCTGGACCAGTTCCTTGGTCTGCGGGGTCTGGCCGAAGAAGTGCTCGCGGACGAACGCGCCGGATTCGGCCTTGTAGGTCTGGTAGTCCCCGTCGACGGTCTCGTTCATGATCTTCACCAGCGACCCGTCCCGGTCCTTGGCCAGCAGGTCATCCCATTCCCGGCCCCAGACGACCTTGATCACGTTCCAGC
>NZ_CP022314.1:3813039-3824114 GCF_003352915.1 Arthrobacter sp. PM3 | reverse complement strand
GACTTCTCCTGCCGGAACCCGTCCAGGTCCTCCTCGGACAAACGGCCCTCCATGAACGCCCGGGCGTACATCCCGGGGGAGGCGTGGCCCTGGAAGAACACCTGGTCCCCGCCGGAGGGGTGGTCCTTGCCGCGGAAGAAGTGGTTGAACCCCACCTCGTACAAGGTCGCGGCCCCGGCATAGGTCGAGATGTGCCCGCCGACCCCGATGTCCGCCCGCTGCGCCCGGTGCACCATGACCGCCGCGTTCCACCGCAGCCACGCCCGGTACTTCCGCTCGATCTCCTCGTCCCCGGGGAACGGGGCCTCCTGGTCCACCGGGATCGTGTTCACATAATCGGTCGTGGTGACCATCGGAACACCCACGCTCTGCGCCCCGGCCCGCTGAAGCAGGCTGCGCATGATGTACTGGGCACGCTCCGTGCCCTGTTCCTGAATCAACGCGTCCAGGGACTCCAGCCACTCGGCGGTCTCTTCCGGATCACGATCAGGCAGCTGGTTAGTCAACCCGCTGAGGATATGGGAGGTATCTTCTCCTGCAGCCACGTCCAACCTCTCTTTGAGCGCATCTATCGGCACCCTCAGCTCCGGGCAGGGTAGCTGCCTGGCGTGAACGCGACGTGTGCGACATATCGGTTACATCAGCCCGGTCGTATGCGCCGGGCAAGGTCCAATCACGGCTACGCCCGCCTGTACCGGCGGGGCGGTTGCCCGTCCGGGCGTAGTCGTCATCAGCCACTCTAACCGTGCGGGCAGACGGATGCGTAGCCGCCGCCTGGAGCCCCCGACGTATTTCGCGGGCATACTGGTTGTGTGACGGGGCGCCGCCTGACGGCCGCCGGAACGACCTGTGTGACGCAGAATATGGCGGATCGCGGGGCCAACAGCTTGAAGCGAGGGCCCAAAGGGTGTTGGCTGGGAGTAATGGAAATCACTTGTCCATTGAGACATGAACATTGAGACATGAAGCAATTCACAAAACATAGGAGCAGCACGTGAGCGAGGCCGACGCCGCCACTTCGGTAAATGTGGCGGAGAAACTGGGTTTCAAAGACGGGGACCTGATTCAGGAATTCGGTTATGACGACGACGTCGACTTCGACTTGCGTGACGACATCGAAGATCTCACGGGCTCCGAGCTCCTTGACGAGGACGACCACGAGGTCGTCGACGCAGCCATCCTGTGGTGGCGTGCCGGTGACGGAGACCTCGTTGACACCCTGGTCGACTCGCTGACCACCCTCACCGAGGGCGGCGTGGTGTGGGTCCTGACGCCCAAGTCCGGACGGGTCGGCTACGTTTCGCCGGCAGACATCCAGGATGCCGCACCCACTGCGGGCCTGCATTACACCACCTCGGCCGGCGTCTCGAAGGACTGGAGCGCCACCCGGTTGGTCACGCGGAAGAACAAGTGACCCAAGCAATCCGGCACGACGCCGCTTTCCCGGCCGGCGAGGTGGTACCTGCGCCCGGCGACGTTCCCGGCGTCGGCGAGCCCGCACCCGACTTCGAGCTCGTCAACCAGTTCGGCGAACCGGTGCGCCTGTCCGACTTCCGTGGCCGCAACGTGGCGGTTGTCTTCTATCCCTTCGCATTCTCCGGCATCTGCACCGGGGAACTGTGTGAAATCCGGGACAACCTGGCGCTCTTTGAAGATGCTGACGCCGCGGTGCTGGCCGTGTCGGTGGACAGCAAGTTCGCCCAGCGCGCCTACGCCGAAAAGGAAGGCTACGACTTCGATCTTTTGGCCGATTTCTGGCCGCACGGCGCCGTGGCCTCGGCCTACGGCGTCTTCGACGCGGACAGCGGCATGGCGCTGCGCGGCACATTCATCATCGACGCGGCAGGAATTGTCCGTTACGTCGTGGTGAATCCGCGCGGACAGGCCAGGGATTTTGCCGCATACCGGTCCGCCCTCGCGGGGCTGGGCAGGAACTGAACCGGTGAGGCAGCGGCGGCCGGGGATCGGGATGACTGGTTTTGCCAGCCTCCCGCCGGTCACCGCGGCCGGGACGCCCGCGGACGTACAGCGCAGCGAGCTTGAGGCGCTGCAGGATATCCACCGTGTCCTGGCAGGCGCGCGGTTCGCCGTGCTGACCGGCGCCGGCCTGAGCACCGATTCCGGCATCCCGGACTACCGCGGGCCCGGAGCCGCCCCGCGGGCCCCCATGACCTACCAGGAATTCATCGGCGCGGCGGAAAACCGGCAGCGGTACTGGGCACGCAATCATATCGGCTGGTCGCACCTGCGCCGGGCAGACCCCAACGCGGGCCACGCCGCGGTGGCCCGGCTGGAACGCCGCGGGCTCCTGACCGGCCTCATCACCCAGAACGTGGACCGGCTGCACGAAGACGCCGGCAGCCTCAACGTGGTGGACCTGCACGGCAGGTTCGACCAGGTGGTGTGCCTGGACTGCCACCGGCGGTTCAGCCGCCAGCTCCTCGCCGGGGTCCTGGACGAACTCAACCCGGGTTTCCTGGAACGTGCCCGCGCCGCCGGGGCCGTTGAGATGGCGCCCGATGCCGACGCCACGGTCGAGGACTCGAAGCTGATCGAGTCCTTCATCGTGGCCCGCTGCCCCGCCTGCAGCGGCACGCTGAAGCCGGACTTTGTCTACTTCGGCGAAAACGTGCCCAAGGACCGGGTTGAGCGCTCCTACGCCATGGTCGACGCCGCCGAAGCGCTGCTGGTTGCCGGCTCGTCCCTGACCGTGATGAGCGGGCTGCGTTTTGTCCGGCACGCCGCGAAGCAGGGCAAGGCCGTGGTCATCATCAACAGGGGAGCCACCCGCGGGGATGACCTGGCCACGATCAAGCTCGACGCCGGCGTCAGCGGCGCCCTGAGCTGGCTCGCCGCTGAACTGCCCGAACTCTGACCGCGCAAACTCTTAAGTGTTGCGCCGGCGGCGCCCGGTACGCTGCTTCGATTGGCGCGGGCCCCCCTCGTCCGGTACAGTAACTGTTCGTTGGTTGACGCGCTGAAGCGCGGAAACCGCCGTTTTGGGTCTTTAGCTCAGCTGGTAGAGCGCCACGTTTACACCGTGGATGTCATCGGTTCGATCCCGGTAGGACCCACCACGACAAACCCCGTTGCCAACGACCCCAGGGTCCTTGGCAGCGGGGTTTTCTTGTGCCACGCGGACGCCGGCTGGCGTGTCGTTCAGGCGCGGGGCCGGGTATTCTTAGGTGATTTGTTCACTCGTCACACCTTGGGGGATCTACGTGTTCTACGGCGTTACGCGGTACAGCCTTTTCTCGCCCGGCTCGCATTCATGGAAGACGTCGCGCGGCGGAGTCTTCGGAACCCCGGCGGACTACATGGGCTACCTGTTTTCGGAGAAGCGGCTCAACCTGCGCGCCGAGATGTTCTTCACCAAGTCCGTGCCGGCCCTCGCCGCAATGGCGGAGGACCATGACTACAAGCACTACGTCATGTACTCCGAGCATCTCCCGAAGCGCCACCAGGAACTGTTGTTCGCGGCCGCGGCCCAGTACCCGTTCCTGGTGCCGGTCGAGTGGAATGAAGTAGTCCGGGGGACCGGCATCGAAGAGGTGCTGCCGCTGATCGAGGAGGATCTTGCCGCCAAGTTCGACGCCGCTGACGGCGTGCAACCGGTGGTGTGGTTCCGCCTCGACGACGACGACGTGCTAGCCGCCGACTACCTGGCACGCCTTGAAACCTACCGGACCACGAACCACACGGGGATGGCAATCTCCTTCGGGCTCGGCCTGACGGCATACAAGGGTGAGCGCGAACTGATGAATCTTCGGGAGTTCTACCACCCGAAGTCCGCCCAGGGCATGGCGTTCGTGTCGGCCTTCGATCCCGGCAAGGGCCGGCTCGAGATCAAGACGCCGGGCCCGCACCACGGAGTGGACAAGGTGATGCCGACCATCCTGGAATCCACCGAGCACATGTTCTTCCAGGTCCGGCACAGCGACCAGGACTCGACGCTGAATGAGTCTCCGCACGAACGAGTGGCCGAGTCGCTGGCCCGGCTCGACAGGCTCCCTGGCGTACGGGCAGCGGACATTGCCGCCGACAAGTGGCCGACCCTGATCGATGACATCATCCGCGGCGAGCTGGTGCCGCACGAACTCTCCGCGCCGGGGGCCGAACCATTGCGCCTTACGGAAGAAACGGAGCTGACTTTCCCCCTGGACGCCGGGGTCGACGGCGGCCTGGTGGAGTTCGAGTTCGAGTTCGAATCAGCCAGCAGGCTCCGCGGCGGCTTCGCCATGGTGACCTATGACCTTCACGGGGCGGACGGCATTGACCCGGAGAAGCTCGGCCTCAGCAGGAGCAGCAGGTTTGGCCTGAGCCGTCAGGCGTGGTCCAAGAACGCCAGCGGCATCGTACGCCAGAGCGTCCTGCTTCCGGACGGCGTCAGCATCTCGGCCGTCACGCTGCGGGGAAAGAACGCCCAGCCGGCCGACGTCTTCATCCGGCTGCGCCAGCCCCGGGTCGTGGCGGTCCACGCCGCCGGCTGAGGACGGCGCCCCCCGACAATGTCCGGGGTCCGCCCTAGTGTGACGGGCATGGAGCACATAATGGTGAGAACATGCCCGGACGGGCGGCCCCTGGCCGTGGTCCGAGGGGGCAGGGAATGGCTGATCGGGGCCGAGCCGGTCCGCTGGTTCGAGCGGGTCAGCTGGTGGGAGGCCGAGCGCCGGATGCCAAAAGGCCTGAGCCGGGTGGATGTCGAGGTCTGGCAGGTTCAGGCACGGCTTGGCCGCAACCGCGGATCGGCACTGACCACGATGGAACTGATCCGGGACGGCCTTGGCGGCGGCTGGCGGCTGCGGGAGGCGGTAGCGGACGCCGCCTGACTGCGGCGGGCCAGTGGAAACGGCATTGGAAACGGCATTGGAAAAGCCTTCCACCGCGACTATTGGGGGATGCCGCGGTGGAAGGCTTGCAATGAATATACCGTGAACATTTGGAAATGTGAAACATGTCGGAAGTGTTTCGGCGTGCCTGAAATAGCCTATTCGATGGCCTAACCGCGGGCCCGGAAACGGGCCACCTAGGATGAGTCCATGACCGCCACGCACCCCCGCAGAATCGCCAGAGTCCGCCCCCTCCCCGCCGCTGCCGCGGACGAATTCTTCTTCGTCGCCAACGATGCACCGGACTTCGGCAGTGACGCAGGCAAAGTCTGGACGGTGACCGGTTCGCCCTTTCCCGGTTCCGCAGCCAACGCGGGCAGCCGGCACCGCAGCGGCTGGGAACCCGGCGCGAGCGTCGACCAGGCGTCCTTCACATTCCTGGCGCCGTGCGTTCCGGCCAATGTCCTGGGCATGGCGCACAACACCGGCCGCGCCGGCCGTGACCTCCCGCCGCAGGCCTTCCACAAGGCGGCCACCAGCGTGGTGGGCCCGGGCGACGCCATTGAACTCCGCGCCGGCATGGGCCGGGTTGAGCCGGAGGCGGAACTGACGGTCGTCGTCGGGAGCAGAGCCCGCGGGCTGACGCCGGACACTGCCGGCGCCGTGATCCTCGGTTACACGATCGGAAACGACGTCTCCGCCAGGGACCTGCAGGCCACCGACGAACTCTGGATCAGTGCCAAGAGCCAGGACACGTTCACCCCGGCGGGCCCCTGGATCGTCACTGATCTGGCGGCCGGCGATCTGCGGATCGGCATCAGGCACAACGGGGTGGAGCTCACGCCGGCCAGCTCCGCTGATCTCGGCTGGACGGTGGCGGAGATCCTTGCCTACCTGACCTCCTTCATGACGCTGCACCCCGGCGACCTCGTCCTGACGGGATTCCCGGCCCAGTCCGCCGCGATCCTTCCCGGAGACACCGTCAGCTGCCACATTGCCGGCATCGGCGAGCTGACGAATCCCGTGGCGGCCGGAGCCTGACAGCCCCACAGCCTGCCGCCAGACATTATGATGGTTGGTGTTCAGCTGACTGGACGGCATGCGAATGAGTGGCGTGGTGACCTGCGCGCAATACCTGAAGGAGAATCATGGCCGATTCCCGAGTTTCCCGAACTTCCGACGGCTTGGGGAGCGCATCGCCCGCGCCGGCAGTCACCCGCGCCGCGGCCGTGCTGGAAGCGCTGGCCGCGTCCGCGACCGGGCGCCTGACGCTCAGCGACCTGGCCCGGGAACTGGGGATCCCGAAGTCCTCGACGTCCAACCTCCTCCTCGCACTCGAGGAAGCCCGGCTGATCCACCGCCAGGGTGCCGAATTCACCCTCGGGCGCAAACTGGTGGAGCTCGGCGCGGCGTACCTCAGCCGCCTTGACGAGGTCCAGGAGTTCTACCGGTTCTGCGAACAGGCCCCGACGCTGTCCGGCGAGACAGTCCGCATCGCGATGCTGGACGGGACCAACGTCATCTACCTGGCCCGCTACGAAGGCCACCCGGCCGTCCGGCTGACGTCCAACATCGGCGACAAGATGCCGGTGTCCCTGTGCGCCGTCGGCAAGGCCCTCATTGCCCGGCTGCACGACCACGACATCGACGAAATGTTCCCCGACGACGCTGAACTTCCGGTCCTGACGCCCAAATCGCTGCGGACCGGCGCCGAGCTCAAAGCCCAGCTGGAAGTCATCCGGGAGCGCGGCTACGCGTTCGAGGACGAGGAGTCCACGACCGGCGTCGTGTGCCTGGCCGTGGCCGTGCCGACGCGCGGCGCCCACGGCCCCAGCCTCGGCCTTTCGGTCACCGCGCTGAAGGCGACCTACTCCGAGGAGCAGGGCGCCATGATGGTCAAGGAACTTCAGGACCTCGCCCGGTCCCTGGGCAATCCCATGGGCTAGCTACCCGGGGGACGGAATAAATCCGATTACTCATTGGCGAGTCGATCACCATGCTGTACGCTGTTCAGCATGGTGATCGACTCCTTGGGAGTTGCTCACACCCCACCAGGCCAACGGGGGTCTGGAGTGTTCTTGAGGGAGTGCTTGTGACAACTAGTACTAATACACAGCTCGCTGAAGCGGACGGCGCCGTCGTCGATCCGGAACAGCTGCGACGGGCAACGCTTGCCAGCTCTGTGGGCTCCGCACTGGAGTACTACGACTTTTACATCTACGGCCTGGCTTCGGCCCTGATTTTCGGTCCGCTGTTCTTCAAGCCGCTCGGTGACGACGGCGCGCTGATCGCCTCATTCGCGACCTACGGTGTGGGCTTCGCGGCACGGCCGTTCGGCGGCATGGTCTTTGGCCACATCGGGGACCGGTTCGGCCGGAAGATGGTCCTCATCCTCACCATCGGCCTGATGGGAACCGCCAGCTTTGCCATCGGACTGCTGCCGACCTACGAGCAGGCAGGCATGCTCGGCGCCGTGCTCCTGGTGACGCTGCGCATCCTCCAGGGACTGGGTGCCGGCGCCGAACAGGCCGGTGCCACCACGTTGATTTCCGAGGTTGCACCGCGCCGCCGTCGCGGTTTCTTCGCCTCGCTGCCGTTTGTGGGCATCCAGCTGGGCACCCTCCTGGGCGCCGGAACCTTCGCGCTCATCGCCATGGCGGACAAGTCCGTCCTGGAAGGCTGGCTGTGGCGCGTGCCCTTCCTGGCCAGCGTGCTCCTGGTTGTCGTGGCCATCTTCATCCGGCTGCGGCTGAAGGAAACGCCCGTGTTCCAGGAACTGGAGAAGCACAAGAATGTGGTCAAGAACCCGATCGGCCAGCTGTGGAAGCACTCGAAGAAGAACGTGCTGATCGGCATCGGCCTGCGGATGGGCGAGAACGGCAATTCCTCGATCTACTCCGCCCTGCTGATCGCGTTCCTGGCGGCCAAGGACGGCGTCTTCCCCGGTGACAAGTTCATCGGACCGGTGGGCCTGCTCATCGCCGCCGGGTTCGCCGCCGTCCTGGTGATCACGTTCGGTGCCCTGTCCGACCGCTTCGGCCGTGTGCCCGTCTACCGCTACGGCGCCCTGTTCCAGGCTGTCATCGCGCTGCCCGCCTTCTACCTCGTGACGCTGGGCAACGTCGCCCTCGTGTGGACCGTCATGGTGGTGGGCATCGCCCTCGGCGTCCAGTCCATGCTCGGCCCCCAGTGCCCGCTCCTGCCGGAGTTGTTCGGCTCGCAGTACCGCTTCACCGGAGTGGCCATGAGCCGTGAGCTCTCCGCCGTGCTGGCCGGCGGGCTGGTCCCGCTGGTGGGTGCCGCCCTGCTGGCGGCCATGGACCATTCCTGGCTGGTGCTGGCCGTCTACTCGCTCGTGTTGGCGCTGATCTCCTTCATCACCACGTTCTTCACGCCGGAAACGGCAGGGCGCGACCTCGTCCTGACGGAGGATGCGCGCTAAGCCGCACCCGCGCACCGCGTGGCCCGCAAGCCAAAGGCCGGGGCCCCTTCCGTGAGGGAGGGGCCCCGGCCTTTTGCGGTGCGCGTCGCATGGTGGGAGACGCGTCGCGGGGCGGGGGCCGCACGCCAACGCGAAGGGCGGCCCCGCACCTCGTGCAAGGTGTGGAGCCGCCCTGGCGCTGTTGTACGGGAAAGGCTTAGTAGAAGTGGACCGGATCCACGAGGTGGGGGAGGTCGCCGCCGTCGAGGTAGGTGCGCAGGTTGCTGCAGAAGCGCTCGGCGATCAGCCGGTTCTCGGCGGCGCTGAGGGCCGAGGTGTGCGGGGACACCATGACCCTGGGGTGGGTCCACAGCGGGCTGTCCTGCGGCAGCGGCTCCACGGCGAAGACATCGAGGCAGGCGTACGAGACCTGTCCGTTGCCGAGGGCTTCAAGCAGTGCGTCCTCGTCCACCACGGTGCCGCGGCCCACGTTGACGAAGACCGTGCCCGGCTTCATCGCGGCGAAGGCGCCGCGGCCGAAGAGCTTCTCCGTGTAGGGCGTGCCCGGCAGGGTGTTGACGACGGCGTCCGCCGAGGCCAGCAGGCCGGCCAGGCCCTCGTTGTCCGTGACTTCCTCGATGCCGTCGATCGGCTCCACGGTCCGCTTGGTCCCGCTGACGCGCATGCCCAGCGCCCGGGCGATCCGGGCCGTTTCGAGCCCGATCTCGCCCAGCCCGGTTACCACCAGGCGGGAGCCGTTGACCAGCCGGGTGGGGGTGCGCAGCTCGGGCCAGACCTTGGCCGCCTGGTCCTGCGCCAGTTCCGCGCTGCGCTTGAAGCCGTTCAGGATGCCGAGTGCGGCGAACTCGGCCAGCGGGAGGGCATGCACCCCGGCGGAGGTAGTGACTTTGAACTTCTGCAGCGTCGCGGTGTCCAGGCCGGAGGCCTTGACCGCGCCGCCGGCACCGGCGGCCATGGCGTGGATCCACTCCAGCCGCGGGTTGCTCCCGGCGATCCTGGCCAGGCCCGCCGGGTTCTCGTTGGGGAACCCGTACAGGACCTGGGCCTTGTTGAGCATGTCCCAGTAGCGCTCCTCCTGCTCGGGCGTCCGGCGGAACGCCGGATCCCCGGCGTGGTCTGCGGGAAAGCGTTCCGGCGGGAGGAGCTCGGGGTCGTAGAGGACAGTCACGGACGGGTCGACGGCGCGGATCCGGTCCACCAGCTCGACTTCGAGCGGGACGGCGATCGCGACGGTGGTTTTGGTCGTCATAGTGTTCATCATACTGAATGCAGGCTAGGATACTGAACAAATTTGTAGGATTAACCACGACGGAGTGAGGCATCATGGAGCTGGACCGCAGGGAAGCCGGGTTTGTCGGACTCGGGCTGATGGGGGCGCCGATGGCGGCGAACCTCCTGGGCGCCGGCTGGGCCGTCAGGGCCTGGAACCGGTCACCGCAGGCGCTGGACGACTTCGAAGCCCGCGGCGGCTCCCGCGCGGCCGCGGTGGACGAGCTCCGGGATATGCCGGTCATTATTTTCATGCTCCCGGACCTGTCCTACATCGAAGACGCAAGCGCCGGGCTCCTGGCCCGGTGGGCGTCCGAGCCGCCGGCGCCGGGAACCGTTGTGGTCATCATGAGCAGCGTCTCGCCGACGGCAGTCAAGGACTTCGGCGCACGGGTCGCGGCGGCCAGCGGCGGCAACGCCGTCGTCGTCGATGCTCCAGTCAGCGGCGGCACCCAAGGCGCGCAGGACGGGACGCTCGCCATCATGGCCGGCGCCGGCGAGGCCGAGTTCGTCCGGCTCCTGCCGCTCTTCGAGGCGATGGGCACCACCGTGCGGCGGCTGGGGCCGCTGGGGTCGGGCTCGCTGGCCAAAGCGTGCAACCAGCTCATCGTGGGAACCACGACGGCGGCGCTCGCCGAGGCCGCCGAGCTCGCCGAACGCTCCGGCATGGACGTCGCCGCCCTCTACGAGGTGCTGGCCGGCGGCCTGGCGGGAAGCCGGGTCCTGGACATCGTGGGGCCCCGGCTCGCCGCCAGGGACTACGAGCCCACCGGGCCGGCCAAATTCATGCACAAGGACCTGTCCTTCGTGCTCGAAAGCGCCGCGGCGGCCGGTGCGGCGGCCCCGATGGCCCGGGCCGGCGTCGGGCTCTATGCGGAGCTTAAGCGCCAGGGCCTGGGGGACCGGGACCTCGCCGTCGTGCGGCAAACAATCTCGAATCTCAGCGACAACACAACAGTTACGACCAATTGAGGATCAGCGAATTATGAGTGGACTTTTTGACTTGTCGGGCCGGGTGGCGTTGGTGACGGGGTCGAGCCGGGGGATCGGGAATGCGTTGGCGCGGGCCCTGGCGGATGCGGGGGCGACGGTGGTGCTGAACGGTGTGGATGCGGAGCGGTTGAAGGCTGCGGAGGCGTTGATGGCCGCGGATTACCCGCCGGGGCGGGTGCACGGGTGCGCGTTTGATGTCACGGACGCGTCCGAGGCGGCCCGGGGCGTGGCGTGGGTCGAGGAGCACGTGGGGCCGCTGGAGGTGCTGGTGAACAATGCCGGGATCCAGCACCGGGTGCCGATGCTGGAGCTGGATGTCGCGGACTGGGAGCGGGTGATCGCGACGGACCTGACGAGCGCGTTCCTGGTGGGCCGGGAAGCGGCCCGGCACATGATCGGGCGGGGGCACGGGAAGATCATCAATATTTGTTCGGTGCAGGCGGATCTGGCCCGGCCCACGATTGCCCCGTATGTGGCGGCGAAGGGCGGGCTGCGGAATTTGACGCGGGCGATGACGGCGGAGTGGGCGGGGTCCGGGCTGC
>NZ_CP022314.1:3676676-3812939 GCF_003352915.1 Arthrobacter sp. PM3 | reverse complement strand
GACAACCCGGCCTCCGCCGCGAGAGCCTGCGCGGTCTCACCCGCGATGAACCGCTCAACCAAGGCCAGCTTCAGCTCGAACGAGTACACCTGTTTCGTCTGCTTGGCCACCAGCACTCCTCGACCATGGATCCTCCACCGCAGATACAGACCCTTGACCGGCGAGCGAGCCACACCCATCACCCGCGCAGTCGCCGCATCCGCGATGCCCTTCTCAAACCACGCTACAGCGGCCTCGCGCTGATCTTCAGACAACGGACTACGACCAAACATAAAACTGCTCCCCTGAAGTCGGAAATGGATGAAAATCCCAGTCCAACTTCCGGGGACCACTTCAGATCGACCGGAGGGCATGTCCCGGGCCGGCTCGCGGCAAGAAGGGACATGTCCAGTGGGCCGGACCGGGGAAGGGCATGTCCCTCACGAGGGAGCAGTTCACCGCGCCAAGAAGGGACATGTCCAGTGGTGCGGACCACCGGAGTGCATGTCCCGCGCACCGGCGTCCCCGCCGGCACCTTCCGGGAGGGGGCATGGCCGCCGTCGTGCTTCCCATCAATCGAAGACGTACGCCTTCATCCACCGGGAGAGCCGGGCGTAGGCGTCGGCACGGACCTTGGGGGCGGAGAGGAAAACGTCGTGAAGCGCACCGTCGATCCGCTCAAGAGTGACGGTGCGGCCCAGGCTCAGGGCGCGCAGGGCAATCGTGTTCACGTCCAGGACCGCGTCGGTGCGGCGCATCGACTCCTTCCAGAACATCCCGTTGGCACTGGCCCCGGAGATGAGGACCAGGACGGGGACGTCGATGTTCAGGCCGCGCGCCACCCGGGCCTGGCCGCTGAGCACCGCGCTCAGCCAGCCGGCCCGGACCGGAAAGGCGTGCGGCGGCCGGTACGCGTCATCCAGTGACCACTCACCCTCCGCGGCGTCGCTGATGCTGCGCCAGTAGAAGGCGCGCTCGGGCAGCCGGATCACCGACTCGGGCCAGAAGCGGGCGAACGGCTCCACCATGGTCCGCGCGGCGCGGCGCAGGGCCGGGCTGCCGTGGACCTCCAGCCACGGGCTGTCCAGGACCAGCTGGGAGGCCATGCCCGGGTGCCTGTCGGCCCACAGCGCCGCGATCAGACCGCCGGTGGAGTGGCCCATCAGCGTCAGCGGCGGCCCCTCGCCCCCGGGCCGCAGCGAACCGATGATGCCGATCGCCGCGGTGATCTCGGCGTCGTAGTTGTCCAGGTCCGTGACGTAGCCGCCGTGCGTTCCCGGCCGCAGGCTGCGGCCGTGGTTGTGCATGTCCAGTGCGAAGAACTCAAATCCCTTGCCGGTCCAGAACTCCGCGAGCTCCTCGTTGAAGAAGTAGTCGCTCCAGCCGTGCAGGAACAGTACGGCCCGGTCCGGAAGTGCGGCGGCCTCCGCCGGCCCCGGGGGCGTATGGCGGACCAGGGTGGCGGTGCGCAGCACGCCGTCGGGGCCCGCCGCCTCGAAAGTGCACGCCTGGAAGTCGTTCCCCAAAATGTCGGTCTGCCACTGCATCGGCTGTCCTCCTGCTGCTGACTGTGTGCCGGCTAGGCGGCCTGCGCGGCGGCCCGGCCCGCCGACCGTCCCGAGAACAGGCATCCGCCCAGGAACGTTCCCTCCAGCGCACGGTACCCGTGAATTCCGCCGCCACCGAACCCGGCCGCTTCGCCTGCGGCAAACAGTCCGGGGAGGGGGTGCCCGGCGGCGTCCAGGACCCGTGACTGCAGATCCGTGTGGAGGCCGCCGAGGCTCTTGCGCGTCAGGATGGAGAGCCGGACGGCAAACAGCGGCCCGTGGCGCGGATCCAGCAGCCGGTGCGGGGGCGCCACCCGCATGATCTTGTCCGTCGCGAAACGGCGGGCGGCCCGGATCGCGGCCAGCTGCGGGTCCTTGCCCAGTCCGCTGGAAAACTGCCGGTCCCTGGCCCGGACCAGCCGGTCCAGGGCGGCGGCGTCAATGAGCTCCCCGCCGGTCAGGTCGTTCATCTTCGCGGCGAGTCCGGCGGGGGTCCCTGCCTGCAGGAAGTCCTCGCCGCGGTCCAGGAACCGTTGCAGCGGGGTGTCGCTGCCGGGCCGGAGCCTCGAGGCGAGCAGACGGACATCCCGGCCGGTGAGGTCGGGATTCTGCTCTGATCCGGACAGGGCGAACTCCTTCAAGGCGATGGTCCGGTTGAGGACAAACCACGAATGGGCATGTCCCGTGGAGAGGATGTGGCGGAGCGCGCCGAGGGAATCGAAGCCGGGAAACAGGGGAGGGGGAAGCATCCGCCCGGTCGCATCCAGCCACAGGGCGGACGGGCCGGGCAGGATCCGGATGCCGTGCCGCGGCCAGACCGGGGTGTGGTTGTGGATGCCTTCCGGATAGTGCCACATCCTGTCGCCGTTGATGAGGTTTCCCCCGGCCCGGCCCACGGCCGGTAGGAAATCACCGTCCACGGACGCGGGGACGCCGCTCAGCATCCGCGCCGGGGCGGTGCCGCCCGGCCACTGGCTGCGGACCGAATCGTGGTTGCCGCCGATCCCGCCGGTCGTCACCACCACGGCACCGGCCGTGGCCTCGAAACTGCCGGCCCGGCGCCTGGACGAGGCCTCGCCCCGGGCCGCCGTGCTGAACTCAAGCAGGTCGCCGCGGACGCCGCTCACCCGTCCCGCTGTGGCGACAAGCCCGGTGGCGCGGTGGCGGAAGTGGAAGCTCACCCGCCCGGCGGCTTCGCCCTCGCGCAGCTTGGCAAGAAACGGCGCCACGAGGGCCGGTCCGGTGCCCCACGCGACGTGGAAGCGCGGGACAGTGTTGCCGTGGCCGTCGGGTCCGTAACCGCCCCGCTCGGCCCACTGCACCAGGGGAAACAGGCGCACACCCAGGGAGGCGAGCCAGGCCCGCTTCTCCCCGGCGGCGAAGTTCACGTACGCCGCCGCCCACTGCTTGGCCAGCGCGTCCTCGTCCCGGTCAAAGCCGGCGGACGCGTGCCAGTCGGCGAGGGCCAGCTCCTCGCTGTCGCGCACCCCGAGCCGGCGCTGTTCGGGGGAGTTGACCAGGAAGAGTCCGCCGAAGGACCAGTGGGCCTGGCCGCCGACGGAGGCCTCCGGTTCCTGGTCCAGCACCGCCACCCGCCGGCCCGCCGCATAGGCCTGCGCCGCGGCCACGAGCCCGGCAAGGCCCGCGCCGACCACCACGACGTCGGCCCGGATACCGTCACCCTCCGCCCGGCCGCCGCCCGTCCCGACACCGTCATTGCTGGTCATGGGATCATGCTAACCCGCCCCGGCGGAGTTGCGACGCCGCGTTAGCGGCACGCGGCCGGGCGTCCCCGACGCCAGCCGCAACGGCAGTCAAACCGGCGTTCGCCACCGCAGTCATAACAGCGGTGCGCAAGCGTGCTGGTTTGGTCCTGGGGGCCCGAACCGGAAAACTAGAGGCATGCGCGTATACCCCACCTTTTTCCGGCTGGCCTTCTCATGGATGGACGCCGAACGCGCCCATAAGATCGGGTTCAAGGCCATCCGGCTGGCCCACAGCTGCGGCGCCGGGCGGGTGCTGCAGAAGTTCACCGCCCCGGCGGCATCACTGCAGACCCAGGCCTTCGGCCTGACGTTCCCCTCACCTTTCGGGCTCGCGGCCGGGTTCGACAAGGAAGGGCACGGCATCGAAGCGCTGACCGAACTCGGCTTCGGCCATGTGGAAGTCGGTACGATCACCGGCCAGGCCCAGCCCGGCAACCCGGCACCCCGGCTCTTCCGCCTCGTGGAAGACCGTGCCGTCATCAACCGGATGGGATTCAACAACGACGGCGCCGCCGCGGTTGCCCCGCGCCTGAAGTCCGCCCGGGCCGCCCTGCAGCGGCACTATCCCGGCGTGCGCCCCGTGATCGGGGTCAACATCGGCAAGAGCAAGGTCGTCGGGCTGGACGACGCGGTCTCCGACTACCTCATCAGCGCCCGCAGCCTGGCCCCGGCGGCCGACTACCTCGTGGTCAACGTCAGCTCGCCCAACACCCCCGGGCTCCGGCTCCTCCAGGACGTCGAAACCCTGCGCCCGCTGCTAACCGCCGTGGGCGAAGAAGCGGACAAGGCCGCCGGCCGGCACGTGCCCCTCCTGGTCAAGATCGCGCCCGACCTCAGCGATGAGGACATCGACGACGTCGCACGCCTGGCGCTGGACCTGAAGCTGGACGGCATCATCGCCACCAACACCACCACCGCACGCACCGGGCTCTCCGCCAGCCCGGAGAAGATCGACGCCTGCGGCGCCGGCGGCCTGTCCGGGGCACCCCTGAAGCAGCGGTCCCTGGAAGTCCTGGCCCGGCTCAAGGCCGCCACGGGCGGCGCACTGACCCTCGTCTCGGTGGGCGGCGTCGAAACCGCCCAGGATGTCCAGGCGCGCCTGGACGCCGGCGCCACCCTTGTCCAGGGGTACACGGCGTTCCTCTACGAAGGACCGTTCTGGGCCGCCCGCATCAACAAGCTGCTGGCCAAACACCCGAGCCGCCGCTAGAGCGCCTTAACCGCGAAGCCCCCGGCGGTCAGACTGCCGGGGGCTTCGCGGTCAAGAAACCAGGGGACGGGGTCCCGGGACGGATGATCAGGAGGGGAACTCTCCGCGGCCGACCTGCGGCTTGGGCAGGCGCAGGCGGCGGAACTGCAGGGAGCGCATCGAGCCGTACCAGACAGTGCCGCGCTCCACCTCACCGAACTTCTCGCCGAGCCGCTTCTTCAGTTTCCGGGACAGTATGAAGACGTCCACGAAGACGGCCAGGAACATGACCCAGAAGGCACCCAGCACGTAGATCATCTGCTGGCTCGACGCCGGCACCAGCAGCGAGACGATCACGAAGACCAGCGCACCGAACATCAGGTACTCGCCCAGGCTGAAGCGGGCATCGACGTAGTCGCGGGCAAACCTCTTCTGCGGGCCCTTGTCGCGGACCGGAAGGAACTTCTCGTCGCCGCTGTCCATGGCCTGCCGCATCTTGAGCCGCTGCTCGGTGACGGCGGCGCGCTCTGCAGCCTTGGAAGCCTTGCGGTCTTCCGGGACGAGCGGGCGTTTGCGGGCCGCCTCCTGGACGCTGCGCTTGGGCGTCGGAGCGCCCTTTCCGGCCACGGCGCCACGGGCTGCCGCCTCGGCCGCCTGCTGATCAACTACGTCTTGCGCCGCTGGCGCTTCTTTTTTACGTCCAAACACCCCTAAAGAATACCCCGCAGACACGGTCGCGAGACCCAGCCCACACGCCGCCGGACCGGCGCCGTCGCTGTTTGTGGTGATTGCGCACACAGGTAGTGTGTGGGCCATGACTTCATCAACCGCGGGGAACCCGCAGATCGCCACGGACCAGCCCGGCACCATCGACGCCGACGCCCTCCGCCACGCCGTTACCGAATCGTTTGACATGACGATCAGCCAACTGACGGACCTGGTAGCCATTCCCGGCATCGCCTGGCCCAGCTTTGACCCGGAGCCGCTGAACCGGAGCGCCGACGCCGTCGCCGGCCTGGTCCGTGCCAGCGGCTTCGACGACGTCCGGATCCTGCGCTGCGACAAGGAAGACGGCACGCCCGGCGGCCCCGCCGTCGTCGCCCGCCGCCCCGCAGCTCCGGGCAAGCCCACTGTCCTGCTCTACGCACACCACGACGTCCAGCCCACCGGCGACCTGGCGCTCTGGGACACGGACCCCTTTACCGCCGTCGAACGCGACGGCCGGCTCTTTGGCCGCGGCGCCGCGGATGACAAAGCCGGCATCCTGGCGCACATCGCCGCCTACTCCGCAGTGACCCGCGTGCTTGGTGACGAGCTCGGCCTGGGCGTGACGTTCTTCTTCGAGGGCGAGGAAGAAGCCGGCTCGCCGACGTTCCGGCGGTTCCTGGAGACGCACCGCGAACTGCTGCGCGCCGACGTGATCGTCGTGGCCGACTCCAGCAACTGGAAGGTCGGCATCCCCGCCCTGACCACCAGCCTGCGCGGCCTGGTGGACGGCACCATCGAGGTCAGGGTCCTGGACCACGCGGTGCACTCCGGCATGTTCGGCGGTCCCGTGCTGGACGCGCCGACGCTGCTGGCCCGCCTGATTGCGACCCTCCACGACGCCGACGGCAGTGTCGCCGTGCCGGGCCTGGTCAGCCGCGACGACGCCACCGTGGACCTCACCGAGGAGGAATACCGTGCCGATGCGTCCGTGCTCGACGGCGTGAAGCTCGCCGGGACCGGCAGCATTGCCTCGCGCATGTGGACCAAACCGGCGCTGTCCATCATCGGTTTTGACGCCCCGGCCGTGGATGTGGCGTCCAACACCCTGCTGCCGCGGGCCCGGGCCAAGTTCAGCCTCCGCCTGGCCCCCGGACAGGACCCGGCCGCAGCGATGGACGCCGTACGCAGGCATGTAGAAGACAACGCGCCCTTCGGCGCGCAGGTGGTGTTCACACCGGGGGAGAGCGGCAACTCCTTCCTGACGGACACGGGTTCCAGGGCCGCGACCGCGGCCATGTGGGCTCTCGGTGAGGCCTGGGGCGTGCCGGCCGTGGAAATGGGAATCGGCGGGTCCATCCCGTTCATCGCGGACCTGACCGAGCTTTACCCGGATGTTCAGATCCTTGTAACCGGGGTGGAGGATCCCGATTCCCGGGCCCACAGCGCCAACGAATCCCTGCACCTGGGCGACTTCCGGAATGCCATCGTCGCGGAGGCGCTGCTGTTGGCGCGCCTGAACGAAGACGGGGCCCTGTAGCCGCTCCGTTCCCGGGGAACATCCAGCCGCCATGGACGGTTACGTCAGGAGTTAGAGCTACAGGGCTGCGCGACGTAGCATGTAGCTATAGCCCATACCGTTTAAGTAGGGGCGGGCACCGTGCGAGCGGGCCGCCACCACCGTTGCAAGAAGGTAGGCCATGAGCACTACAACCAATGAGAACAGCGCCGAGACCACTGCCGCAGAGACCGGTGAACTGCCCACGCACGAGGTCCTGCTGACCGATGTCGCGGCCGGCAAGGTCCGCAGCCTCCTCGAGCAGGAAGGCCGCACCGATCTGCGCCTTCGCGTTGCCGTGCAGCCGGGCGGTTGCTCTGGCCTGATCTACCAGCTCTACTTCGACGAGCGACTGCTGGACGGAGATGCCGTGCGCGACTACGACGGCGTGGAAGTCGTCGTCGACAAGATGAGTGTCCCGTACCTCAGCGGTGCCAGCATCGACTTCGAGGACACCATCTCGAAGCAGGGCTTCACGATCGACAATCCGAACGCCGGCGGCTCGTGCGCTTGCGGAGATTCCTTCCACTGATTCCTTACACTAAGGCCGGGCACATTGCCCGGCCTTAGTGGCGCCGGAGCCTCAACGATCGGGACCTGTAAAAAGGTCCCGACGCACGGCGCGGACATGTGGGCGAAAACTCCCGGGGAGCGGTAAGCTCTACACCGAGTAGTAAAACTTTTCGTTTGCCCTGCCCGTCATTCGCGGGGCAACAGCAACAAGTAGGAAGGGCCGTCTGTGAGTTCGCAGAACCGAACCGGCAGCCGACGCAAACAGATCACTACGATCACTGGCTTGGCACTAGCCGGCGCGTTGGCTTTGACTGGATGTTCACCAGAGGTACAGAAGGGCTGGCTGCCCACCGAGCGTGGCACCACCAGCAACACTGACACCATCATGGACCTCTGGGTCAACTCATGGATTGCCGCGCTGGTCGTCGGTATCATCACCTGGGGCCTGATGATCTGGTGCATCGTCGCTTACCGCCGCCGCAAGGGCACGGTGGGCTTCCCCCGCCAGAACAGCTTCAACCTTCCGCTGGAAGTGTTTTACCTGACGATCCCGCTGTTCATGGTCCTGGTGTTCTTCTACTTCACCGACCGTGACCAGCAGCAGATTGATGACCGCTCCAAGCCGGCCGACGTCGTCGTCGACGTCCGTGGCAAGCAGTGGGCATGGGACTTCAACTACAAGAAGGGTGACGTCGTCACCGAGGACGTCCACGAAGCTGGCGTCCAGGCCCACCTGACCGGCAACGATGTGGACAAGGAAAAGCTGCCCACCCTCTACCTGCCGGTCAACAAGTCGGTTGACCTCGAGCTCAACGCCCGTGACGTCATCCACTCCTTCTGGGTGCCCGCCTTCCTGCAGAAGCGGGACATGATCCCCGGCAAGACCAACTACATCAGGTTGACCCCCACCAAGGAGGGAACCTACGACGGCAAGTGTGCCGAACTTTGTGGCGAGTACCACTCCGAAATGCTGTTCCGCGTCAAGGTTGTCTCCGAGTCGGAGTTCCAGGCGCACATGAACCAGCTGCGCCAGTCCGGGAACACCGGCCTGCTCGGTGAAGAGTACGACCGCAACCCGGCCCCGACCGAATCCAAGTAAGGGGAGCGACGTGGCAACTTACACTCAATCCGCCGGGGTCCTCGAGGCTCCCGTAGTACCCAAATCCAAGGGGCGCATCGTCGTCAACTGGATCACCTCGACCGACCACAAAACGATCGGGTACATGTACCTGATCGCGTCGTTCATCTTCTTCTGCTTCGGCGGCATCATGGCGCTGCTGATCCGCGCCGAACTGTTCGAGCCCGGCATGCAGATCCTGCAGACCAAGGAGCAGTACAACCAGCTCTTCACGATGCACGGCACCGTGATGCTGCTGATGTTCGCGACGCCGCTGTTCGCCGGCTTCACCAACGTCATCATGCCCCTGCAGATCGGTGCACCCGACGTCGCGTTCCCGCGACTGAACGCACTGGCCTTCTGGTTCTTCCTCTTCGGCTCCACGATCGCCGTGTCCGGATTCATCACCCCGCAGGGTGCCGCGTCCTTCGGTTGGTTCGCCTACGCGCCGCTGTCCAACACGACGTTCAGCCCCGGCGTCGGCGGTGACCTCTGGGTCTTCGGCCTGGCGCTCTCCGGCTTCGGCACCATCCTCGGCGCCGTCAACTTCATCACGACGATCATCTGCATGCGCGCCCCGGGCATGACCATGTGGCGCATGCCGATCTTCACCTGGAACGCCCTCGTGACCTCCATCCTGGTCCTGATGGCCTTCCCGCCGCTGGCCGCCGCCCTGTTCGCACTCGGTGCCGACCGCCGCTTCGGCGCCCACATCTTTGACCCGGAGAACGGCGGTGCCGTCCTCTGGCAGCACCTGTTCTGGTTCTTCGGCCACCCCGAGGTGTACATCATTGCGCTGCCGTTCTTCGGGATCGTCTCGGAGATCTTCCCCGTCTTCAGCCGTAAGCCGATCTTCGGCTACAAGGGCCTGGTTTACGCGACCATCTCCATCGCCGCCCTTTCCGTGACCGTGTGGGCCCACCACATGTACGTGACCGGATCGGTACTGCTGCCGTTCTTCTCCTTCATGACCATGCTCATCGCCGTCCCGACCGGTGTGAAGTTCTTCAACTGGATCGGCACCATGTGGCGCGGCTCCATCACGTTCGAGACGCCCATGCTGTGGAGCATCGGCTTCCTGGCGACGTTCCTCTTCGGTGGCCTGACCGGCATTATCCTTGCCTCGCCGCCGCTGGACTTCCACGTCTCGGACTCCTACTTCGTGGTGGCGCACTTCCACTACGTGGTCTTCGGCACGGTCGTGTTCGCCATGTTCGCGGGCTTCTACTTCTGGTGGCCCAAGTGGACCGGCAAGATGCTCAACGAGCGCCTCGGCAAGATCCACTTCTGGCTGCTGTTCCTGGGCTTCCACGGCACGTTCCTGATCCAGCACTGGCTGGGTGTCGAGGGCATGCCGCGCCGCTACGCCGACTACATGCCGCAGGACAACTTCACGTGGATGAACCAGTTCTCCACCATCGCCTCGTTCGTCCTGGGCGCCTCGCTGATCCCGTTCTTCTGGAACGTCTACATCACCTGGCGCAGCAACGAGAAGGTGGAAGTTGACGACCCGTGGGGCTTCGGTGCCTCGCTGGAGTGGGCCACCTCGTGCCCGCCGCCGCGCCACAACTTCACCTCCCTGCCCCGCATCCGCTCCGAGCGTCCGGCCCTGGACCTGCACCACCCGGAGCTCTCGCAGAACTACACCGTGGACTCACCTGCCCCGGCAGCATCCGTGCTCGGTAACGCCGACCAGAAGGACACTGGCAAGTGAAAATCGAATCAAGGATCTTTGGCCTCGGCGTCTTCTTCTTCGTACCGGTCGCGTTCATCTACGGCTACCTGACGAACTGGACCGAATGGGTGGGCACGCTGGCCATCCTGCTGGTCGGCGGCCTCGCCGGCATGATCGGTGCGTACCTCGGCTTCACCGGCAAGCGCGTCGGGATGCGTCCCGAGGACCGCAACGACGCTGAAATCCACGAAGGCGCCGGCGAGCAGGGGCACTTCAGCCCCTGGAGCTGGTGGCCGCTGGTCCTCGGCCTCTCCTGCGCCGCAGGGTTCCTCGGCCTGGCCGTGGGCTGGTGGATCGTGTTCATCGCCGGCGGTATGGCGGTTGTGGCCCTGGTCGGCTGGGTGTACGAGTACAGCCGCGGCGACCACGCGCACTAGCACCCGGACCGGCTAACGGTTCATAAAGTACGACGGCGGGCCCCACCTTTTGGTGGGGCCCGCCGTCGTTGTGTTTAAGTCTGTGGCTAGACAGCCGCAGCGGATTCCAACAGGATCCGCAGCTCCTCGAGCGCGGTTTCGGCTTCGGCGAGGCTGCAGAAAGCCGGGAGGGAATCCGCCGCGACAGCCAGCTCCACCTCACAGCCGCAGCCGAAGTCTTCGGTCATGACCTCCAGCAGGGAGCGGGCGTCCACCCCTGGCCGGCCGTCCTTGCTGATAGTCACCGGGAGTCCGGTGGCCGTGACTGCCCGGACAAAAACTGCGGCCGGTCTGGCGTGGAGGCCGATTTCGGCCGTGACGATTGCCTTGCGAACTGGCAACGGGACTCCCTTGTGCTGGTGCGTGTTCTCTGCTGCTGATGATGTAGCGGGCGGGAGGCGCGGCTCCGGCCCATCCCTTTAAGGGTAGCCGCGGGGGAGGGCCGGCACGAACTGCGACGGCCGGGTGGTCTAGACCTGACCGGTCGCTGGATTACCCTTGATGTATGACTGTTTTTACCCCGCTGTCTCCCGTTTTGAGGATGCACCGTGGCATCCGCTAACGCGTCGGCGATGGCCGGCGAGATCGACCGGCAGAGCGGCATTCCGATCTATATCCAGCTGCGTGAAATCCTGCGGACGCACATAGCGGCAGCCTGTCCGCCGGGGTCTGCCCTGCCGTCGGAACGTGACCTCGCGGTGCGGTTCGGACTGGCCCGGATGACCGTGCGCCAGGCGATCGATGCCCTGGTGGGCGAAGAAGTTATTGAACGGGTCGTCGGGCTTGGGACGTTCGTGAGAAAGCCCAAACTTGACCTCCAGGTGAAACTGACCTCCTACAGCGAGGAGATGCAGCGCCGCGGCATGGTTCCGGCCGCCAAGGTGCTCAGCTTCGAACAGATCGGCGCCAGCGCCTTCCTGGCCCGTGAACTGCAGCTCGAGGAGGGAACGCCCCTGGTCCGGTTCCGGCGCCTCCTGCTGGCCGACAGTGAGCCGATGAGCGTGGATGAGAACTTCATCCCGGCGCACCGGGTGCCCGGCCTGCTCGACGACGAACCGCCGACGTCCCTCTATAACGTGCTCAGCGAACGCTACGGGCTGGTCATGGAGTGGGGCGAGGACATGATTGAGGCGACCGCCGCGTCGCCGTCCACGGCCCGGCTCCTGAACGTGGAAGTCGGCACCCCGCTGCTAAAGATCCAACGTCATGCGTTTGTGGCCAGGGCCATGGTGGACTATTCCGTGTCCTACTACCGGGCCGACCGCTACAAGCTCTGGGTTCCCCTGCAGCGCCCCGGCGTCCGCCCGACCCGCAACTACGCCTCCGGGTACCGCCCTTAACCACCAACGCGGAGTCAGTTCGCGCCCATGCAAGCCCCCGGAATGGGCGAGAACTGACTCCGCGTTGATCAATTGCAGGCGTGCTGAAAACGCTGGAAGGCCCGGTCCCTCTGGGGGACCGGGCCTTCCTTGCGGCTACTGCCGTTGGCTAGTGGCTGAGCGTCTTCTGCGCATCCGCAGCCTCGACGGCCTCGTGGGCGCCGTGGTGGGCGTGTGCGGCCTCCAGCTCGGCCGGAGTGACCGGCGCGACCCGGTCCTCGAAGAACCAGCGGGAGAGCTTGGCGCGGCGGTTTTCCTTGCGGTCCACAACACCGTGCTCGTTCGGCTCCGCGGGCAGCGGTGCCGGCGACTCGAAGCCGACCAGCTTGTAACGCTTGTACTCGTCCAGCGGGGCGTGAACCTCGATGAACTCACCGTGCGGCAGGCGCACGATGCGACCGGTTTCGCGGCCATGCAGGGCGATCTCACGGTCCTTGCGCTGCAGCGCCAGAGCCACGCGCTTGGTCACGATGAAGCCGATGACCGGGCCGATGAAGAACAGTGCTCGGAGCCAGTAGGTCACATCGTTCAGTGCCACGTGGAAGTGGGTGGCGATGAGGTCGGAGCCGGCCGCGGCCCACATGACGCAGTACCAGATGAAGCCGGCCACACCGATTGCCGTGCGGGTCGGGGCGTTGCGGGGGCGGTCCAGGACGTGGTGCTCGCGGTTGTCCTTGGTGATCCAGCGTTCAATCCACGGGTAGGTGAACATGACCGTGAAGAGGATCCCGGCCGGGACGAGCGCCGGCAGCAGGACGTTGAAGGAGAAGACGTAGCCGAACCAAATCTGTTCGACCTTCCAGTCGCCGATGGTGCCCGGCATGAGGCGCAGCGCGCCGTCAACGAAGCCGATATACCAGTCAGGCTGCGTGCCTGCCGAAACCGGGGAGGGGTCGTAGGGTCCGTAGTTCCAGATCGGGTTGATGGTGAAGAACGCTGCCATGAGGGCAACGACACCGAACACGATGAAGAAGAAGCCGCCGGCCTTTGCCGCGTAAACCGGGCCCAGGGGGTAGCCGACGACGTTGCCGTCGTTGCGGCCGGGGCCGGGGTACTGCGTGTGCTTGTGCACGACCACCATGAACAGGTGCATGACGATCATCAGCAGGATGAGCGCGGGTACCAGGAGGATGTGCAGCGTGTACAGGCGGCTGATGATCATGGTGCCCGGGAACTCGCCGCCGAAGAGGAAGAACGAGATGTAGGTGCCGACGACCGGGATGGACTTGATGACGCCGTCGATGATGCGAAGGCCGTTGCCGGAGAGCAGGTCATCGGGCAGCGAGTAGCCGGTGAAGCCTGCAGCCATGGACAGGATGAGCAGGACGCCGCCGACTACCCAGTTCAGTTCACGCGGCTTGCGGAATGCGCCGGTGAAGAACACACGGAGCATGTGCACGGCCACAGAGGCCACAAACAGCAGGGCGGCCCAGTGGTGGACCTGGCGCATGAACAGGCCGCCGCGGACATCGAAGGAGATGTTCAGCGACGAGTTGTACGCCACCGACATTTCGACGTTCTTCAGCGGCGTGTAGGAGCCGGCGTAGTGCGTCTCCGCCATGGACGGATCGAAGAAGAACGTCAGGAACGTGCCCGAGAGCAGGAGGATGACGAACGAGTAGAGGGCGACTTCACCGAACATGAAGGACCAGTGGTCCGGGAAGACCTTCCGGCCGAATTCGCGAAGGATTCCGGAACCGCCGACACGCTGGTCGACGAAATCCGTGAAGCGGCCGCCCTTGGTCTTGGCGACAAAGACGGGGGCATCAGATGTTGTGGACAAACTGCTCACGCTCCCAGTAGCTCGGTCCAACAGGTTCAAGGAAGTCGCTCGTGGCGACCAGGTAGCCCTCGGAGTCCACAGAGATAGGCAGCTGAGGGAGGGGGCGGCTGGCCGGTCCGAAGATCACCTTGCACTGCTGGGTGAGGTCGAAGGTGGACTGGTGGCACGGGCACAGCAAGTGGTGCGTCTGCTGCTCGTAAAGAGCGACAGGGCAGCCAACGTGGGTGCAGATCTTGGAGTACGCGACGATACCGTTGTACGCCCAGCTCTCACGGCCCGGAGAGGGGTGAAGCTCGTCCGGGTTGAGGCGCATGAGCAGCACGACGGACTTGGCCTTCTCGTTCAGCTTGCCCTCGGTGAGTCCGTTAAGCTTTTCCGGGATGACGTGGAACGCCGAACCAATGGTGACGTCAGAGGCCTTGATAGGCGTGCCCTCAGGGTCGCGGGCAAGCCGCATGCCCGGCTCCCACAAGGTTTGTCCCAATTTGTCGTCCGGCCGCGGGCCGAGGTCACCAAAGATGGCCAAGGCCGGCAGCGGCGCGAGGGCGACGGCGCCGAGTAGGGTGTTGCGGATCAGCGGCCGGCGCTTGATGCCGGTTTCCTCCACGATGTCGTCGACGATGCGGACGGCAGCCTGGCGGTCTTCCTCGGTGCGGATCGCGTGACGCTCCTCCGAGACTTCGTGGTCCGGCATGAGGGCCTTGGCCCAGTGGACGATGCCGGTGCCGATACCCAGCATCGCGAACGCGGTGCCGAGGCCCAGCAGAATATTCTGATTGCGGATCGTCGCGATCGCGGAGTCTTGTCCCAGATCGATCGCGAAGTACGCCACCAGGAATATCAGGGTGCCAACGACCGAGATGCCGAACAGAATGGCTACCTGCCGTTCTGCTTTCTTTGCGGCCCTCGGGTCCGTGTCAGCCAGGCGCAAACGATGCGGGGGAATTCCAGGATCCTGGAACTTCTCCACCCCATTCTGACCAGCCGTAGCTACGGTGCCCGAGTGGTTCGGACTGCCGTCACTATGGTTGCCCATAATTCGCCTCATCCTTCTCTCGTCTCGGCAATTGCCGAGTTAGGTTTCAATTCAAACTGCTGACGGGTCAACAGAAAGTTCTTACAGGTGCAAGGTCCGCTTAGGAAGTGCGGGATGTGAGCCAGATGGTGAAGGCGATGATGACGCCCAGGCCGGCAATCCAAACAAACAGACCTTCGGAGACCGGTCCCAAAGCTCCAAGATCGGCGCCGCCGGGTGAACCGTTGGACTCGATCTGCTTCAGGAAGGTGATGATGTCGCGCTTGCCCTCGGGGGAAATGTTCGCGTCATTGAAGACCGGCATGTTCTGGGGGCCGGTGACCATGGCTTCGTAGATGTGCTGGCCGGAAACATCTGCGAGGGCCGGGGCGAACTTGCCCCGGGTAAGTGCACCGCCGGCTGCGGCAGCGTTGTGGCACATGGCACAGTTGGTGCGGAAGAGCTCGCCACCCTTGGCGGCGTCACCCTTCTCGTCCAGCAGGCCGGCTTCGGGAACGGCCGGGCCGGGGCCGAGCGAGGCTACGTAAGCAGCCAGCTGCTTGGTCTGTTCCTCGTTGAACTGGGTGGGCTTCTTCTGGGCCTGCGGGCCGTTCATCTGCATGGGCATGCGGCCGGTGCCGACCTGGAAGTCAACAGCGGCGGCGCCGACGCCGACCAGCGAGGGTCCGGCCTGCGAGCCGCTGGCACCCATGCCGTGGCAGGTGGCGCAGTTGGCGGCGAACAGCTTGCCGCCTTCTTCTACGTCGCTTGCGCTATAGCTCTCGGTGCTGGCCTTGGCCTGGTTGACGGTGGTGGCAACGGCGTACAGCCCACCCGTGACCAAGAGGCCCATCAGCAGCAGTGCAATTGCTGCCAGTGGGTGACGTCGCTTCTGCGAGAGTGCCTTCACGTGGTGGTTCCTTTATTCGATCCTGCGGTGGCTCCTGGAGCCGCTTCTTGAAATTCTGCCTCTTGTAGAAAAAGAGTCAAGTCACTGCTACTTGAGGACGTAGATGACCAGGAAGAGGCCAATCCAGACGACGTCCACGAAGTGCCAGTAGTAAGAGGTGACAATCGCCGACGTTGCTTCGAAGTGGCCGAACTTCTTCGCCGCGAAGGAGCGGCCGAGGATGAGCAGGAAGGCAATCAGGCCGCCGATGACGTGCAGGCCGTGGAAGCCTGTCGTGATGTAGAAGGCGGAGCCGTAGGCGTTGGAGGACAGCGAGACGTGCTCGGATACGAGCATGGCGTACTCGGTGGCCTGTCCGGCCACGAAGAAGGCACCCATGAGGAACGTGAGGATGAACCATCCGTTCATCCCCCAGCGGGTGAAGCTGAAGACTCCGCCGGTGCGGCGCGGCTGAAGCCGCTCGGCAGCGAAGACGCCCATCTGGCAAGTAAAGGAACTTGCCACGAGGACGATCGTGTTAACGAGCGCGAAGGGGAAGTTGAGCTTGGCTGTCTCTTCAGCCCACATCAGTCCGGAAGTCGAACGGAGTGTGAAGTACATGGCAAAGAGACCGGCGAAGAACATCAACTCACTGGACAGCCACACAACGGTTCCAACAGAAACCATGTTCGGGCGGTTCAGCGTCGGGTGCGCCGGGGTACTGGGGGCATGGGTCGCAGATGTCACATAGACATTATGTCTGTAAAACTCCGTCCTGCCCAACGCAAACCGCCGTTTCGGGGGACTTTTTCTACAAAGACGCGAAATCGCGCGGAAAAGTTCCCGGAGGGGTTCATATTGGTCTTTGCGGGGCCGACCTCGATAGCATCGGGAGGTGACTTCTCAGGCATCTGCACAGGCGGCAGGCAACTCCTGGCCGCGGCTCATCAACGCCCTCATCGGGGGTGCGGACCTCACCACTGCGAGCACCGAATGGGCCATGAACTCCATCATGTCAGGTGAGGCCACGCCCGTGCAGGTGGCCGGATTCCTGGTGGCACTGCGTTCAAAAGGTGAGACTGTTGATGAAGTGGCCGGCCTGGTCGAGGCCATGGTGGCCAATGCCAACCCCATTGATATTGCCGGGGAGAAGCTGGACATCGTCGGCACCGGCGGCGATCAGCAGAATACTGTCAACATCTCCACGATGGCCGCACTGATCTGTGCCGGCGCCGGCGCCAAGGTGGTCAAGCACGGCAACCGGGCGGCGTCGTCGTCCTCGGGTTCCGCCGATGTCCTGGAAGCGCTCGGCGTCCGGCTGGACCTGCCGATTCCCCGCGTGGCGCTCAACGCCGAAGAAGCCGGGATCACCTTTTGCTTCGCCCAGGTCTTCCACCCGTCCATGAGGCACGCAGCCGTGGCCCGCCGCGAACTCGGCGTCCCCACGGCGTTCAACTTCCTGGGACCTATGATCAACCCCGCCCACGTCCAGGCCTCGGCCGTCGGCGTCGCCAATGAACGGATGGCCCCGCTCGTGGCCGGCGTGCTGGCCAAGCGCGGCAGCCGCGGTCTCGTCTTCCGCGGCAGCGACGGCCTGGATGAACTGACCACCACCGGACCGTCCCGGGTCTGGGAAATCCGCAACGGCCGGGTTGAGGAGCAGATGTTCGATCCGCGGGACCTTGGCATCCGGCAGGCCACCCTGGAGGAGTTGCGGGGCGGTGACGCCGCGGCCAACGCCGGCGTCGTGCGCGCAGTACTTTCCGGCGCGCCGGGACCTGCCCGGGATGCGGCGCTGCTGAACGCGGCCGCCGGGCTCGTCGCGTTTGACCTCGACGCCGTGGGTCCCCTCACGGACCGCATGGCCGCAGCGCTGAAGCGGGCGGAGGAATCCATCGCGTCCGGCGCGGCGTCCGCGGTGCTGGACCGGTGGGTCGCGTTGTCGCAGGCCGCCTGACGGGCGCGGACGACGGCGGCGGCCGGATAAGCATAAAGGGGGCGGGCCCGGCAGATTCTGCCGGGCCCGCCCCCTTTCGCGGATGCGCTGCCGGGTGGCGGCTACTGCGGGATGTTACTGCTCGAAACCCAGGGCGAAGGCCGCGTCGAGGTCATGCTGTGAATATGCGCGGAAGGCGATCTGGGTGGTCGTGTGGACCACGCCGGGAACCTTCGAAAGTTTGTCCGCGATGACTTCGGCGAGGTCGTCGTGCTTGGCCACCCGGGCGATGGCGATCAGGTCCCATTCGCCGGTCACGGAGTAGACCTCGCTGATGCCAGGGATGGAGGAGATTTCCTCGGCGGTCTCCGGGATGCGTGATGCGTCTGTCTTGATCAGAACGAATGCGGTGACCACGTGTGACCTTTCCGGATCGGTTGCGCCGCTGGCGCGCGGTTCGCACGGCCCGTCCTCGGGCCCTGCCATCAACTGCAAGCCTAGTGCATCAGGCCGGCCGACGGCGGGAACGCAGCCGCCGCACGCCCGCCACGATAAGGCGGTATCCCAGGAGGAAGACGGCCAGGCTCAGCAGGGCCACGATGATGAAGGGCAGTACCACCGTCTGCCCTGTCACCGCGCGGAGCGCCATGCCGACGCCGACTGTGCAGAGCCAGACGGCGACGCCGGCCGGCCACAGCCGCAAGGGGGCCCGCCACAGCCGCAGCGCCAGCCAGGCGACGGCGGCGCCGGCCAGGAAGGGCCATGCCGTCGCGAGGACGCCCGTGATGTTTTCCGCCCGCTGGTGCGCGTCGCGGCCGATCGCCGCGAAGAGCAGGATCAGGAGCGCGTCGGCGCAGGCGGCCAGGGCGGCGATCTGACCGGAGCGGAGACCGGGCTTTTCGACGTCGGGGGTTGACGGGCGGGGGAGCTGCGGGGTCGGGGAAGGCATACTTCCAAGCCTAGTCCCGTCGGGCACGCGGAAAGGCCGTAGCGGTTTCCGGCGGAAGCCGTTGTTTCGTCAATCGGCGGGGGACTAGGCTCGGGCACATGCCACGGATCGCCTCCGGAGCCAGCCGGGGGCACGGGCATACGCAAAGGGGAGCGCCGTGAGTGAAAAGATCAGCACCTGCCTGTGGTTCGACACCCAGGCCGAGGAGGCCGCAGACTACTACGTCTCCGTCTTCGACGGCGGGAAGATCCTGGATGTCTCCCGGTACGGCGACGGAGGCCCCGGCCCGACGGGCCAGGCGATCGCGGTCCAATTCGAGATCGAGGGGCGCCGCTTCATGGCCCTGAACGGAGGGCCCGCCTTCAATTTCACGGAGGCTGTCTCCTTTGTCATCGACTGCGCCACGCAGGACGAGGTGGACCGGTACTGGAACGCGCTGACCGACGGCGGCGAGGAAAGCCGGTGCGGCTGGCTCAAGGACCGCTACGGCGTTTCGTGGCAAGTGGTGCCGTCAGTGCTGGGCGGGTTGATCGGCGGTCCGGACCCCGACGGCGCGCAACGGGCAATGCAGGCGATGCTGGCCATGCGCAAACTGGACATCGCGGCACTGCAGAAGGCCTACGACGGCGTTTGATCGGGACGGCGTGGCCCCCGGACCCGGGGACCCTCCGCACATATGATCGGGGCATGAGTACCGACGCCGTCCCGGAGGCAACTGTCCCGGTGCAGCTGGATCCCCAGCTGGACGGACAGTTGAGCATCAACGACCTCCTGCTCGAGTTGGGCCAGGCGCCTGTTGTCCATCCGGCCCCCGACGCCGCAACGGAGCGGCACTTCTTCTAGATCCGCTCTTCCAGATCCGCAGCGTGCCGGACCCCGTCCGGCGCCGGATCACCGGACCGCGAAAGGCGAAGACCATGGGCTTTTGGGACGTCATCGGGATCATGTTCTCGTTCGTGATGTTTGCGGCGTACTTGCTGGTGCTCTTTCTCGTCGTCAGGGACCTTTTTTCGGACAGCCCGCGCCCCGGATGGGTCAAGGCCCTCTGGATCCTTGCGGTGCTCCTGTTCCCGTTGCTCGGCTGCCTTGCCTATGTGCTGTTTTACGGCCAGCAGATGGTTATCCGGGAATCCGCCCGCCGTGGCCCGGCTCGGGACGACGTCGCGGACTATCGCCGCAGCGCCAACGTGGACCCGGCCGAACGGATCGCGGCGGCCAAGAAACTCCTGGATGACGGGACCATCACGAGCGAGGAATTCCAACTCCTCAAGGCCAAGGCGCTGGGGTGAACCGGGCGCCGCGATGAATCCGACCGGGGCAGCGTAGCGGCCCCACCTCGCCAAATACAGGCCTTATGGTCCTGCCCGCGGTGATCATGCGCGACTACGTTGGCGCATAGGGGGAACGCCAGCAGGGCTTTCTCGCAACGGAAGGATGGCTCCCGTGGAGCAATTCTGGAACTTCGTTTGGATATTCTTTTGGTCGTTCGCGTTCATTTCATACCTCTTTGCCCTCTTCGCAGTGATTTCGGATATCTTCCGCGACCGCGATCTCAATGGCTGGCTCAAGGCCGTTTGGATCATCTTCCTGGTCTTCGTGCCGTTCCTGACGGTTCTTGTGTACTTGATCGCACGGGGCCGCAGCATGGCCGAACGCCAGGCCCAAAGTGCGCGCCGGGCACAGGCTGAAACGAATGAGTACATCCGTTCCGTTGCCTCGGCATCTCCCACCCAGGAAATTGCCAAGGCCAAGGAACTGCTCGACGCCGGCACTCTGACCCAGAGCGAATTCGAGGCCGTCAAGGCCAAGGCCCTGAGCCAGGCCTGAACAGGCGGCCGCCGCGACCCGCGGCGGCCGCACACGGCAGCTCGAGAAACGCGTGCCACCAATGAAGAAGTGGACTCCCTGCATCATCCTCGGGTGCGCACAGTTCGTCATGGTGCTCGACAGCACCGTGATGAACGTGTCCATCTCCACCGTCGTCAAGGACCTCGACACGACCGTAGCCGCGATGCAGGCCGCCATCACCTTCTATACGCTCACCATGGCCTCCCTGATGCTGCTCGGCGCCAAGCTCGGCGATGTCTGGGGCCGGCGGCCGGCGTTCGTCATCGGCTCGATCGTCTACGCGTGCGGTTCACTCACCACCGCACTGAGCCCCAACATCACTGTGCTCTTCCTGGGGTGGTCGGTGGTTGAAGGGCTAGGCGCCGTGCTGGTGATCCCTGCCATTGCGGCACTCATCGCCAACAACTACCACGACCAGGACCGGGTAACGGGCTTTGCGATCATCGGGGCCACCTCCGGTGTCGCCGTGGCGCTTGGCCCGCTGATCGGCGGTTATGTCACGACGTACCTGAGCTGGCGGTACGTGTTTTTTGGTGAAGTCGTGGTCATGGCAGTTGTCCTCGCCTTTGTACGGCTGATCCCGGACACGAGCCAGCCGCAGCGCATCCGTATTGATGCCCTCAGCGCCCTGCTCTCGGCGGCGGGCCTGACACTGATCGTTTATGCCATGCTTCAGAGCAAGACCTGGGGCTGGGTGCTTCCCAAGAACTCCCCGGAAATCGGTGGGGTTCCCATCAATCCGCTCGGCTTGTCCCTGGTGCCCTACTTGCTCCTGGCCGGCGGGTTTCTGTTGTGGCTGTTCTTCATCCGCCAGGAGGCCCTCGTCACACGCGGGGTGCCCCCGCTGGTCCACGTTTCCATGTTGTCGATCAAGCGGCTGCGGTCCGGTCTGTCGGTGCTCGGTGCCCAGTACATGGTGACGGCGGGCGTGTTCTTCATGATTCCCGTGTACCTGCAGATGACCCTGGGATACAACGCCCTGGACACGGGGATCAAAATCCTGCCCCTGTCGATTGCGCTGGTCCTGTTCTCCGTCGTGGGAACCCGCATGACGGCGGTCTGGTCGCCGCGGCGCATCATCCGGCTGGGTCAGCTCATCCTGGTGGTGAGCAGTTTCATCCTCCTGGGATCGGTGTCCCTGGATCTCCGAAGCTTCCTCTTCGCCGTCGGCATGTTCCTTGCCGGCGCCGCCCTGGGCCTGCTGGCGTCTCAGATCGGCAACGTCACCATGTCCAGTGTCGGAGTGGAGCAGTCCAGCGAGGTTGGCGGGCTCCAAGGGGTGTTCCAGAACCTCGGCTCCTCGTTGGGGACCGCACTGATCGGTTCCATCCTCATCGCTTCGCTGTCGAGTTCATTCCTCGGCGCCGTGGAGAGCAGCGACCTCTCGAGCAGCACCAAGCAGCTCGTAGCAACCAGCACTGAGAAGGGGGTCCAGATCGTGCCGGTGTCCACCGTGGACGGCATTGCGACCGAGGCGGGCCTTTCATCGGCCGACGCCGCCACGCTGACCACCCTCTACAGCGAATCACAGGTGTCATCGCTCCGCGCATCATTCCTGGCCCTCGTCTTTATCTCAGCGCTGTCGCTGCTGTTCTCGAAGAACATCCCCACCGAACTCGTCCGACGGAAACCTGAAGAGGCAGCCGGCGGGGACCGGGCGGCGTCGGGAACCGCAACATAGTCGCGGGTCCACGACGGCGGAGCCTGGCAGCCGCCGTCGGCGTGGTTGTCGCAGGCCCCGCTGAAGGTGGGGGCGAAATCCGGCGGCAGCATCCGATCAGCTGGCGGCCGCAGGCTACACGGCGTACACCATGTCCGGCGGGATGCTCGATTGGACGGCCGCCGGCCTCCCTGGCCGGTGACGCCCGATCGCCGGGCGGCATGCCACTGAATGCCGCCCGGGTCCCAATCGCCCGACTATCCAGGCAGGAGCAGCCATGAGCTACACGAATACCGTCACCCGTCCCGCTTGACTGGGGAAGAGCCGGTGCGGCGCACCCGGGCGCGGCACCTCCGGCGCAGCGCCAGCTAGCGGGGCGTTGAGGGCAGCCGCGCCGCGCACGAAATGCCGGCCACAATCTGGACCGCACTGATCGAGCGTGTGAGTCCCGGATGGTCCGCGAACCAGCGCATGCACGAGCGCCAGGGCTGCGGTCCCGTAGCCCAACGCGTGCAGTGCTGGACCGGAAAAATGACGCCAAGGGCACCGTCGCCGATGGCAAACATGGCCACGGTCTCCGCCACGAGAACACGCATCAGAAGCCTCCAAGGGGCTGTAGGTCCGGGTCCCTTCGGCGGCCCCGGGGCGGCGCCGGGCCTGGGCACCGCACGCCCTTTGATCCTCTCCGGATGTGGGGCGGGGCCCCAGTGCTGAAAGTCCCAGCCGTGCAGGAGCTCCTGCTTCATCCCCGTCTGGGGACCATGTGGTCCGAACCGCGCATCCGCACCGCCACGAGAATGCCGGACAGTGCGGTGAGGAGGCCGACGGCGGCAACGGCGGCCGGGATGCCGAAGGCGTCCGCGAGCACTCCGGCCAGCAGGGCGCCGACGGCGAAACCGCCGTCGCGCCACAGCCGGTAGATGCCCACCGAACGTGCCCGCCATTCCGGGTGGGCGACGTCGCCGATGGCGGCCAGCAGGGTCGGGTAAACCATGGCGGTCCCGAGGCCGAGACGCACAGCCGCGCCCAACCAGATCCCAAAGTCGGATCCGGCAGCGACCAGGCCCAGGGCCACGGCTTGGACCAGCATGCCGCCCGCGATCAGCCACTTGCGCCCGTATCGGTCCGAGAGGCCGCCGGTGACCAGCTGGGCTGCCCCCCAGACGGCCGGGTAGACGGCGGCGAGAATGCCGATCTTTTCGATGCTCAGTCCCGCGGCGGCAAACAAGAGCGGGAACAGTCCCCAGGCCAGGCCGTCGTTGAGGTTGTTGACCATGCCGGCCTGGCTGACCGAGGACAGCGACTTGTCCCGGAAGCTGGTGAGCATGAAGATTTCCCCGTTGCTCAATTCGCCGTGCGCGCCGGCATGGGCCGCGGTGTGCGTCGATGCCTCGAGCCGGGCATGGCCCTGGGTTTCCTTGACGGCGAAGACGGACAGGCCCAGGCCCAGGGCGATGTAAGCCGCACCGAGGAGGAACGGCCCGGGCCGCAGCCCGTGGCTCGCGGCGATGTAGCCGGTGGCCAGTGCGGTGGCGGCGACGCCAAGGTAGCCCGCGGCCTCGTTCAGGCCCATGGCCAGCCCCCGCCGGGACGGCCCCACCAGGTCCATCTTCATCACGACGGTGGTGGACCAGGTCAGGCCCTGGCTGATGCCGAGGATCACGTTGGCGGAGACGATCCAGCCCCAGGAGGGCCCGAAAATCAGCAGCAGCGGCACCGGCAGCGCGATGATCCAGCCCGTCACGAGGACGGGTTTCCGGCCGAAGCGGTCCGAGAGCGTGCCGGCGAAGTAGTTGGTGCCGGCCTTGGCGAGCCCGAACGCCAGGATGTACGTCAGTCCGGACGTGTACAGGTCCAGGTGGAAGACCTGGTCCGCCAGCAGCGGCAGTACGGTGCGTTCCTGGCCCAGAGTGCCGCCGACCAGCGCATTGACGGCGACCAGGAGCATGAACTGGGCCAGGTTTTGGCGCAGGCCCAAGGCGAGGCCGGACCGTGGCGGCCGTTGCCGGGGCCCGGCGGGGCCTGTTGTCATGGGGGAGGGGCTCCCGGGTGTCATCGGACTCCACGTGTCGGGGCGGGTTATCCGCCTGGCTACTCCCCTCAATAATACCCCACGGGGTATATCACCTGAGAGCGCCCTGCGGTTTCGGCAGCACGGATTCCCGCACTGGAGATTGCGGTCGACATGGTCCCGGGGGAGTGAATAGCCGCACCTGGGGGTACCGTGGGGGTTGTCCATGGTGAGGCGGAGGCTAGCGTGATCGCAGTCCTGGTGATCGACATGCAGAATGCGTTCTTCGAGGATCCGGCCCTGGCAGTACGCCGGGATGGGCTGCCGACGCGGTGCCGGCCATCCTGTGCCGCGAGTACCGGCAGCGGATCCGCACCGTCGGAGAAATAGCCGCCGCCCTTCGGGGCGAGGTGGACGAGCGTCGCACGCCGGGTGATCTGTCATCGGAGCGGCGTTCAGCGGAGCTCTTCGCGGGCTGTTTCTTTGACAGGGGAATATCAGGAACCCGCTGTATGTTTCAGTTCCGTAAGTCAAGAACACCAGAAAAGAGAAAGTCCCCAGTGGCAACCGACTACGACGAAGTACGTTCCGACGTCAAGGAATCCCAGGAGCGCTCCCTGGAGGCGCTGCAGTCCGCGAACGCCCCGGATGCCCGCAGCGTCGTCCGCGAGCTGGACGAAACTGATGCGCTGGATGACGCGATGACCCCGGGTGGCGAGTTCGTTTCCGAGGAACTCATCGTCCAGGTCGTTCCCCAGGCCGCGGATGAATTCACGTGCTATTCGTGCTTCCTGGTCCGGCACCGGTCCCAGCTCGCACGCGAAAAAGACGGTCACTCCTACTGCATCGAGTGCGAGGGTTAGGGCTACCCTGCCATCTTGCGTGTCATGCGCCGGCACGGACTCGTGACGCGGGGGAGCGGGACCGAATCGAGACCACGAGTCTGAAACGACAAGCTGACGGTAGGCACGTATTCTCGGGGCATGAATGGGGATCCGGGGGAGCGGCGCGGTGGTAGCCGCGGGGTGTATCTGGCCATGCAGGCAGCGCACCTGTTGTTCTTTCTGGCCGGCGCCTTCGTGGTGGCAGCAGTATCAATCCGCTACGCAGAAGCGGTCGCCAGTATCGAATCTCAGGGGGGCATGTCGATGGCGACGTCAGGCGCGGACCTTATATCGCGATTGCGGCGGGCCTTGTCATGGCGGTGCTTGGCGCTTGCTCGTTTCTGCTCCTGCGCAAGGGCCATCGCGGGGCCTGCTGGCTCAGTGTTTTGGTGTGGTTTGTGCTGTGGTTCCCTGCCAGTATCAACGTCAGCGCCTATATGCCGGGATTCGCCGGGCCCATTGTCGTGACACTGGCTTGCATGGCCGGGGCGGTCTTCTCCACTGCCGCCTTTTTCTTGATGGACCCGGACCAGTCATGTCGTACCGTTCCGAGGGGAAGTTTGGCCGGCAATTTCCCTGGAGCGTCGCGGTAGTGGATGAGAGCGATTCTCGGGCGCGGAGGAGGGTCTGCTCGGGCCCCAGTTGGGCCATTTACGGTTCTACTTTACATAATGTTGATTATCGGCGTTATTGTAACGCGCTAGAAGCGGCTGCGAGAGCTCCGCCCCACGTTGAATCGCAGCCACATGTCACCGACTTTCGTCCAGCAATGATCTACCCTTCCTGGTTGTAGTACGGCCAGGGCAGAAAACGGCGCTCTCCGCGGCGGTCCGGCCCTTCGAGTGTGATTTTGCCTGTCGCGGCCCACTCCACGCCACGGGGAAACATCCGGATGAACTCGATTCGCCGGAATGTGTCGATGTCGTGGCCTATGGTGATGGTGAAGCTGCGGCCACTGCCATAATTGTTGATCCAGGCAAGGGGCTGCTGGGTGTTGATGCCGGGCAGCTTGCTCAACTCTCCGTCCGGAATATCCACCGGGTAATGCGACATCGGCCACACCGGCGCCTTTTCGTACGACTCAAGGTCATCGAAGACCGACAGCAATACTTCCGCACCGTCATACAGCTGCACGCCGGTCAGAATGTCGTCACCCGTCACCGTCCAGGTCTCACTAATGCCCTCGGTAATGGGGTGTCGGGGCTCGGCGGTTTGAAGCTGTGCCTCGCCCCAGGGCCGCGGCCGCAGACCGGTGGGCACACTAAGCTTTGCGCCCCGCATGACGTTGTACTCTTCCGGGTAGCCCCAGTCGTCCTCCTGGACCGCCGAGCCGTGGAACCACACAATGCCCTTACCGTCCTGGTGCACAAATTTCAGCAGGGCGGCATCGGTTTCCGCGCCGAAACCTACCGCCTTCTCGTGGTAACCGTCCCTGCCTTCGAACGCCACAAGGACCACGTCGTACTTGTCTATGATTTCTGCCCCCAGTCCCCGAGGGTCCTCAATGACGCGGACGTGGAACCGGCCCGTGTCCTCCAGAACTGTTGTGAGCCACTGGTTGTGCGCCCGAAAGCTGCGGAATTCATTGTCGTGCTCCCGGGTCATGTGCCCCGACAAGATGAGAGCTTTTAGCTTCTCAGCCACTGTGCTGCCTCGTTCCTCTAAGGTCGTCATAGCTTCCGGCAAAACTTTACACACTTTTGCGGAAATGAAACATAACTGATTCGCTGGGATTCCACTACGTCGTGGCGGCGGACGCAAACTCACAAAACTCACATAGACTCATCCCGTCCAAGGAAACTCACAAGACACACAAGCACTCACAGGAGCCTGCCGATGGGAAATCCGTTCCGACCCTCTGCAGGGGCCACGCCGCCGGAGATCCTCGGCCGTGCCGGCGTCCTGGACGAGTTCGAGTACGGGCTTCAACTCGGATCCGGCGCTCCCGGGCTGCTGACAATCTTCACGGGCGCCCGCGGCATCGGCAAGACCGTGATGATCGGAGCGGCCCACGACATCGCCCGCGAACACGGCTGGGCTGTCATTTCCGAGACGGCCACGGCGGGGTTTATGGGCCGCATCGGCGAATCCATGCGCCAGCTCGGCGAAGAACTTGGCTCGGGCCCGGTAGTCCGGCGCATCACCGCGGTGGCCGCCGCGGGCTTCAGCATCACCACCCAGCTTCCGCCGGATCGCCAGGTCGCGTGGCGGACACTCGGCGAGGATCTGCTCAAGCTACTGGACGAGCGGAGCAATGGACTCGTTATCACGGTGGACGAGATTCATGCCGCCGACCGCAGCGAACTGGCCCAGCTGGCCGCCAGTATCCAGCACTTTATCCAGGACCGGCTCCCCATCGGCCTGGTCTTCGCCGGCCTGCCGGCCGCAGTGTCGGATCTGCTCAACGAGGGCGTGGCAACCTTTCTCCGCCGGGCCGACAAGATCGACCTCCACGCCGCCGCCGTGCGGGAAGTGGAAGTCTCCTTCGCCAACACCTTCGCCGAAGCATCTTTCGACGTCTCCCCCGCGCTGGTCCGGCGCGCGGCAGAAGCTACGGGAGGATATCCCTTTCTCATCCAGCTGGTCGGCTACTTCCTGTGGAAGGAAGCGGAGGTCAACCAGGGAGTCCTCACGGCCGCGACCGTCGAACGGGCCATCGAAGCGGCACACCGGCGCAACGCCCGGACCGTGATTGAGGCTGCCCTCGCCACCGTCTCCCCCAAGGATCTGGACTTCCTTCACGCCATGGCTGAGGACGACGGCCCGGCCGTGGCCGGCGACATCGGGCGGCGCATCGGTGCCAGGCCCAATCTCGTCGCGAACTACCGGGCCAGGCTGCTGGCGGCAGGCCTGATCGAACCCGCCGGCCACGGAAAGGTCGACTTCGCCATCCCGGGGCTGCGCCAGCACCTCCGGGCCCAAACGGGCCCCTGACGCCTACGAGCCCACGTAGGCCGCCAGGTGCCGGCCGGTGAGCGTCGGGCGGCCGGCCACGAGGTCGGCGGGCGTGCCCTCGAAAACCAGCCTGCCGCCGTCGTGCCCTGCACCCGGTCCCAGATCGATGATCCAGTCGGCGTGTGCCATGACAGCCTGGTGGTGTTCGATCACGATCACGGACTTGCCGGATTCGACCAGCCGGTCAAGCAGGCCCAGCAGTTGTTCGACGTCGGCCAGGTGCAGCCCGGTGGTCGGTTCGTCGAGAACGTAGGTGTCCCCCTTGTCGGCCATCTGGGCGGCCAGCTTCAGCCGCTGCCGCTCGCCGCCGGAGAGCGTGGTGAGCGGCTGGCCGAGTTTGAGGTAGCCAAGGCCGACGTCGGCGAGCCGGTCCAGGACCTTGTGGGCGGCCGGCGTCTTGGCCTCACCGTCGCTGAAGAACGCCTCGGCTTCGGCCACGGACATCTCAAGGACTTCGGCGATGTTCCGCCCGCCCAGCCTGTATTCCAGCACGGACGCCTGGACCCTCCGTCCCTCGCACTCCTCGCAGGTGGACTCGACCGTGGCCATGACGCCGAGGTCGGTGTAAATGACGCCCGCGCCGTTGCAGGCAGGGCACGCGCCCTCGGAGTTGGAACTGAACAGGGCCGGTTTCACGCCGTTGACCTTCGCGAACGCCTTGCGGATCGGCTCCAGCAGCCCGGTGTAGGTGGCCGGGTTGCTCCGCCGCGAACCGCGGATCGCGCCCTGGTCGATCACCACCACGCCGTCGCGGCCATCGACCGAGCCGTGAATCAGCGAACTCTTGCCGGATCCGGCGACACCCGTGACCACGCAGAGGACCCCGAGCGGGATGTCCACGTCCACATCTTTGAGGTTGTGCGTCGATGCGCCGCGGACCTCCATCGTGCCGGTGGACGGACGTACTGAAGGCTTGAGGCTGGCCCGGTCGCCGAGATGGCGGCCGGTAATGGTGTCGCTCCCCCGCAGCCCGTCCACGGAACCTTCGAAGCAGACTGTGCCGCCGCCCGTGCCGGCGCCCGGTCCAAGATCGACGACGTGGTCGGCGATCGCGATCATCTCCGGCTTGTGCTCGACGACCAGCACCGTGTTGCCCTTGTCCCGCAGCTGCAGGAGAAGTTCGTTCATCCGCTCGATGTCGTGGGGATGCAGGCCGATCGACGGTTCGTCAAAGACGTACGTGACGTCGGTGAGCGAGGAACCGAGGTGGCGGATCATCTTGGTGCGCTGGGCCTCTCCCCCGGACAGCGTGCCGGCCGGCCGGTCGAGGGAAAGGTACCCCAGGCCGATTCCGGCGAAGGAGTCGAGGATGTGCTGCAGCCCGGTGAGCAACGGAGCGACGGACGGTTCGTTGATGTCCCGCACCCAGTCGGCGAGGTCGCTGATCTGCAAGGCGCAGGCCTCGGCGATGTTCTTGCCCCTGATCTTCGAGGACAGGGCCTCCTGGCTGAGCCGCGTTCCGCCGCATTCGGGGCACGTCGTGAACGTGATCGCGCGCTCCACGAAGGCGCGGATGTGCGGCTGCAGCGCGTCGACGTCCTTGGACAGCATCGACTTCTGGATCTTGGGGATGAGGCCCTCGTAGGTCAGGTTGATGCCTTCGACCTTGACCTTGGTCGGTTCCTTGTAGAGCAGGTCGTCCAGCTGCTTTTTCGTGAACTTGCTGATCGGCTTGTCCATGTCGAAGAAGCCGGAGCCGCTGAAGATCCGGCCATACCAGCCGTCCATGCTGTAGCCGGGGATCGTCAGGGCGCCCCCATTGAGGGACTTCGTGTCGTCATAGAGTGCCGTGAGGTCGAAGTCGCTGACCGAGCCCATGCCTTCGCAGCGCGGGCACATGCCGCCCTGGTAGACCGCGTCGCGGACCACGCTCCGCTCAACCCTGCCGCCCTTCTCGGTACTCATCACCCCGCTCGCCTTGCGGGTGGGGACGTTGAAGGCGAACGCGGTGGGCGGGCCGATGTGCGGCTGGCCGAGCCGGCTGAAGAGGATGCGGAGCATCGCGTTGGCATCGGTGGCAGTACCGACGGTGGAGCGCGGATTGGCGCCCATCCGCTCCTGGTCGACGATGATCGCCGTCGTCAGCCCCTCCAGCCGGTCCACGTCCGGCCGTGACAGCGACGGCATGAAGCCCTGGAGGAAGGCGCTGTAGGTCTCGTTGATCATGCGCTGCGATTCGGCGGCGATGGTGCCGAACACCAGCGAGCTCTTGCCTGAGCCGGAGACACCCGTGAAGACCGTCAGCCGGCGCTTAGGGATTTCAATGCTGACGTCCTTGAGATTGTTCTCACGGGCGCCTTGGACGCGGATCAGATCGTGGCTGTCGGCAAGCTGCCGCGCGGGCGACTCCGTGTCCGTTCCCGTGGCCATACTCATGGTGTCTCCCTCTGTCATTGGGCAGTACGTCTGGTCTCATCCGGCGGCACCGGGCTCAGCGGGGCTCCTGGATCCGGAGCAGGTTCCCCGCGGGATCGCGAAACGCGCAGTCGCGGACCCCGTACGCCTGGTCGGTCGGCTCCTGGACGACCTCCGCGCCGCTGGCCTGCAGCCGTTCGAACGTGCCGTCGACGTCGCTGGTTGCCAGCAGTACACGCGCGTAGGTGCCCTTGGCGATCATTTCGGCGATGGTGCGGCGTTCCTCGTCGGTAATGCCCGGATCCGCAGCCGGCGGCTCCAGCACGATCGAGGTGCCGGGCTGGCCCACCGGGCCGACGGTGATCCAGCGCATCCCGCCGTAGCCGACGTCGTTGCGGACCTCAAAACCGAGGGTGTCGCGGTAGAACGCCAGGGAGGCGTCGGGGTCGTTGTGTGGAAGAAAACTCGCGTGAATTGTGATGTCCATGGCGTTCATGCTAGCTGCGGCCCGGCGGCGGGCGCTTCTCGATTCCTGACCGGTCTTGTCACCTGTTTCACCACGCAGGACGGCATCCCGGCGGGAGCGCGCGCCGCCTCCCGCCGGTAGACGCTCGGCGGCACGCCGACCAGCTCGGTGAAGCGGGTGCTGAAGGTGCCCAGCGAGGAACAGCCGACGGCGAAACAGGCCTCGGTGACGCTGATGTCACCGCGGCGCAGCAGCGCCATTGCCCGCTCAATCCGCCGCGTCATGAGGTAGCTGTACGGAGACTCGCCGTAGGCCAGGCGGAACTCGCGGCTGAGATGCCCGGCTGACATGTGCGCGTCACGGGCAAGGGCTTCGACGTCCAGCGGCTGCGCATACTCCCTGTCCATCCGGTCTCGGACCCGGCGCAGCCGCGCAAGGTCCCGCAGACGCTGGACGTCCCTTGGCTGCGGACTGGGGGCGGGAATGCTGGTCACATGTGCGATCGTGCTACGCCGCGACGGTGTTGTCCAGCGCGGCCGGGGCCAGGGATTCTCGGGCCGGTCCATTGTCTTTGACAGCATGCTCGCTGAGAATGAACCATGACGGTCTACCTGAGGTCTCTGGAAACTGCAGTCCCGCCGACCATTCTGGTCCAGCCCGAGGCCAGGGCAGTGTTCGCCGCCCAGCCGGGCCTGACGAGGCTCGGATCCCGGCTCGTCAACACGTGCTTCGACTCCGCGGCCATCGACACCCGGCACACGGCGGTGCAGGAACTCACCACGGACAGCCGGGCACAGGACCCCCAGTTTTTCGATCCGGCCACGGGACTGCTGCTCAGCCCCAGTACCAAGGTCCGGAACGACATCTTCGCCACAGAAGCCACCAAGCTCTTCATTGAGGCTGCCCAAAACGCCCTGGACGCCTGTCAGGGAATCGATCCCCTGGACGTAACCCACCTAATCACCGTTTCCTGCACCGGGTTCTTCAATCCCGGCCCGGACTACAAGATTGTCCGCGCCCTCGGCCTGAACCCTGCCGTCCAGCGCTACCACCTGGGCTTCATGGGCTGCTACGCCGCGTTCCCGGCATTGCGGGCAGCCAAGTCCTTCTGCGAGGCCGATCCCGGCGCCGTGGTGCTGGTGGTCTGCGCCGAACTGTGCTCGCTCCACGTCCGGACCTCCAACGACCCGGACACCATCATGGGCTCGGCGCTGTTCGCCGACGGCGCCGCCGCGGCAGTCATCACGGCCCGGGACATCCCGGGCGAACCCGCCCTGCTGCAACTGGACCACTTCGAAACCGTCCTCACCCCGGTCGGGGAGGAATCCATGGCCTGGAACATCGGTGACGAAGGCTTTGAGATGGTGCTGGGCAACTATGTCCCGCACATCATCGACGACCACATCATCGGTGCCCTCGACCCCCTCCTGTCCCGCGACAGTTCGCTGCACGGCCTCCCGTACCGGGACATCCGGCACTGGGCGATCCATCCCGGCGGACGGAGCATCCTGGACAAGGTCCAGAGCAGGCTGGAACTCAGCGACGAACAGCTCATCCCGGCCCGCGAAACTCTCCGCAACTTCGGCAACATGAGCAGCGCCACCGTCCTGTTCGTCATCAGGCACATCCTCGACCTGCCGGCCGCCCCCGGGGGACCTGACGGCGCGGACGCTGCTGTCCGACCAGGAGAGGAACGGATCTGCTCCATGGCCTTCGGGCCGGGCCTGACGGTGGAGACGGCGTTGTTCACCCGGCTGGCAGCCCCGCGGCCTGCCGGGGCGGCAGCCGCGACGCCCGGCGCGCTTGCCGGCAAGCCGGCAGAGCAACCCGTCGCGGCACAGGCCTGAGCGCGGGCGTGTTGCGGGCGGCTCTGTTGCGGGCAACACTACTACGGCAGCGGGCGGCCGACGCCGTCGAGGAGATGGACCTGCCCGGCTGTGATCCGGGCCGCCTGGAGCGCACCTACGCGCAGTTCGCGCTCATCAACCGGGCGCTCGCCGGCTGGCACGGCCTCTACCGGGAACACGTGCGGCCGCGGTTGAGCGCGGACCTTCGCACCGAACTGCTGGACATCGGGTGCGGCGGAGGCGACGTTCCGGTGCTGCTGGCGCGCTGGGCCGCCCGGGACGGTCTGCTCCTGGACGTCACGGCGATCGACCCGGACCCCCGGGCGAGCCTTTTCGCCCGGAGCCGGCACGCCGGTTCCGGCGTCACCTTCCGTCAGGCGACGGCGGCGGACCTGGTCGGCGAAGGCCGGCGGTACGACCTCGTGGTGTCCAACCACGTGCTGCATCACCTTGACGGGCTTCCGGCGTTTCTCGCCGAGTCGGCCACGTTGTCCCGGGGCAGGGTGATCCACAACGACCTGCGCCGCAGCCCCGCCGCCTATGCGCTCTTCTTCGCCGTGTCCTGGGTGTTCACGGGCTCCTACATCCGGCAGGACGGGCTGACCTCAATCCGGCGCAGCTACACCGCCACGGAGCTGGCCGCCGCCGCTCCCCCGGGCTGGACGGTGGCCCGCCGGGCACCGTTCCGGAACGTGCTGCGCCTGGACGCTGCCGCCGGCCGGCCGCGGGGACCCGCTGACCGTGGCTGACGTGCTGATCATCGGCGCGGGCCCGGTGGGTCTGTTCACGGCCGCGCTCCTGCTGCAGGAGGGGCTGGAGGTGCAGGTGCTCGAACAGCGACGTGGGCCGGAACCTCATTCACGTGCCATCGGCATCCATCCGCCGTCGCTCGCCGCCCTGGCCCGGGCCGGCGCTGCGGACGCCCTCGTGGCCGAGGGCGTCCGGATCCGCCGCGGAGTCGCCGTGGCCCGGGGAAAGACGCTCGCCACCATGTCCTTCGACGGTGTGTCGGAGCGCTTTCCGTTCGTGCTGTCCCTGCCCCAGGCCCGCACCGAGGTGCTGCTGGAACAGCGCGTCAATGAGCTCGACGGCGGCGCCCTGCACCGCGGCGTGCGCGTCACCGGGCTCTGCGGCGACGACGCCCGGGTTTCCGTGGAGGCGGCCGGTCCGCACGGACCGGCCCGGTATTCGGCGCCGCTGGTCATCGCTGCCGACGGGGTGCGGTCCGGGGTGCGCGGTCTGCAGGGCGTTGGCGTCCGCGGCAAGGACTACCCGGACAGATACCTCATGGGTGACTTTGCGGACGGAACGGGGTTTGGTCCTGACGCTGCCCTGTTCCTGGCAGGCGCAGGCATCGTGGAATCGTTCCCCCTGCCGGGACGGCTGCGCCGCTGGGTGGTCCGGCTGGGTCCCGGCGATCCTGCAGCCCGTGACGTGCAAGCCGGCGGCCGCAGTCCCGACCCCCGCTGGTTGGCCCACTGCGTGCGCGAGCGGACGGGGCACGAGGTGGATGAGGGAAGCAACAGCATGCTCAGCAGCTTCGGCGTCCGCACCCGCCTGGCGCGCCGGATGGTGTCCGGCCGGACAGTGCTGATCGGGGATGCCGCCCATGAGGTCAGCCCCATCGGCGGACAAGGCATGAACCTGGGCTGGCTGGATGCCGCCGCCCTGGCCCCGCTTGTGACGGCGGCGCGGGACGGGCAGGACATAGCGCGCCGGCTGCGGGATTTTGAGCTGGCCCGGCTGCGGGCCGCGGCCAAGGCCGCCCGACAGGCGGAAATCAACATGGCCCTGGGCCGGCCCCTCCCGGACCGGCTCCTGGCGGCGCGCAACTGTGCCATCGGGGGCGTGGCGGCCGTCCCTGCGCTGAACTCCTTGATTGCGCGCCGCTTCACCATGCACTGACGCATCCTGCACGGGCAGGCGGATCACGAGCTGTCGCAGGAATAGACTGTGCGCATGGACGGCGTCCCCGCACTGCGCCGGCACCGAACCCTGTGGCGGGTTGCGGTTGCCGTGTGGGTGGTTGGCGTGACGGGAGCCTGCAGCTCCGGTACGGGCAGCGGGAAAGCCGGCACTGCACCGGCGACTCCCGCAGCGGCGAAGGCGGCGACAGCCGCCGGGCCCGTGACCGCGGAAATCAGCCAGTTCCGCGACAACTACAGCAAGCAGATCATCGAGATACAGCTCACCAACACCACCGGCGGAATCCTGACGGTCCTCGGTGCCGAGCTGAACAGCCCGCTCTTCTCCGGCCCGATCACCTGGCCGGCCCAGCCCGGCGGGATCCAGCTTCCGCCCGGGCAGACGAAGAGCCTGCCTGCGCCGCTCCCTGCACCGGACTGCGCCACCCCCGCGGCAGCCTCCGCCCCGGTCTCACCGTCGGACCAAAGTGGCGCTCCGGCTGCATCGGCACACGTGTCGCTGCGGCTGTCGACGCCTGCCGGCACCGTGCCCGGACCACAATCGCCAACGCCGGCGCCGACGGTCGCTGCAGCCGCAGCCGCTGACCCGTTCGGCGTCCTGGCGCGGAACAACGCCGAGCTGTGCCTGCGCAAGGAGGCCGCCGCCGTCGCCACCATCATGCTCGATCCGAACCTCGAGGCGTCCCCGGACGGGCGCACCGCCGTCGTCCGCCTGCTGATCACGCCGACCAGTGCCGGGACGGACACCGCCGGCGGAGCGGCTCCCGGCGAACTGGTGATACAGCGCATTGATGAAACCACGCTGCTGGCGCAGTCACCGGCCGCGCCGTGGCCCCGGATGCTGACGCTCCGGCCCGGCGGACCGGCGGTGGGACTCCCGCTCAGCATCCGGCCCGCCCGTTGCGATCCGCACTCCGTGGCCGAGGACAAGGTGGGCACGCTCTTGCCCCTGCGGGTCAGCGTGGCAGGCCGTGAGGGTGTTCTGAAGATCGACGCCGGCGACAAACTTCGGGCTCGTATCTACGATTTTGTTACAACCGCCTGCGGCCGCCAGTAGTCTGAGGGCATGTCCTTTGATGCGAGGCCCACAGACTACAGCGCCGCCCGGATTTCCGAGACCGTCCAGCAAATTCTGGGCGCGGGCATCCTTCCGCACATTGTCCAGGCGGGCCACCCGGTGCTGCGGCACGTGGCCGCACCCTATGACGGCCAGTTGACCGACACCGAGCTCGGCCACCTTATCGACCTCATGCGCAGCGTCATGCACAAAGCCCCGGGCGTCGGGCTGGCGGCACCGCAGCTGGGGATTCCGCTGCAGATCGCCGTGCTGGAAGACCAGTTCCCCGTCGACCCCGACGTGGCGTCCGTTCGCGGCCGCGAGCCGCTGCCGTTCTTCGCTATGCTGAACCCGCGCTACCAGCCGGTAGGCACCACGGCCGTGGCCTTCTACGAAGGCTGCCTGTCCGTGGGAGGCCTGCAGGCCGCGGTGCTGCGGCCGGAGACCGTGCAGCTCGACTTCACGGCACCGGACGGAACGCAGTTGCAGCGGACCTTCACCGGATGGCAGGCACGCATCGTCCAGCATGAGGCCGACCACGTGCACGGCATCCTTTACCTCGACCGGGCCGAGCTGCGCTCCCTCAGCAGCAACGCGGAGTATTCGGCCCGCTGGGCCCAGCCCGACATCACCCGGGCCCGGCAGGAACTGGGATTCCTGCCGGGCCCGGTGGACGGCTCTTAGGCCTGCTGCTGGGACTGCGGCGCCGGATTCCCGGCTGAGGGCAGGTAACGCGCCCACCACCGGAGGATCTCGTCGAACCGCTGCCTGCGGTGATGCGGGGTGCCGGAGCGCGAGAGTTCGTGGTTCTCCCCCGGGAAGACCAGGAACCCGGTCTCGACCCCGGACTGTTTGAGGGCGGTGAAGTACCGCTGGCCCTGCTCCACGGGGCACCGGAGGTCATCCTCGCTGTGGATCACCAGCGAGGGCGTCCGGACCTGGTCCACGCGGGCCATGGGACTCTGGGCCGCCATCTGCTCCGCCGACCGGCCCGTGTATTCGCCACCGAAGAACCAGCCGATATCCGAGGACCCGATGAAGCTGACCGGATCCAGGAAACCGCGTTCAACGATGGCGGCCCGGAACCGGTGGTCATGGCTGATGGTCCAGGCGGTGAGGTAGCCGCCGTAGGAACCGCCCATGATGCCGACGTTCCCGGCGTCCAGGTCCTCGAATTTCTCCACGGCCCCGTCCAGGAATGCCAGGACGTCCTGCATGTCCACGCTGCCCATCCGCTCCTTGATCGACCGTCCGTGCGCCTGGCCGTAGCCGGCCGAACCCCGCGGATTACACATGAGCACGGCGTAGCCGGCCCCGGCGTAGACCTGGGCTTCGTCGAACAATGCCACGCTGAACTGGGCAAACGGGCCGCCGTGGATGTTCAGCAGGACCGGGTGCGGCCCGGGACCCTCCGGCTTCACAAGCCAGCCATGGACCGGGTAGCCGTCGGAAGACGGCAGCGTCAGCTCCTGCGGCTCGATGATCCCGGCCAGGCGGCGCAGCGGTTCGGAGAAGTCAGTCAGACGCCTGGGCTGTCCGGCGTCCACGACAGCGACATCACCGGCGGTCGAGGGGTCGCTGAAACTGACCACGAGCGCGCCGCCGCCGGCGGCGGCGCCGGTCACCACGCGGTTGCCGTCCAGGAGCACGGTGTGGCTGCCGTCCGCGCCGAACTCGTGAAGCTCCACCGTTCCGCGCGCATTGTTGAGCACCAGGGCGGCCGCGGCGCCGCGCAGCTGGATCCGGCTGCTGGCAGAGAGGTCCATGGTCTCGGCGTCGCTGAGCGCCGTCGCGGTCCCGCCGGCGGCCGGCATGGCAAACAGGGCGGTGTTCCGGGCCACGAAGTCCTTGCCTGACGGCCCCAGCTGCTGGGCAAGGAAGAACAGCCACTGCCCGTCGGCGGACTGGCGCACGGCCGTGACGCTTTGCCGACCGGCATTCGCCGGCGTGACGGGCTGCGGATCTCCGCCGGCGGCCGGGACCGCATAGATCCCGCTGACGAGGTCGGCGTCGCGGCCTTCGTGCAGGGCAGCGGTGAAATAGATGGTGCCGCCGTCACCGCTGAAGCTGGCGCCGTCGTGGTCGGCCGGCCCGCTGGTGAGCTGTGTGGCGGCCGGGAGCATGGCGGCGGCGGTGCCTTTGGGATCGGCGGCAGCGCCGAGGGCTTTCGCGGCGCGCCCGGCGGGGGCGACCTTCGGCTCGGCGTCCAGTGCGGGGACCTCGAGGACGAACAGCTGCAGGGGCTTGTCGGCGGTGTAGCCCAGTCCGTTCATCCGGTACTGGAAATCGGTGATCAGGCGGGCGTCCTCGCTGCCGGCACCGACGCCGTCGATGCTGCCGTAGCGGCCCTCCGCCGGGGTCCGGGACGTGAAGACGATGCGCGCCGAATCCGGCGACCAGGCAAAGGAGCCGACCCCCAGCGGCGCTGCCGTGAGCGGCTGCGGTTCGCCGCCGTCGGCCTCCACGACGTGGAGCTGGGGCTTTCCGCCGGCGGCCGACCGCAGGAAGGCCAGTGTGCGGCCGTCCGGCGAAAACTCCGGCGCCGTATCGCGGAAACCGCGGGTGAGGCGGCGCGGCCGCTGGTCCGGCCCGTGCGGGTCAAGGGGAATGCTCCACAACTGGCCCACGTAGGAGTCGGCGTCGAAGTCCGGTCGGGTCACGGACACGACGGCGCGGGTGCCGTCCGGGTGCACGGCGGGGACGGAAACGGAATTGAGCAGCGGGAGATGTTCGGATTTCACGTGTGCGAGCCTAGCCCGTGCCGCCCCGGCTGTGAAATACCTCACGCGGTCACGGTGCGCCGCGGCGGGCGGGCGGCTCCGGGTCTCCAGAGCGCCTCTGGATCCGCGTCTAGGATGAAGGTATGCCTCCCGTTCCCGCCTTTCCCCTGCTGTGCCCGGTGTGCCGGGGCAACCTCCGGTACGGCGACGGCGGCACAAGGAACCTCGTGTGCGGCACGGGCCACAGCTTCGATGCGGCCAAGCAGGGCTACTTCAACTTCCTGGTGGGCAAAGGGACAGTGTTCGAGGCGGATTCAGCAGACATGGTCGCCGCGCGCTTCGATTTCCTGTCCGCCGGGCACTACCGCCCCCTCGCCGAAGCTGTGGCCGGCCTGGCCGCGCCGGCTCTGACCCCGGCCGCCCGGCCAGCGGTGCTCGACGCCGGCACAGGTACTGGCCATTACCTCCGGACCCTGCTGGATTGGGCTGCCCGGGACCGGGCAGCCCGGAACCCCGGCCCAGAACAATCCGTTTCCCGGGACCGTGCGCCGGTGGCGGCGCTCGGCCTGGACATCTCCAAGTTCGCCCTGCGCCGGGCCGCCAGGATGAACCCGGAGGCCCTGAACGTCGTCGGGGATGTCTGGCAGCCGCTGCCGGTGCCGGACAGCGCGGTGGACGTCGTCACGGTGGTCTTCGCGCCCCGCAACGCAACAGAGTTCGCCAGGGTCCTGCGCACCGGTGGCCGCCTGGTGGTGGTCACGCCACGGCCCGGGCACCTCGCGGAGATCGCCCGCCGGGCCGGCATGCTCGGGATCGAGCCCGCGAAGGACGAGCGGCTCGCGGCCTCCTTGCAGCAACACTTCACGCCGGTCGCGGCAAGCGACCTGGACGTGGAGCTGTCACTGAGCCCGCGCGACGTCGCCAACCTTGCCCTCATGGGGCCGGCCGGGCACCACCTGGACCTCGCCGCGCTGGCCGCTCTCGAAGCGGGGCTGCCGCCGCGGACGCCCGTCTCCGCGCGCTTCAGGATCAGCGCCTTCACACCGATCCACTGAGTCGTCAGCCCGCGCCGGACTGCATTCCCGACCGCCGCGGGCCGCGCAAACCGCCCCGGCGCGTAACGACTTGGCCACGTTGTCCACCAATTCCCGGCGCCCGGTACCACTCCCCGCCCATCCGCTTAGGATGGAAAGACAGTTACTGGGGAGCTGCGCCGTCGGCTCCCGGAACTCAAGGGGGAAACGATGTCCGAATGGCTGGCCGAGAACTGGTGGGCGCTGTGGCTCACCCTGTTCCTGCTGTTTGCCGTGGTCGAGATGCTCACGCTGGACCTGTTCTTCATCATGCTCGGCGGCGGCGCCCTCGCCGGACTCATCGCCGACTTCGCCGGCGCGGATCTGTGGCTGCAGATCATCGCCTTCTGCGTCGTGTCGCTGCTCATGATCGGCTTCGTCCGCCCCGTGGCCCTCAAACACCTGCACAAGGGCCCGGCGGACCAGCGCACCAACATCGAACGGCTCATCGGTGAATCCGCCCTGGTCATGGAGGCAGTGAGCGAAAGCGGCGGCCTCGTCAAGATTGGCGGGGACGTCTGGAGCGCCCGGTCCGAATCGGGGGTGCTCGCGCCCGGCCAGCAGGCTGTGGTCAGCGCCATCGAGGGCGCCACGGCGATCGTGGCCGCGCAGCCGGAATCGGCCATCCAGTAAGCCGTAGGATTTCCTGCCCGTGCAGGCCGGCAGGCCGCACCGCCGCGAAGCTGCCAGAACGAGACCACAATCAAACAACTGGGGAATAGGTGATGTATGGATATCGCAATCGCAATTGTGCTGCTGGTACTGATTGCGTTCGTAATTATTGTGCTGGTCCGGTCTGTCCGGATCATCCCGCAGGCCCGGGCCGGCGTCGTTGAACGTCTGGGCAAATACCAACGCACCCTGAACCCCGGCCTCACCCTGCTCATTCCCTTCGTGGACAGGCTTCTGCCGCTGCTGGACCTGCGCGAGCAGGTGGTGTCGTTCCCGCCGCAGCCGGTCATCACCGAGGACAACCTGGTGGTCTCCATTGACACGGTGGTCTATTTCCAGGTCACCGATGCCCGCGCCGCCACCTACGAGATCGCAAACTACATCCAGGCCGTGGAGCAGCTCACCACCACGACGCTCCGCAACGTCGTCGGCGGACTCAACCTCGAAGAAGCGCTGACCTCGCGCGACCAGATCAACGGCCAGCTCCGCGGCGTCCTCGACGAAGCGACGGGACGGTGGGGCATCCGCGTGTCCCGGGTGGAGCTTAAGGCGATCGACCCGCCCCACTCGATCCAGGATTCCATGGAGAAGCAGATGCGCGCCGAGCGGGACCGCCGTGCGGCCATTCTGACCGCCGAGGGCACCAAGCAGTCCGCCATCCTGACCGCCGAAGGCCAGCGCCAGTCCTCCATCCTGAAGGCCGAGGGTGACGCGAAGGCCGCCATTCTGAGGGCCGACGGCGAGGCGCAAGCCATCCAAAAGGTCTTCGACGCGATCCACAAGGGCAACCCGGATCCGAAGCTGCTGGCGTACCAGTACCTCCAGACCCTGCCGAAGATCGCCGAAGGGACCTCCAACAAGCTGTGGATCATTCCCAGCGAGGTCGGCGAGGCCCTCAAGGGAATCGGCGGTGTCCTCGGGGCCGGCACGCACGCGGAAGCGGCACCGTCGCCGGCGCCGGGCGCTGCGCCGCGGCCAAACCCGGATGGCGCTGACCGCCTAGGAGGCGCGGTTTAGGAGGACTGGCCCGGGAGGTCGATCCGACCGGGGGCACTCTGACACGAAAACACCCCTTGCAGGTTCGTTTTCTCCGGCCCGGCGCCGCAAAGCCGCCCCGGACGGCTCAACTCTGGCGCCGGGGCGGTCCGGGAACCCACGGTACCGGTTACGCAGTCCGGGCAGCCCGGCTACTCGCTTTACCGCATATGTACCACTGCCGTATACTTGAATATTTGTCCGGCCGGTTCGGCCGTCCGGAACAAAAACACTTCGCACAGCGTTGATTCCAGTGACGTTCCAAGCAGTTTTTGACCACTGGTGACTGTCACGCGGCCTGCCTGAACGGGCAGTTCCGGGCAGCGCGGTGCAACCAGAAGTCCGGCGCCTGACGGTCCCCGGATAACGCAGGGCTAGACCCTGCGAACCGAATAGAGGGAGAGAAGATGAGCGATCGCAGCCTGCGGGGTATGCGCCTTGGCGCACAGAGCATGGAGACCGAATCCGGCGTCGAACCGGCTCCGCGCCAGCGGGTTGAATACCGTTGCGAGGACGGCGAGCAGGTGTTCGTGACGTTCTCCTCGGAAGCAGAAATCCCCCCGGTCTGGGTTTCGAAGACTGGCAAAGAGGCCTTGCTGGTGGACGGAGAACGCCCCGTCAACAGCAACGAGAAGGCAGTGCGCACGCACTGGGACATGCTGCTGGAGCGTCGCACTCTTCCCGAGCTTGAGCAGATCCTCGAGGACCGCCTGACGATTCTGCGCGAACGCCGGGGCGAACGGCGTTCGGCCTAGCCGTCCGACGCACCCCCTGCACAAAGGCCGGGCCCGCATCATCCACGGATGCGGGCCCGGCCTTTTCTGTGCCGGCGCCACACGCCGCGCACAGGAGCTGGACGGAGCGAGGGACCCCACCAGATGGTGGAGTCCCTCGCTTCTGCCGTCATTCGGCTGAGCCGTCCGGGCCCCGGATGACCGTGCCCTAGGCGTCCTGCTTGCCGCGCAGCTTGTTCCAGCGCGCGGTCAGGCCCCACTTGGTGACGTTGATCATGGCTTCAACCACGATGTTGCCGCTCATCTTCGATGCGCCAAGCTCACGCTCCACGAACGTGATGGGACGCTCCACGATCGTCAGGCCGAGCTTGGCCACCCGCCAGGCCAGGTCCACCTGGAAGCCGTAGCCGACCGAGTCCACGGCATCGAGGTTCAGCTTTTCCAGGGTGGTCCGGCGGAACGCGCGGAACCCGCCGGTGACGTCCTTGATCTTCACGCCGAGCATGATCCGGGCGTAGGTGCTGCCGACCCGGCTGATCGCCTGCCGGTACAGGGGCCAGTTGACCACGCGGCCGCCGGGAACCCAGCGCGACCCCATGGCCAGATCCGCGCCCTGCTCCACGGCCTCGATCAGCTGCGGCAGCTGCTCGGGCTGGTGCGAGCCGTCGGCGTCCATCTCCACAAGGATGTCGTAACCGGCCTCCAGGCCCCACTTGAAGCCGGCGATGTATGCTGCACCGAGACCGGCCTTGCCGGCGCGGTGCAGGACGTGGACCTGGCTGTCTTCGGCCGCCATGCGGTCCGCCAGCTGCCCGGTGCCGTCAGGGCTGTTGTCGTCGACAACAAGCACGTCCGACGCCGGCACGGCTGTGCGCAGGCGGCCGAGGGTCTTGGGCAACGATTCCAGCTCGTTATAGGTGGGGATGATGGTGAGGACACGCACAGCGAGGCCTTTCCTTGAAGGGAGCGGTCGGCGCGCCGGCAGAGAATCATCATCGATGTCCGGCGCAACTCCCCATTATAGGCAGTCGCACGCGATTGAAAGGCCTCATGACCTCCCCCGGGCAGGTCCACCCGCTTCGGGCCAGTTCCGGCAGACCGCGAATTGCGGCACCGGAACAGTTTTCTGCTGCGAAGTAGACCCGCCCCCTCGGGGTGCCCGCGGCCACGACCAAGCAAGCTCCCGCGGGTGCGGCAACCTGGAATGAACCGGGGACTCCCGGAGCGCCCACCGTAAGCAACACTCCGTTGACCCTCAATGCTACGGGGGCACCCTGATCTGTCAACCGACCCGTGACCTGCCGTTTTGTTCATCGCCGCAGTTCAAGGCAGGGTTCCGGGCAGCAAGGTTTTCGGCCCGGAGGGCGGGGCGACGACGGCGGGATCAGGCGCCGAGCGCACCGTTTGTGTACAGTTCCCGGCCGTCCCGCACGGTCTGGAGGCAGACCGGATCGGTGCCGGTGTCCAGGGCGGGCAGCAGCGGTGTGCGGGCCCGCGGGTCTGTGCTCCAGGACTGCACCCGGCCGTCGGCCACCTGGACCATGAGCTCTTCGACTTCCCAGACCGCGAAGGTGGCCGGCGCGCCGGGGACGAGCTGGCCGGCTATGGGGTTCCGGTAGCGGGCTGCCCGCCAGCCGGCCCGGGTGTGGCCGAGGAAGGCGGCGCGGGCGGAGATCTGCTCGGCCGGACTGGTGTGCTCCAGACAGGCACGCACGCTCGACCACGGCCGCAGCGGCGTGACCGGGCTGTCGCTGCCGAAGCAGATCGGCACCCCGGCGGCGTAGAAGCTGGCGAACGGGTTCATGCCCTGGCGGCGGTCGCCGAGGCGCTGCTGGTACAGGCTGCTGCCGCCGCCCCACAGGGCGTCGAAGACGGGCTGGGCGCTGACGGTGACGGAATAGCGTGCCAGCCGGCTGATCGCGTCGGGGTCTGCCAGTTCCACGTGCTCGAAGCGGTGCCCGGCTGCCCGGACGCGCTGTTCCCCTACCTCGGCCGCGGCGAGGTCGAGCGCGTCAAGGGCGGCGTCCAGGCCGGCGTCTCCGATCACATGGAAGCCGGCCTGGATCCCCAGGAGCGAGCACGCCGCAAGGTGGGCGGCCGCGTCGGCGACTGAGATGTACAGGCTGCCGCGCTCCCCCGGCGCGTCGGTGTAGTCGGCGCGGAGGGACGCGGTGCGTGAACCGATGGATCCGTCCAGGGTGAGGTCGCCGGCCAGGCCCAGCACCGGGACGCCGAGTCCGTCCAGGAGGGACCGGGCATGCTCCGTGGAGGTGGCGAGTTCACCCCAGTACGGCAGGACCTCCGGGACTTTGGCGCCGTCCGTTCCGGTGTCGTTCCAGGCCGCCGCGAGCTGCAGGTCCTCGACGCTGCCGATGTGCGGCGCCGCCATTTCGGCGAGGGCAACGTAGCCGTTGGCGGCCGCTTCGGCGAGGGCCCGCTGCTGGTAGCCGCGCAGGATGTCGGCCGGCAGCCGGCGGGCCGCGAGCCGGGCGGCGGTGTGCGCGCTGCGTTTGACCTGGCTGCCCGTGCCGTAGCCGTCCAGGCCTTTCAATCCCGCTTTTGCCGCCAAGGAGCCCGAGACCAGGGCCGAGTGGGCATCCACCCGGGACAGGTAGACGGGGCGGCCGCCGGCTGCGCGATCGATTTCGTCCCGCGTCGGGAGGGTGGGATCCGCCCAGGCGGTCTCGTCCCAGCCGTGCCCCAGCACGGTTCCTCCCGCACCGGATGCCGGTCCGCTGGAAGCAGCGACGGCGTCGAGTAGTTCAGCGGCCGAGCGCACGCCCGCCAGCTGCAGCGAATCCAGGGCGATCCCGGTTTCGGTCAGGTGGACGTGCGAATCGACGAAGCCGGGGGCCAGCAGCGCGCCCTGCAGGTCGATCACCGTCATGGACGCGTCAGCGATGGAGGTGGCGGCCTGCTCGGACCCGACCCAGGCGACCGTGTCGCCGTCGACCAGCATGGCGGTGGCAAACGGATCGGCGGCAGTGTAGACGGAACCGTTGCGGTACAGCGTGACGTTACGGGGTGCGGCAGGTGAAGCGGTCATGGGGCGGGAACTCCTTGTAACGGGTGGCCGGCCCGGGGCCGGCAGTTTGGGAAGGCCCGAAGACGGGCCAGGGTGCGGCGGGCCGTGGCAGCCCGGCAGCGCTTAGGCCACCGACGAATAGGCGACGACGCCGCGTTTGACGAGTTTGATGGCCTCCGCGCACAGCCGCGCAATCCGGGGGTCAAGCGTGGGGATGTCGGCGAGCTGGTCCAGCAGGTCGATGACCTGTTTGACCCAGCGGACAAAGTCGCCGGCGGCGAGGTCCGTGCCGCTCAGGACATCCTGCAGGTGCCGGCCCTTGGCCCACTTGAAGATCGGCCAGACCAGCCCCAGCTCAGGTTCGCCGGTCAGGGGTAGCTTGTTGGCTTCCTCCACGTCTTCGAGGGCGGACCACTCACGCACCACGGTGTCCACCGCGGATTCCAGCGAGATGCTCGGCATCTTGGGGCGCAGGCCGCGGTCTTCCCGCTTGGCCTGGTAGACCAGCACGCTGGCCAGGGCGGCGATCTCGGCGGCGTCGAGGTCGTTAAAGGCGCCCATCCGCAGCGACTGCGAGATCAGCAGGTCCTTTTCGCCGTAGATCCGCCGCAGCCGCTGGCCGTCCGGGCTGATGGTCAACGCGCCGGCGTCGGAGGTCTCGAGATAGCCGTAGCTGGTCAGGACGCCGCAGACCCGGTCGAACGTCTTGGCGATGGTGTTGGTCCGGCCCTGGATCTGCCGGATGAGCCCGTCGGTTTCCTGGCGGAGTTTCCACCAGCGCTCGGACCAGCGGGCATGGTCCTCTCGTTCGCTGCATCCGTGGCACGGGTGTGCGCGGAGCTCCCGGCGCAGCTCGGCGATCCGCTTCTCCTGGTTAGGTGCGGCCGCGGACCTGCCGAAGTCGTCGTCGCGGCGCGGCGGTGCCGGCGGCCGGTTTTCGCGGATGGCGTTACGGACCGAGGACGCCAGATCCCGGCGGGACTTGGGGACCTTGGCGTTGAACGACTTGGGAATCCTGATCCGGGTGATCGGCGACAGCGGACCCTCGACGTCGTGCAGGCCGATCCTGCGGAGCTGGTTGTCCAGTGTCATCACCGCCGGGCGCGGCTCCCGGGATTCGTGGTCGGAGCTGAGCACCACCGCGAGGCCCGGTGACTTGCCGGCCGGGACATCGACCACATCGCCGGGAAGGAGCCGGCTCAGGGAGTCCTCGGTGAGGGATCTCCTGGCCCGCGAACTGCCCCGGGAAGCTGTCTTCTCGGCGTCAGCAAGGGCGCGCCGCAGCCGGGCGTAGTCGGTGAAGTCCCCCAGGTGGCACGTCATGGCCTTGCTGAACCCGGCCAGTGATTCCTCCCGGCTCCTGACCTGCCGTGCCAGCCCGACCACCGAACGGTCCGCCTGGAACTGCGCGAAGGACGACTCGAGGATTTCGCGGGCCCGGGGCCGGCCGAACTGCGCCAGGAGGTTGATGGACATGTTGTAGGTGGGCCGGAAGCTTGAATTGAGCGGGTATGTCCGGCGCGAGGCGAGGCCGGCGACGGCGGCCGGATCGGTGCCCGGCTGCCACAACACCACGGCGTGGCCCTCGACATCAATGCCGCGGCGGCCGGCGCGGCCCGTCAGCTGGGTGTACTCGCCGGCCGTGATGTTCACGTGCGCCTCGCCGTTGAACTTGTCCAGCTTCTCGAGCACGACGCAGCGGGCCGGCATGTTCACGCCCAGCGCAAGCGTTTCGGTCGCGAAGACGGCCTTGACCAGGCCGTCGGCGAACAGCTTCTCCACGACTTCCTTGAACGTGGGGAGCATGCCGGCGTGGTGGGCGGCGAGTCCACGGAGCAGGCCGTCCCGCCAGCTCCAGAAGCCGAGTACATCGAGGTCGTCGGAGGGGATGTCCTGGGCGGCCTCGTCCACGCGCCGGGCGATGAGCTGCTGCTCGCGTTCGTTGGTCAGCCAGAGACCGGCGGACACGCACTGGGCCACGGCGGCGTCACAGCCCGCCCGCGAGAAGATAAACGTGATGGCCGGCAGGAGGTCCTGCCGGTCCAGGCTGGCGATGACCTGCGGCCGGCTGGCCTTCCGCACCGGGCTGCGCTGCCCGGCGGGCTGTTCGTCCCGCTGACCGCGCTGGTTCCGGCGCTGGCTGCGGCCGCCGTGGCCGAAACGGCCGCGGAAGTTCATCTGGCTTTCGGCCCGTGCCATGGACAGCAGCTCGGGGTTGACCTCGAAGCCTGCCCGTTCCGTGACGGCGGCGGCGCGGGCGGTGGTCTCCGCGGTTGCGGCCGCCGCTGCCTCAGCAGCCTCGCCGGCCGGGGCGATTTCATCAAAGCTGGTGTCGCCGGCAAAGAGGTCCACGATCTTCCGGCCCACCATGACGTGCTGCCACAGCGGCACCGGGCGGTGCTCGGAGACGATGACGTCGGTCTGGCCGCGGACCGTGTCCAGCCAGGCACCGAATTCCTCGGCGTTGGAGACCGTGGCACTGAGCGAGGCCACCTGGACTTCGCTAGGCAGGTGGATGATTACTTCCTCCCAGACGGCCCCGCGGAAGCGGTCGGCGAGGTAGTGCACCTCATCCATGACCACGAAACCCAGGTCATCCAGGGTGTCCGAGTCTGCGTAAAGCATGTTCCGGAGGACTTCGGTGGTCATGACCACCACGGGCGCGTCGCCGTTGATGCTCGTATCACCGGTGAGGAGACCCACCTGCGCCGCACCGTACTTGGCCGCGAGTTCGGCGTATTTCTGGTTGCTCAGGGCCTTGATCGGGGTGGTGTAGAACGCCTTGAGTCCGCGCTGGAGGGCCAGATAGATGGCGAACTCCCCCACGATCGTCTTCCCCGCCCCGGTCGGGGCGGCCACGAGCACGCCACGGCCGGCCTGCAGGGACAGGCACGCCTCGCGTTGGAAATCATCGAGTTCAAATTCCAGGGAGCGGATGAAGCCGCCCAGATGGGTCTTGGCTTCGGCGGCCCGCTCGACGCTGGCGCGGTAACGTTCGGACGGTGATTCCGGCCCGGGATGTGACGACATACTCCCAGCCTAATGCGCGAAACCCTAGAGATTCTCCAGCTCGGAGCTCGGGGTGGCAACGTCCGCTGTGGCTTCGGTCTCGGCGTCGCGCTTGACAGCGCGCCGCTCGCGCCGGCGGTCGTTGAGCAGGCAGAGACCGATTGCGGCGAAGAACAGTGCCAGCATGGGCACCGCAAGGTAGAACATGCTCATGGCGTCGGCTCCGGGTGCGGCCATCGCGGCGAACAGGCACACGAGGAACACGGTGATCCGCCAGCTCTTGAGCAGCTGCTGGCCCTTGATCAGGCCGGCCAGGTTCAGCCCGAACAGGACCACAGGGAGCAGGAACGCGATGCCGAATGCGAGCAGCAGGCGCAGGACAAAGGACAGGTACACCTGGGCGCTGATGAAGTTGGAGCCGCCCGACGGCGTGAATTCAGTCAGGACGCGGACCGCGTTCGGCAGCACCATCCAGGCCAGCAGGACGCCGCCGATAAACAGCGGAACGGCCGCCGCCACGAAGGACAACGCAAGGCGCCGTTCCTTCTTGTGCAGCCCCGGAACAATGAAGGCCCACAGCTGGTAGAGCCAGACGGGGCTGGCGATGATCACGCCCAGGAACACGGACACCTGGATCATGAGGTCGAACGAGCTCGCGACGCCGTCGAAGTTCAGGGTCGCCTGGCGGCCGTCTTGTCCGTTGAGGTCGCGGATCGGCTTGATCAGCGCCGACAGCATCGGCTGGTAGACGAGGAAACCCACCACTGTGCCGACGACGACGGCGATGGCCGCCTTGAAGAGCCGGTTCCGCAGTTCTTTCAGGTGGTCGAGGAGCGCCATCCTCCCCTCGGGGTTCGATCGACGGCTCATGGTTACTGCCATGCGGTCTTAGGCGCGGGTCGACGGCGGCGCGTCGGTACCGTCACCCGTGCGGCTTTCCGGGGCGCCGGTCTGCGGGTGGTTGACGACGCGGCCCTCGACCGGTTCGGAACCGTCCTTCGTTTCGGGCGTGCCGTCCTTCTTCATTTCCCGGACTTCCGACTTGAAAATGCGCATCGACTGGCCCAGGCTGCGGGCCATGCCCGGCAGCTTCGGTGCAGCGAACAGCACCAGTGCCAGGACGATGATGATGATGAGATGCCAGCCTTCAAGCCTCATGGGAGGAGGTCCTTTCGTTTGAATACATCCTACGTCTAACCGAATTCGATGTCGCGCAGCGCCTGCGGCTGCCGCCGGTCCTTTCTGCGCCGGATGCGGCGCAGCCGGCGGGCCTCCTGCCGGGCGAACTTGGATGCGTCGTAATCATGACGCATCCGTGCAGGAGAGGCAAAAACAGCGGCGCCGGGTGCCAGCCTGTGCACCGTACCGTCCGCGGTGCCGGCGTCGGCCGCTGCGGGCTCCGTACCGGGCACTGCAGGGGCGGGGATACGGGAAAACCGGTCCGCGGCTTCGCTCAGTTCCCGGGCCGTGGTGGTGAACTTCCGGAACAGCCGGACGCCGAGCACGCCGTAGAACAACAGGGACAGCGCAATCAGCGCTATCCAGAGCAGGATCCAGGACCACCAAGGCATACGGATCAGTCTATCGGGCGCCCGGCGCGGGCGTGTATTGCGTCAGGGCGGCGGTGAGCCATTGCCGGGATGCGTCCGCCAGGGCAGCCGGCTGCAGAATCCGCACCATGCCCCCGTGCTGGGCGACGAACATGGGCAGCCAGTCGGTGCTGCCGAACCGGATTTCGGCGAGCAGGCCGCCGCCGGGAAGGCCGGCGGTCCGCTCGGCGTAGTAGTCGGCGGCCAGTCCGGTGCCGCGCGGGGCCAGTTCGACGACGACGAGCGTGTCGTCGTCGTTCGGGGTGAACAGTTTGACCGGGAAGCCGTCCGCCGGAGCGGCTGTTCGTTCTGCCGGGCGGCCGTTCGGCGCCAGGGCCTCGATCCGGTCCAGCCGGAAGTTGCGCAGACCCCGGGCGGAGTGGCAGTACGCCTCCAGGTACCAGGTGTTGTCCAGGGAGTAGAGCCGCAGGGGGTCGACGTCGCGTTCGGACACGGCGTCGCGCTGCGGGGAGAAGTACACGAGCCGGAGCTGCGCGCCGTCACGGATGGCGTCGCGCGCGGTCTGCAGGGTGGCCGTGTTGCCGGGCGCCACCTCGGGGCCGGACAGCGCGGCTGCCTTGCGCCCCTCCTCCCCCGCGGCGGCCATGAGCTTGAGCGTGACCGATTCGAGGGCGCCGCCCTCGGCGAGTTCGGGCAGGCCGTTGAGGGTCTCCAGCCCGGTCAGGAGCGCACAGGCCTCGTCCACGGTGAACCGCACCGGCCGGGTCAGGTCCAGGTCCTGGGTGATGAAGACGTGGTCATCGTCCCACTGGATGTCCAGCAGGTCGTCCGGGTAGCCTTCCGGCAGGCCGGAGCAGATCAGGATCCTCAGATCGTCCTCGAGGGCTTTGCGGGTGATCCCGAACCTCGCGGCGACCTCGCTGATGTGCAGGCCCTGGTTGTGGACCAGGAAGGGGACAAGCTGCAGCATGCGCTTGAGCTGGTCCTCCGAGGTGCTTTTGCGGGTGTGCCCTGCGCGTCCGGTTTCCGGAAAGGCCACGGCCGGCACGGGCGCGGCGGTGAACGCGGCCGCCGCGGCGAGGCGCCGGCGGACGGCCGCCACGAGCTCGGGCGGCGACACCACCGCCACCAGGGGGCCGTAGGAGGCCAGCTCCTCGCCCAGCGTCTCGGCGTCGCGGAACGGCACAGCGAGCCGGTCACGGTCCGCCGCCGGTTGCGTTGTGCCGGCGCCGCCGGTGCCGGGGACTGCCTGCGCCCGTTTGCGGAGCCCGTGCAGGCGCCCGCGGTCGACGTCGACGACGGCGGTCTGCGGCGGCAGTTCCGGCAGCCCCGCCAGTTCGGCGCGGACGTTGAATCCGGCCGGGGCGGTGAAGTGGTCCTTCTCCAGCACGGTCACGGCGGAGGTCAGGCGGGACAGCCGGTAGAAGCGCTTGTCTCCGCGGGTACGGTCGTGGCCCACCAGATACCACTGGCCAAAGCGGCTGCCGAGGCCCCACGGTTCCACGAACCGTTCCTCTTCCCGGCCGGTGCTGCCGGCGAGGTACGTGAAGCTGACCGGGTGCTGGGCATGGATGGCGGCGACCAGGTCTTCGAAGGCCTGCCCGGCCGGGCGGATGCGCGGCTGCACGCCGGCGGGGAGCTCGGTGTCCGCCAGGCCGCCGGCGGCCTGCAGCTTGCGGACCGCGTCCACGGCCGCGGATCCCAGGGCGGCGTGCTCCCACAGCTGCGCCGCGAGGATCAGGACAGTTCCCTCCTCGGCACTAAAGCTGACATCGGGCAGCCGGTTCGATTCCTTGCCGATCCGGTACCGGGTCGTGGCCGGATCGTCGGAGCCCCAGCCCGTGTCAGTCACGGTCTCGACATCGAAGCCGAACCGGCGCAGCTCGTCCTTGTCCCGTTCGAACATGCGGCCAAACGCCGTGTCGCTGGCTGTGGTGTCACGGTAGACCTTCTCGCGCAGTTCACTGCGGCGCAGGCCATAAGTGGTGTTCAGCAGGGCGATGAGCAGGTTCAGGAGGCGTTCTGTACGTGAGGCGGACACCCCGCAAGGGTACTAAAGCCGGTAGGCGAAAATGACGAAAGCGCGGCAACAGCCGGAAGAACTTTTCCGATTGTTACCGCGCTTCCGCAGCCTGAGCTGGGATTAGCGGACGGCGACGAGGTCCACGACGAAGATCAGGGCCTCGTTGGGGCCGATCGCTCCGCCGGCCCCGCGGGAGCCGTAGGCCAGCTCGGACGGGATCTCGAGGCGGCGGCGGCCGCCGACCTTCATGCCCAGCAGGCCCTGGTCCCAGCCCTGGATGACCTGGCCGACGCCGACCCGGAAGTCCAGCGGCGCGCCGCGGCCCCACGAAGCGTCGAATTCTTCACCGGTGGACCAGGCGACGCCCACGTAGTGCGTGGACACGGTGTCGCCGGCCTTGGCCTCCGGTCCGTCTCCTTCGATCAGGTCAGTGATGACCAGTTCGGTGGGGACATCGCCTTCCGGAAAGTCGATCTCCGGCTTTTCGCGGTCAAGCTTGCGCTCTCCAAATGACATGGTTGCTCCTTTTGGGGGACGAGTGGTGGATGTGGTGAATTGCTTGGCTGGATTACTTGACGCCGAGGATGTCGACGACGAAGACGAGGTCGCCCTTCGCGTCGCCCTGGCCCTGATCACCGTAGGCGAGGTCCTTCGGGACCACCAACAGCACCCGGGAACCGACCGTCTTGCCGGTCAGGCCCTGGGTCCAGCCCTTGATGACGCCGGTGAGCGGGAAGGTTGCCTTCTTGCCGCTGTCAAAGCTGGAATCGAACACCTTGCCGGTCGCGAGGGCGACACCGACGTAGTTGACCGTGATGGTATCGGTCTCCTTGAGCGCCTGGCCCTTGCCCTTGATGAGGTCCTGCGAAACCAACGCGGTCGGTGCCGCGACGCCGGCTACCGAGATCTCCGGCACGCCCTTGTCGTTTTCCTTCACGGTGGGCAGTCCGGCCGGCGGGGTGACGGCGTCGCCTTCGGGCTTGTCCAGGACGGGCGGAGCGTCCTTGGCGGCGAGTACCTTGACGATCAGCAGCTGCGTCGGCTTGGCCTCGGTGCCTTCGGCGGCGGCCTGGCCGGGAACGGCCAAGGCAATGTGGGAGCCTACTTTGGCGCCCACGAAAGCGTTGTAGATGACGGGGCTGCTGCTCTTGAGCTCGTCGTTCAGCTCGAGGGGCTCGGGATCGTTCGGGAACGTGTCCTCAAGGGTCGAGCCGTCCTTGCCGCTGAGGGCAACGATCGAGATGTCGGCGATCTGGTTGGCCTTGACCCGGTCTCCGCTGCCCTCGGTGATCACCTTGACCGTGGGTTCCTTGACGTCGAGCGGCTTGGTGAATTCGACACCGGGGGCCTTCTTGTCACCGTTCTCCGTCAGCTTGACCGAGTCCAGCTTGGCGGTTTCGCCCGCGGACTGGCTGGTGGGTTCCGGAGCCGGGGGCGCTTCGTTGCCGCCGCAGGCGGTCAGCAGCAGCAGTCCGGGGAGAAGAATTGCTAGTAGTCGGCGCACTTAGAAACTTTCGTCGGGGCAGGATGGACGCAGTGCCGTTCGGTTTCCCGGGGCACAGCAAGCGGCGGCCGCAGGGCCGCCCTACCCAGAATAACGTGCGAAGCTGGGTGTCAGCCCATCGAATCCAGCAGGGCATCCACCCGTTCGTCGACGCTCCGGAACGGATCCTTGCACAGGATCGTCTGGTGGGCGCGGTCGTTTAGCTTCAGATGGACCCAGTCCACCGTGTAGTCGCGGCCCAGTTCCTGGGCGCGGCGGACGAAGTCGCCACGGAGTTTGGCGCGGGTGGTCTGCGGCGGGGCGTCAACAGCGTCCTTGACGGCGGTGTCGTCCACCACCCGGCGGACCGCCCCGCGGGCCTGGAGCAGGTAGAACAGCCCCCGGCTGCGGGAAATGTCGTGATAGGTCAGGTCCAGTTGCGCAATTCGTGGCGCGTCGAGGCCCAGGCCGTGCCGTTCACGGTAGTTGTCCATGAGCTTCTTCTTGATGGCCCAGTCCACCTCGGTGTCGATCGTGCTCGTGTCGCCGCTTTCGATCGCGTCGAGGGTGCGTTCCCAAAGGTCCAGGATCAGCGGAACATGGGCGTTGTGGGCGCCGTTCTCGGCCACGAATGCCGACACCTTGGTCAGGTACTCGCGCTGGATTTCCAGTGCCGTCAACTGCCGGCCGTTGGCGAGCCGCACCAGCGCACGGCCGCTGAGGTCGTGCGAGATTTCCCGGATGCTCCGGATCGGGTTCTCCATCCGCATGTCGCGCATGATCACCCCGGCCTCGATCATCCGCAGGATCAGGTCCACAGTCCCGATCTTGAGCAGGGCCGTGGTTTCGGACATGTTCGAGTCGCCCACGATCACGTGCAGGCGCCGGTAGAACTCGGCATCGGCGTGCGGCTCGTCACGGGTGTTGATGATGGGCCGCGACCGGGTGGTGGCCGAGGACACGCCTTCCCAGATGTGGTCTGCCCGCTGGGAGAATGCGAACGTGGCCCCGTGCGGGGTCTTTAGGATCTTCCCTGCCCCGGCGATCAGCTGCCGCGTCACCAGGAACGGGATGAGAATCTCGGCGAGCCGGGAAAACTCCCCGCGCCGGGGAATGAGGTAGTTTTCGTGGCTGCCGTAGGAGTTCCCGGCGGAGTCGGTGTTGTTCTTGAACAGGTACACCGTGCCGTTGAACCCTTCCGCCGCGAGACGCTCCTGGGCTTCATCGACGAGGTCGCACAGGATCAGTTCCCCGGCCCGGTCGTGGGCGATCAGCTGGGCGAGGTCGTCGCATTCAGCGGTTGCGTACTCCGGGTGGGACCCGACGTCGAGGTAGAGGCGTGAGCCGTTGGTCAGGAAGACGTTGGAGGATCGTCCCCAGCTGACCACCTTGCGGAAGAGGTAGCGGGCTACTTCCTCCGGCGCCAGGGGCCGGGATTCGGGGCTCGAATAGGAAATTCCGAATTCGGTCTCGATGCCGAATATGCGCTTGTCCATCTCATCTCTCCTCAGACAGCAGTTCCACGATGTCCGCGTCCTCAAGCCGCCGGAAGGCCCGGCGGGTGCCGCGGCTGCTTTCCGAGCCGCGGTCCAGTACCGCGACTTCCAGCGCGGATGCCGGCAGGGTGGTTGTTTCCTTGTCCGACACGAGCCCGGCCAGGGCCAGCCGGATGGCCCCGGCGAAGTCGAGTTCGCCCTGCCAGCCCGCCGCGACCGCCTCGGAGACCGTCTCCGCCTGGCCGCCCATGACCACGAAAGCGTGCTCGTCGGCAATGGAGCCGTCAAAAGTCAGCCGGTACAAGTGGTCCGCTTCCTGGACCGGGCCGACCTCCGCGACGGCCAGTTCCACCTCGAAGGGCTTCTGCTCAGCCGTGAACACCGCACCCAGGCTCTGGGCGTACACGCTGGCCAGGCCGCGGGCCGTGACGTCCTCGCGGTCGTAGGAGTAGCCGCGGACGTCGGCGTACCGCACCCCGGCCTGCCGCAGGCTCTCGAATTCGTTGTACTTCCCGACGGCGGCGAACGCGATTTTGTCGTAGATCTCGCCAATCTTGTGCAGTGACGGGGACGGGTTCTCCGCCACGAGCGCGATCCCGTCCCGGCAGCTGATCACTACCACCGAGCGTCCGCGGGCGATGCCTTTCCGTGCGAAGTCCGCACGGTCCTTCATCAGCTGTTCGGGGGATACATAAAACTGCTGCGTCATCTCAGGCCTCCCGCTGGGCGACGGCCCGGGATTCGATGATGCCGCCGGCCACGGCGGCGAGGGCGCTGTCCGGGACGCGGACCGCCCCGGCCCGGTTCACCACGTACACGACGGGCCAGAGCTGCCGCACCGGATCCGGACCGCCCGTGGCGGAGTCGTCGTCGGCGGCGTCGTAGAGGGCCTCCACGGCGATGGCCACGGCGTCCTGTTCGGAGAGGCCGGGCCGCCAGAGCTTTTTCAGGGCGCCGCGGGCGAACATGGAGCCGGAGCCCACGGCATGGTGTTCCTGTTCCTCGTAGCGGCCGCCGGTGACGTCGTAGGAGAAGAGCCTGCCGATGCCGGCGGGCCGGTCGAACCCGGCGAACAGGGGAACGACCGCCAGGCCCTGCATCGCCATGGGCAGGTTGCCGCGGACCATCGCGCCGAGCCGGTTCGCTTTGCCGTCCAGGCTGAGGAGCGTGCCTTCGATTTTCTCGTAGTGTTCAAGTTCCACCTGGAACAGCCGGGTTATGTCGAGGGCGATTCCGGCGGTCCCGGCGATCCCCAGCACGGAGTACTGGTCGGCCGGGAAGACCTTTTCGATGTGGCGGCTCGCGATCACGTTCCCCATGGTGGCCCGGCGGTCCCCGGCCATCAGCACTCCCCCGGCGTAGCTCATGGCCACGATCGTGGTCCCGTGCGGTGCCTGGAGGGGTGCTGCGGCGTGGCTGGCGTGCCCGGCGGCGCCCAGGTGGCCGAAGGGCCCCTGGCCGAATGGCAGTAAGTCGGGCCGTTCGCGCTGCAGATGCTCGGTGAATGAGGACGTCGCATTGGCTGCTACGCGGTTGGCTGTTGTTTCCTGCACTGACGCTCCCTCGACGTGGTGGATCAACGACTCTTCCGGCCCTTAGCCCCTCCTGCCGCCCTCATCCGGCGGCCGGCGGCACTCCTACTGGCCGCCCTTCTGCACGAAGGCGCGGACGAACTCCTCGGCATTGGATTCCAGCACGCCGTCGATCTCGTCCAGGAGATCGTCAACGCCCTGGGTGGCTGCCGATGCCTGCGCGTCCGCGGGGGCGGGCGGCGTGGCGGGGACGTCTTCCTCAACCTCGGTGTCCCGCGACTGCGGCTGCTGCTGCTCCTGGCCTGCCATTGTCTTCTCCTTCTGTCCGTCCCTGTCTGACTTGTTGGGACATCCTGTAGCAATAGTGCCACGCGCGGGGCGCCCGCGGGGGGCTTTGGTCCTAGGAACCCGGGCTGAGTCCGAGCAGTTCGGCCAGGAACGGCCCGGCGTCGCTGTGCCGGGCGAAGAGGCCGCCCGTGAGGGCCTCCGTTCCGCGCAGCGGCTCGCGCGTGGGGACCCGCTGGAGCCTGCCGCGGCCGGGGACGTCGAAGATCACCGAGTCCCAGCTCGCGCCGGCGAGGTCGGCGCCGAAACGGCTCACGCAGCGTCCGCGGAAATATGCCCGCGTGTCCGACGGCGGTTCGGTCACCGCGCGTCCGATCGCCGCGTCCTCGACGATGCGCTGCATCCTCTCGCGCGCCAACAGCCGGTAGTAGAGGCCTTTTTCGGGCCGGATGTCGGCCCACTGGAGGTCCACGAGGCCCAGCCGCGCACTGTCCCAGCCGAGGCCGTCGCGCTGGCGGTAACCCTCCAGCAGGGACAGCTTGGCGAGCCATTCCACAGACGAGGCTGCCGCGGCCCGGTCGCTGCCGAGTGCGCTCAGGGTGGCGGACCAGCGTTCGAGAACTTCGTGGGTGTGCCCGTCGCCGTCCACGGCGTCGGCCACCCCGGTGTCCTGCGCGTGCTTGGATGCGGCCTCAAAATAGATCCACTGCAGGTCCAGGGCCGTGATCCGGCGGCCGTCACCCAGGCGGAACATCGCCGTGAGCGAGGTGTCGTGGCTGACGGCCTGCAGCGCCGCGACGGGTTCGTGGACTTCAACCCGCGGCGCCAGCCCGGCCTCTATCAGGCTCAGGACCATCGCAGTGGCGCCGAATTTGAGGAAGTTGGAGGCTTGGCTGAGGTTGGCATCGCCGATGATGACGTGGAGCCGGCGGTATTTGTCCGCGGTGGCATGGGGTTCATCACGGGTGTTGATGATGGGCCGGCGGATGGTGGTTTCCAGGCCCACTTCCGTCTCGAAGAAGTCGGCCCGCTGGCTGATCTGGTAGCCCGGCCGCGCGCTGTCCTGCCCGAGGCCCACCCGCCCGGCGCCGCAAATGATCTGCCGCGTGACGAAAAACGGCGTGAGCCCGCGGACGATCTCACCGAACGGAACGGAACGCGGCATGAGGTAGTTCTCATGCGAGCCGTAGGACACGGACTTGTTGTCCGTGTTGTTCTTGTACAGGTTGACTGGCGGCAGCTCGGGGTCGGCGGCGAGGCGCCGGACGGCGGCCAGCGCCACGAGGTCGCCGGCGGCGTCCCATGTCACGGCCGCGCGGGGATTGGTCACCTCGGGGCTGGAATACTCCGGATGGGCGTGGTCGACGTACAGGCGTGCCCCGTTGCCCAGAACCATGTTCATCAGCAGCGTGCCGGACTCGTCCTCGCCGTCGGCCTCCAGTTCCTGGCGGCCGTAGGCGAGGGCTACGGCTTCGGCGTCCAGGACCGGGGGCTGGTCGGTGAGCTGTTCCGGGTCCGCTTTGCTGCGCTCCAAGGTCCAGCCGCGGGCATCATGCAGCGGTTCCTCGTCCGTGTAGTCCCAGCGGGTTTCGGCGCCGCCGGCGGCCCGTTGCCGTGTCACCTGCGCGTAGGCCTGGATCACCCGGGCCGACATCATGGTGGCGTTCGCGCCGGGGGCCGAAGGCGCATGGATTCCATACTCGGTCTCCGAGCCCATCACCCGCATCGCCCCGCCCACGGGCAGGCCGCCGGCAGCGTCCGCCGGCCGGCCAGGGACAGCAGCCGTCACAGGTACTGCCCTGTGCTGGGCATCGTCTCGATGGACTTGCCGGGCTCCTGGCCTGCTTTGCCCTGGACGATGGTGCGGATGTAGGTGATGCGTTCGCCCTTCTTGCCGGAGATCCGGGCCCAGTCATCGGGGTTGGTGGTATTGGGCATGTCCTCGTGCTCGCGGAACTCGTCCACGACCGCTCGCAGCAGGTGGTCGATCCGCAGGCCCTTCTGCCCGATGGTCAGCAGGTCCTTGATGGCATACTTCTTGGCCCGGTCCACGACGTTCTGCACCACGGCGCCGGAGTTGAAGTCCTTGAAGTAGAGCATCTCGGTGTCGCCGTTGGCGTAGGTCACCTCGAGGTACTCGTTGGACTTCTCGGTGGAGTACATTGCCTCGACGGTGCGCTGGACCATGGCGTCCACAGTGGCCTGGACGTCGCCGTTGTGCTCGGCGAGGTCGGATTCGTGGAAGGGCAGATCCCTGGTGATGTACTTGTTGAAGATGTCGGCCGCGGCTTCGGCGTCGGGACGCTGGATCTTGACCTTGACGTCCAGCCGGCCCGGGCGCAGGATCGCCGGGTCGATCATGTCTTCGCGGTTGGAGGCGCCGATCACGATCACGTTGTCCAGCCGTTCGACGCCGTCGATCTCGCTCAGGAGCTGCGGAACGATCGTGGTTTCGACGTCGGAGGAGATCCCGGTGCCGCGGGTGCGGAACAGCGAGTCCATCTCATCGAAAAACACGACCACGGGGCTGCCCTCGGACGCCTTCTCCCGGGCCCGTGCGAAGATCAGCCGGATATGCCGCTCCGTCTCACCGACGTACTTGTCCAGGAGTTCGGGTCCCTTGATGTTCAGGAAGTAGCTCTTCATGTCCGTCTTGCCGGCGCGCTCGGCGGCCCGGGCGGCCAGCGAGTTGGCCACAGCCTTGGCGATCAGGGTCTTGCCGCAGCCCGGCGGGCCGTACAGCAGGATGCCCTTGGGGGCCTTCAGCCCGTGCTCGCGGTACAGGTCCGGGTGCAGGAAAGGAAGTTCGACGGCGTCGCGGATCTGCTCGATCTGCGGGCCCAGGCCGCCGATGTCCTGGTATGTGATGTCCGGTACTTCCTCCAGCACGAGGTTCTCCACCTCGGAGCGCGGAATCTTTTCGAGGGCATACCCGGTGCGCGAATCGACCGACAGCGCGTCGCCGACCCGCAGGCGCTGGGCGAGCAGCGGTCCGGACAAGCGGATGACCCGCTCCTCGTCGGCCCGGCCCACGACGAGGGCGCGGTCCGCTCCCAGCAGTTCCTTCAGGGTGACGAGGTCCCCCGCGCGCTCGTAGCCGAGCCCGGCGACCACCATCAGGGCCTCGTTGAGCAGGACTTCCTGCCCGACGGCCAACTGGCTGATGTTGACCAGCGGGCTGATCCCCACCCGCATTTTCCGGCCGGCGTTAAAGATGTCCACGGATTCCTCCGTGGCCGCCTGGCCGCTGTTCCCGGCGGTCGGCTGCCGCTTAGGGTTCAGCTGGAGGATCGTGCCGAAGCTGTACGGCGGCTGTCCCTCCTGGTCCAGGGCGTTCTTGAGCCGCAGGATCTCGGCCTTGGCGGTCTCCAGCATGCTGACCAGTTTGGAGTTGTTCTGCGTCGCGGCGGCGAGCTGGCGGTCTATGTGCCTGAGCTTGTCCCGGAGGATATTGACCTGCCGCTCGGCGACCGAGAGTTCGTTGGCGGCGAGCCGCTCCCCCTCGCCGGCCGCGGCCGCGCGCGCGGCGGCCTCCGGTGTGTCCTCAGCCGGTGTGCGGCCCGGGTCAGTGTTCGGAGTCTCCATCGTGCATCAGCCCCTTCCTGCTCTTCTGTTAAGACCATAGCCCTAAGAAGGCGGGTGCCGCTGGAGACATCCGAAATATGCTGCCTAGTTCGTTATCTCCGGCGCGTCCACGACGTTGGTTCCGGCGATGGCGTCGCGGGCGGCGCGGCGCAGCTTCTTGTCCGAGACGGCCCGTTCGCCGACGGCCCCGGGGGTCCAGGCGTTGACGTCCTCTTCGTTGAATTCGGTCTTGGAGGGGCGGCGCTTGACGGAGATTCCCGTGACGCCGTCGGCCAGCCGGCGGGTCACCAGCAGGAAACCGGTATGCGCCACCATGCGGTGGTCCGGGCGGACGGCCAGGCCTTCCAGGTGCCAGCCGCGGACCATGGATTCCCACGCGTCCGGCTCGGTGAAGCGGCCGTCGGCGCGGATGGCTTCGGCTGTGCGCGAAAGCTGCGTCACAGTCGCGACATAATTGATCCACACGCCGCCGGGCGCCAGGACGGTCGCGACGGCGTCGAGGCATTCCCATGGGGCGAGCATGTCCAGCACGACCCGGTCCACGGAGCCCGGCTCTTCGGTCCGGACCACTTCCTCCTGGAAGTCGCCCAGCGAGATCTTCCAGGCCGGGTGGGGTCCGCCGAAGATGGTTTCGACGTTGCCGCGGGCAATGTCGGCGAACTCCTGGCGCCGTTCGAAGGAATGCAGGTAGCCATTGTCGCCCACCGCGCGCAGTAGCGAGATGGACAGGGCGCCGGAGCCGACGCCGGCTTCAACGACCCGTGCGCCGGGGAAGATGTCCGCCATGGTGACGATCTGGCCGGCGTCTTTGGGGTAGACCACGGCCGCGCCGCGCGGCATGGAGAGCACGAAGTCCGAGAGCAGCGGCCGCAGGGTCTGGTACTGCTGCCCGACGTTGTTAACCACGACGGAGCCGTCCGGTTTGCCGATGATTTCGTCGTGGTTCAGGAAGCCGCGGTGCGTGTGGAAGGCGCCGCCGGCCTCAAGCGTGATCGTATTCATGCGGCCGCGCTCGTCCGTGAGCTGGACCCGTTCGCCCTCGCGGAACGGTCCGCGGCGGCGCCCGGCGCCGGTGGCGCCGGCCGTGGCGGCGGCATCTACGGGGTGCGGGGCGGCGGGAGTGGTGGCGGTGTTGGTGCCTCCGGCGGTGTCGCTGCTCATGAAGATGTTCCTCGCTCCTGTAAAGCTGTGTGGTCGCGGCCATGCCGACGGGCACGGGTCTTTGCGCATGGGGGCCGGGTATTCACGACCGACCAGTAACTCTACCGGTTCTGTCCCTGGTTCTGAGGCTGGGCCCGGTACTTGCCCGTCATGGCATCGATGACGGCGGACTGCCGCAGCAGCCCGGTGACGGCGCCCGCGCCGTCCACTACCGCATACTCCCGGCCTTCGAGCTGGGCCAGATACTGCACGAGTTCCTGGCCCTTGGACCATGCGGGGACGTACGCGCCGGCGGCCAGGGCGTAGGCGACGGCGGAGGCCGGGGTCGTCGCCGCCAGCGCGCCGGGAACGGTGGCGGCAGCCCCGGCGTCGACGACGGCCACGGGACGGCCGTCCCGGTCGCACAGGACCACAGTCGGGGTGCCGGCAGGCGCCCGGCCCAGGACCTCCGCCACCGTGGCGCTCTCCGCAAGGCCGATCGCCGGCTCGGCGAGGGCGGCGGCGTCGACAAGGTGCAGCCTGCTCCGGAGGCGGGCCTGCTGGATGGACGCCGAGGCTCCCATCCACAGGAAGCTGCCGACCAGGGCGGTGATGATGGTGAACGAAATGTCGGGCTGCGCCCCGCTGAGCAAGGGCAGGACGATGAACCACAGCGCCAGGGCGATCACGATGATCCGGCCGGCCCAGCCGGCGGCAATCGTACCCTTCTCCTGGCTTCCGGTGGCTTTCCAAACGGCGGATTCGACCAGCCGGCCGCCGTCCAGGGGCAGGCCCGGAAGGATGTTGAAAAGGCCGATCAGCAGGTTGGCCCAGACGAAGATGTTGGCGAGGATGCCCGCCACTCCGCCCGGTTCCCCGTAGAACAACACGAGCCAGCCGGCGCCGGCAAGGACGAGGTTGGTGGCGGGGCCGGCCATGGCCACCAGGACCGAACGGCCCGGCGACGCCGTGAAGCTTTGGAACTGGGTGTGTCCGCCCCAGAGGTTGAGGACGATCTTCTCCGTGGGCCAGTGGAAGAGTTTGGCGGTCAGGGCGTGGGCAAGCTCGTGGGCCAGGACCGAGACCAGCAGCAATAGGGCATAGGCGAAGGCGACGAAAAAGGCCGTGATGCCGAGCCGGGGATTGTTGCCTTGCAGGACCGGACCGTAGGCGATCACGGTGAATGCGGCGATGATGAACCACGAGTAGGCCAGGTACACCGGGATGCCGGCAATGCGGCCCAGCGGGATGCCGTCCCTGCGGGCGGTCGTGGGGCCGGGCTGTCCCTGGCTGCCGGTGTCAGCCACGGGCATGACCCGCGGCCGGGGCGGCGGCAGGTTCCGGGTCGAGGCCGAACGTGGCGTCCGGGAATTCGTGCCGGAAGGCCACCAGCTCCTCAAGATCGGCAACCGTACGGCCCTCGAGGGTGTCCCAGGTTGCGCGGCGGGGATCGTGCGGCAGGGGCACGATGTGCGGGATGGCGACGGTCACGACGCCGGAGGCGACGGCGGCGGCGACGCCGGGCGCGGAATCCTCCAGGGCCACGCAGTGATGCAGGCCAAGGTCCGGATCCTGCTCCTGCAGGCGTTCAACTGCCGTCAGGTAGGCCTCCGGGTGCGGCTTGCCGTGCGTGACGGTGTCCCCCGTGACCAGGAAGTCGAAGTAGGGCACCGGCAGGGCGGCCACGATCTCGCGTGCCAGCGGGGCCTCGGACATGGTCACGAGGGCGCAGCGGACGCCGGCGTTGTAGAGTTCGTCGAGCAGTTCGCGGGCGCCTGGCCGCCACGGCACGGATTTGCGGACCTGGCTGACCACATGGCCGGTGAGGTGGTCGACGATCTCGCGTCGTTCCATGCGCACGCCGGCGTCCTGCAGGAGGCCGGCGGAAAACATGAGGGACTGCCCCACCAGCTGCATGGCCTGGTCGTGGGACCAGCGTCCGCCGTGGGCTTCCACCAGTGCGCGTTCGGCTTCGATCCAGTACGGCTCGGTGTCGACAATGGTGCCATCCATGTCCCATAGCGCTGCTTTGAGGAGGGACCGGGAAGCTGGGGATCGCATGTTTTCCAGTCTACGGGGAACCCGGCCGGGCGGCGCGCACGCTACGCCTACGGCGAATTTCGGGCGCCCGCCTGCCGGATTCAGCGCGGATCCGGCACGGCGTCGCGCATTTCCGGCGCTTCATTGCCTGCGCGCGGAAGGTTGTTGGACGTAGGGTGATGGCATGAACAGCTTCGAGGCAGACCCCACCGAACCAGGCGCCGTCTCCGAACCGGAGCGGCTGCTCCTGCCAGTCTCGGACGGCCGGCGCATCACGGTCATGCTGGCCGCCTTCGAAGGATGGAACGACGCCGGAGAGGCCGCCAGTGATGCCCTGCGGTACCTGAACAAACTCTGGGACGGCAAGAAGGTCGCATCGATCGACGCCGACGAATACTACGATTTCCAGTTCACCCGGCCCACGATCCGCCGGACCGCGTCCGGCGAGCGGAAGATCAAGTGGCCCTCCACCCGGATCTTCAAAGCCAGCGTCCCGGATTCCAATGTGGACGTGATCTTCGTCCAGGGCACCGAGCCGTCCTATAAGTGGCGGGCCTACACGGCGGAGCTGCTCGTGCACGCCGAGGCCCTGCACGTGGACTACGTAATCCTGGTCGGCGCGCTTCTGGCCGACGTGCCGCACAGCCGCCCGATCCCGGTCAGCACCTCCACCGACGACAACGCCCTGCGGGAGCGGATGGACCTGGACGCGTCGCAGTATGAGGGCCCGGTGGGCATTGTGGGCGTCCTCGGGGAGGTGGCGCTGCTGGCCGGATTGCCGACCGTCTCGCTCTGGGCCGCCGTGCCGCACTACGTGGCCCAGGCTCCGTCCCCGAAGGCGCAACTGGCGATCCTGCACCGGGTCGAGGAACTCCTGCAGGTGCCGCTGGACACCCACGAGCTCGCCGAGGAAGCCGATGCGTGGGAGCGGGGCGTGGACGAGCTCGCCACCGAGGACCCGGAGATTGCGGCGTATGTGCGCCAGCTGGAGGAGGCGAAGGACACCGCCGACCTCCCGGAGGCCAGCGGCGAATCGATCGCCCGGGAATTCGAGCGGTACCTCAAGCGCCGCGGCAAGGACAAGCCCTAGTCACGGCCCGCCGGGGACGCCGATATTACCCGGCGACGCGCAGATGGGCCGGCGCCCCCGTATGTGGGGGCGCCGGCCCATCTGCGTGTCGTAAGCCTATCTGCGCGTCGGCAGGTGCCTGGAGTTCGACTGCCTAGAGTTCAACACCGAGCAGCGCGTTGACGGCGTCCGAGACGAGCGCGGCGTCGGCGGCCGAAGCCTCCGCGCCCCGGCCGGCGTCGGCACCGGCACCGTGACCGGACCGGGCGGCCGCGGCCCAGACGTCGACGGCGGCCAAGGCGCCGGGTGCGTTGAGGTCGTTGGCGAGCTCGGTCCGCAGCTGCCCGACCAGGGATGCGGCGGAGCCGGTGGGGGCCACGGCCAGGGCGTCCCGCCACGTGCGCAGCCGGTCCTTGGCTTCGGCGAACCCGGCGTCGGTCCAGGACCAGTCCGAGCGGTAGTGGTGGGCCAGGATCGCCAGGCGGATCGCTGCCGGTTCCTCGCCCTGCGCCCGGAGCCGGGACACCAGGACCAGGTTGCCCTTGGACTTGCTCATCTTTTCGCCGTCGAGTCCCACCATGCCGGCGTGCGCGAAGTGCCGGGCCAGGGGTACGCCGGCCAGGGAGTACGCGTGGCCCGCGCCCATTTCGTGGTGCGGGAAGACGAGGTCGGAGCCGCCGCCCTGGACCGTGAAGGGCTTGGGCAGGTACTGCTGGGCGATGACCGTGCATTCGATGTGCCAGCCGGGCCGGCCCTCCCCCAGTTCGCCGCCGGGCCAGCTGGGTTCGCCGTCGCGGGCGACGCGCCACAGCAGCGGGTCGAGAGCCTGGCGCTTCCCGGCCCGGCCCGGGTCTCCGCCGCGTTCGGCGAAGAGTTCCAGCATGTCGTGGTCGGAGAGTCCGGACACGGCGCCCAGCGTCCAGGCGTCGGCTGCGTCGCTCGAGTGCTTTCCGGCGGCCTCGACGTCGTAGTAGACGTCGCCGTCGGGCTCGCCGCCGGTGCCGGGCACGCGGTAGGCGAGGCCCTGGTGCAGGAGGCGCTCGATGGCGGGAACGATCAGCGGGACGGCCTCGACGGCGCCGACGTAGTGGTCCGGGGCGAGGACATTCAGGGCTTCCATGTCCGTTTGGAAGAGCTCGATCTGGCTCGCGGCGAGCTCGCGCCAGTCAACGCCGGTGGCCGTGGCGCGTTCCAGGAGGGGGTCGTCGATGTCGGTCACGTTCTGGACGTAGGCGACGTGCTGGCGGCCGTCCCGCCAGGCACGGTTAAGCAGGTCGAAGGCGACGTAGCTGGCCGCGTGCCCCATGTGGGTGGCGTCGTAAGGGGTGATGCCGCAGACGTACATGGACTGTTCGCCCGTGGCCTCCAGGGTGACGAGGCCGCCTTTGACGGTGTCGAAGAGGCGCAGGGCAGGCATGCTGCCCGGGAGCTGGGGAACAGGGCGGGAGATCCAGGATTTCACAGCCCAAGCCTAGTGCTAGGCGCTGATGACATTGAAACCGAGCAGCAGGTACAGGGACAGACCAAGCAGGATCCGGTACCAGACGAAGAGCCGGTAGCCGCGCGTGGAGACGTACTTAAGGAACCAGCCGATGATGATGTAGCCCACGATGAAGGCAATCACGGTGGCCAGGGCGGTTTCCGGGAGGCCGTACGGGCCGGTGATGCCTTCCTTGGTCACCACCTTGTACAGCTGGTACAGCCCGCTGCCGAACACTGCCGGGATGGCCAGCAGGAACGAGTAGCGGGCGGCGGCCTCCCGGGTGTACCCCATGAGCAGGCCGGCGCTGATGGTGCCGCCGGACCGGGACACGCCGGGGAACAGGGCCAGGGCCTGGGCCAGGCCGTAATAAAGGCCGTGCTTGTAGGTCAGCTGGGTGAGATCGCGGTTCTGTTTACCGACCGTGTCGGCCACGGCGAGGACCATGCCGAAGATGATCAGCATGGTCGCCACACCCCACAGGCTGCGGAGCACCGATTCGATCTGGTCCTGGAACAGAAGCCCCAGGACAATGATCGGGATGCTGCCCAGGATCACGAGCCAGCCCATCCGCGCATCCGGGTCCTGCCGGGACGTTCTGCCGGTGAGGGAACCCACCCAGGCACGGATGATTCTCAGGATGTCGCGCCAGAAGTACACGATCACGGCCGTCTCGGTGCCCAGCTGCGTGATGGCCGTGAAGGCGGCACCCGGGTCGGCGGCCTCCGGCAGGAACGCGCCGACAATCCGCAGGTGGGCGCTTGAGGAGATCGGGAGGAACTCGGTCAGTCCTTGTACGAGGCCCAGAAAAGCCGCTTGTATCCAGTTCACGTTTATAGACCCTACGTTATGAAGCAGCGCGAATCCCCGTAAGCTTGCTGACATGCAGCAGCGTTATGTCGGCAACAGTGGGTTGCGCGTGTCCGCCCTTTCCCTTGGCACCATGTCCTGGGCCCGGGAAACCGAAGAGCAGGACGCCGCCGCGCTGCTTCGGACCTTTGTGGATTCGGGCGGGACCCTGATCGACACGGCGGCCTCCTACGCTGACGGGCAGGCCGAGGCCATGCTCGGCGGGATGCTGGGCGATGTGGTGGCCCGTTCCGAGGTCGTGATTTCCACGAAGGCGGGGCTGACCGCGTCGGACGGGCGGCGCAGCGTCGACACGTCCCGCAACGGAATGCTCTCCGGCCTGGATGCCAGTCTGGCCCGCTTGGGGACGGACTACGTGGACCTGTGGTTCGCCCACGCCTGGGACCACAACGTGCCGCTGGAGGAGACGCTGTCCGCGCTGGACTATGCCGTGCGGTCGGGCCGTGCGCGGTACGCCGGCGTTTCCAATTTCAACGGCTGGCAGACCGCCAAGGCCGCGGCCATCGCCGGCTTCCCGCTCGTTGCCAACCAGTCCGAATACTCGCTCCTGCAGCGCGGCGCGGAGATTGAGCTGGTCCCGGCCATCGAGGACGCCGGGATGGGCCTGATGGCTTGGGGGCCGATGGGACGCGGCGTCCTGAGCGGAAAGTACCGCGGGCATATTCCCGCGGATTCCCGCGCGGCCCAGCAGCGGCTCGCCGCGTACGTTGAGCCATACCTCGAGGCGCCGGCGTCCAGCGTGGTGGAGGCGGTCGTCATGGCGGCCAAGGGTCTGGGCCGGACCGCCCTGGACGTGTCACTGAGCTGGCTTCTGTCCCAGCAGGGTGTGGCCACCGCCGTCGTCGGCGCACGGACCCAGGTGCAGCTCAAGGAGATCCTGGACGCGGCGCTCGCGCCGCTGCCGCCGGAGATTGCGCAGGCACTCGAGGACGTCTCAGACCCGGGCTGAGGCCGGCAGGGCGTTCCGGGAGCGGCTCAGTTCTCCGAGTTCTGCAGGATTTCGAGGTCTTCCTCGTCGTCGACATCCTCGTCGTCGTCTTCGTCTTCCTCGTCGCCGTCAATCACTTCCAGCGGCGTCACTTCCCCGTACGCTTCGTAGAGGGCGTCGTCGTAGACTTCAAAAGCATCGGCGACGGCGAAGAACGCCGCTTCGACCGCGGGGTCCCCGTCACTCCTGCGTGCGGCGACCGCCGCCAGGTGTTCTTCCAGTGCAGTGGTCAGGGACTGAAGCGCGACACGCGGATCGATGCTCATGACTTCACGTTAGTCGGAAAAAGACGAAAATGGAGAGCAATGAAAGAACATTTTCTGAGCAGCTCGGTCCGGCGGGAACGGGACTATGTGAAGCAGTACGAATACCTCGTGCTGACGGTCGGTCCTGAGGATTCCCTGCCCGAGGCCCGGCGCCGGCTCGTGGAGCACTCCGAGTACGGCAAATGGGAGTTGGAACGCAGCCGCCTCTACGTGGGTGGCGGACGCCGCTTCTGGTTGCGCCGGAAAGTCATCCAGGTCCAGCGCACGGTCTAAGACCCCTGTTGCCCGGTCCGCCTACGCGGACTCCAGCGGACCCAGCCAGGCGTTCGCGACGGTGTTGTGCGCCGACTCGTCATCCGAGGGGTGGAACAGGCCGGCCAGTACGTCCCGGTAGAGCCGCTCCAGCTCCGAGCCGCGGAAGTAGCTGGAGCCGCCGGAGACCCGGATGGCGAGATCCACCACGGTGCGGGCTGTTTCGGTGGCCCGGACCTTGAGGCCCACGAGCCGGGGGAACCACTGGCTGCCGTGGTCCGTGAGGTCGTCGACGTCGGCCGCCAGCCCGGACAGCTGCGGGTAGAGTGCGTCCATGGCCATCGCCGCTTCGGCGACCTTCCAGCGGATGTCCGGGTCCTGCGCGTAGCTGCGGCCGCCGTTCTTCAACGAGGTCCGCCTCTTGACGGCTTCCACTCCGAGGGTCAGGGCCCGTTCGCCGAGTCCGGTGTAGACCGCCGCGAGCAGCGTCTCGAAACAGGCGAAGATCGCGAAGATCAGCGGGTCCGGGTTCGGGCCTACCGGGAGTTTCCGGAAAATCCGGTCGGCCGGAACGACGGCGCCGTCCAGGACGGTCGTGTTGGACTGGCTGGCCCGCATCCCGAGCGTGTCCCAGTCGGGCAGGATCTCGTACCCCGGCGTGTCCCGTGTGATGAACCCGTGGACCAGTTCCCCCGCGCCGTCCCGGGCGGAGGCGTCCTTCCCGAAGATCCCCAGCCGGGTCCACGCGGGCGAGAGGCTGGTGAAGATTTTGCGGCCGGTGAAGCGGTAGCCGCCGCCGGGCAGCGGGACCGCCTCGGTCCGGGAATCGAACAGCACGGAGTCGTTCCCGGCCTCGGAGTTCCCGAACGCGAAGATCTCCCCCTGTGCGGCCTCCTTGAGGATGAAATCCAGCGACGAATCGCCCCGGGCGGCAAGCACGTGTGCGACGCCGGTCCACACCAGGTGCATGTTGACCGCCAGCGCGGTAGCCGGCGCCGCCGTCGCCAACCGCCGCTGGAGCCGGGCCGCGCCGGCAAGCCCGAGTCCCAGGCCGCCGTCGGGTTCCGGGACAAAGATTTTCAGGTAGCCGGCTGCTTTCAGGTCCGCGAGGTCTTCATGGAAGAAGGCGTTGTCGCGGTCATAGCCCGCTGCTCGGCCGCGGATCCGCTCCAGGAGCGGCTCCGGCAGGATCTCCTCGTCCGTCACAGCGGCCCCGATCAGTAGTTGGTGAGCAGGGTGTCGAGCACCCGCGCACCGAATTTGAGCGAATCGGCTGGGACGCGCTCGTCGACGCCGTGGAACATGCCGGTGAAGTCGAGCTCGTCCGGCAGCATCAGCGGGGCGAAGCCGTAGCCGGTGATGCCGAGCCGGCTCAGGGACTTGTTGTCCGTTCCGCCGGAGAGCGTGTACGGCAGGACCTTGGCGCCCGGGTCCTCCGCGTGCAGCGCATCGATCATCGAATCGACGAGGTTCCCGGCAAAGGGGACTTCGAGGGAGACGTCGTTGTGCACGTAGCTGATGTCCACACCCGTGCCGGCCAGTTCCCGGACGATCTCCAGGACGTGCTGCTCCTGGCCGGGCAGGGTCCGGCAGTCAACCAGGGCCTCAGCGGACTCGGGGATGACGTTGTGCTTGTAGCCGCCCTTGAGCAGGGTGGGGTTCGTGGTGTTCTGCAGGGTGGCGCCGACGAACCGGGCCACCGTGCCGAGTTCCTTGAGGAGCTTGTCCGGGTCGTCAGGATCGAACTCGACGCCGGTGAGTTCGGTCACGCCGTCAAGGAACTGCCGGGTGGTGGGCGTGAGTTCGATCGGCCAGTTGTAGGCGCCGATCCGTCCGACGGCGGCGGCGAGCCTGGTGATGGCGTTGTCGGTGTTGATTTGGGACCCGTGGCCGGCGCGGCCGTGCGCCACCAGGCGGAGCCACGAGAGGCCCTTCTCGGCCGTCTGGAGCAGGTAGGTGCGCTGGCCGCCGATAGTTGCGGAGAAGCCGCCGACCTCGGAGATCGCTTCCGTGGCGCCTTCGAAAAGCTCGGGCCGCTTGTCGACGGCGTAGCGGGCGCCGTAGGTGCCGCCGGCCTCCTCATCGGCGAAGAAGGCGAAGACAATGTCGCGCTTGGGTTTGCGGCCCGTGCGGGCGAAGTTGCGCAGCACGGCCAGGATCATGGCGTCCATGTCCTTCATGTCCACGGCTCCGCGGCCCCAGATCAGGCCGTCCTTCAATTCGGCGCCGAACGGATCCACGGACCACTGGTCGCGCAGGGCCGGGACCACGTCCAGGTGTCCATGGACCACGAGGGCACTGGCGGAAGGGTCCTCCCCCGCCAGCCGGGTGACCACACTGGCCCGCCCCGGCGCCGCCTCGAAAATCTCGGCGTCCAACCCGACTTCTGCCATGAGCCCCGCGGTGTACTCGGCCGCCGCCCGCTCACCGGGGCCGGAGCCGTCGCCGTAGTTGGATGTGTCGATCCGGATCAGCTCCTGGCAGATCCTGACGACCTCGTCCTCGGGCCTGGTCTCAGTCCGGTTGTCAGTCATGGCAGCTCCTCGTGGCGGGTGGCTCAATTGCTGGCTTCAGCCTACCCACACAGCCCCGGCGGGCCCCGATTTTTTGTTTCCCGAAAAGTAGTGCTAGAGTCTTTCTCGCTGCTTCCGAGAAAAGCAAAACGCTGAAAGGCGAAACAATCCCGGAAATACCACCTGCGCGGGTGGCGGAATGGCAGACGCGCTAGCTTGAGGTGCTAGTCCTCGAAAGGGGGTGGGGGTTCAAGTCCCCCTCCGCGCACAAAAGAGAAAGGCCCTGGAACCATGCGGTTCCGGGGCCTTTCTTTGTGTTGCGTGACGTTGTGTTCTGCGGCGGCTCTATTCGGTTGTGATTTCAGGCACATGATCGACGTCGGGCCCTGGCTCGTTGCCGGTCCACGTCTTGTAGACGGTCCAGGCGACGGCGGTGGTTGGCACGGCCAGCAGGGCGCCGACGATGCCGGCAAGGATGGTCCCGGCGGCCAGGACGAGCAGGATGGCGAGCCCGTGGATGCTGAGGACCTTGCCCATCAGTACCGGCTGCAGGAAGTGGTGCTCGAGCTGGTTCACTGCGATGACGAGGGCGAGGACGATCAGCGCCTGGACGGGGCCGTTGGAGATGAGCGCGACGACGATCGCCAGGGTGCCTGCCACGGTGGCCCCGAGGATCGGGATGAATCCGCCCATGAAGATGAAGACACCCAGCGGCAGGGCCAGCGGCACTCCCATGATGGCGAGGACGATCCCGACGGTGAGGCCGTCGATGGCGGCGACGAGGGCGGTGCCGCGGACGTACCCGCCCAGGACGGAGGTGCTGCGGTCTGCGGCCAGGCGGGCCCGGTCACGGTGGTCCATGGGCATGAAACCGATCAGGAAGGTCCGGATCTCCGGGCCGTCCTTGAGGAAGAAGAACAAGGTGACCACCATGAGCACCGCGCCGGTGAATATTTCGCCCACGGTGCGGGCCCCGGTGAGGGCCTCCGCCCCGAAGGAGCTCGAGGTGAAGAAAACCCGGGCGGACTCGATGGCTGCCGAGATTTGTTGGTCGGTAACGGGGATTGGTCCGTTGTTCAGGAAACTGTGCAGCTGGTCAACCCCGGTGGCGGCGCGGGCCGAGAGCTCCGCCCACTGATTGGTGACCAGGAACACGATGCCCGTGACGAAGCCGCCGACGACGGCGAGGATGGCCACGAACGAGGCTACAACGGCGAGGGCCCGTGGCCAGGCGTGCCCGGTGAGCCAGCGGACCAGCGGGGAGATGGCGGCGGCCAGGATGAGGGCGATCAGTACCGGGATGATGACCAGCAGCACCCGGGTAGCCGCCCAAAGGATCGCATAGGCAAGAGCGGTCACCGCGAGGACCTGGACGGAACGGATGCCGGCACGGCCGAGCCCGTCCGCCCAGATGGCCGGCATGCCGGTGCGGGGTTGGGCCACGGCACCTCCCTCTCAGGTCGGGGACGGTGATCAATTCCAGCGGAGGGGCTCCGGCCTGGACTTTTGCCACGCGAGATAGAACCTGGCGCGGGCATCCTCGCCGCGTTGCTGCTCCAACGCGTGCAGCCGCCCGTAGCTGAAGCTGTTGCCCCCGCCGGCCGCCGACTGCGCCGCGAGCCTTCGAAGGGTTTCCCTGGTCACCACACTGTCCTGGAGGTCCCCCAGGATCTCCTGGATGCCCTCCGCGGCCTGGGCGAGCCCGGTGGCCTGTTTGCCGAAAACCGGGGTCGCCGCTTCGGCGGCGTAGCGCAGCCGCTTGGCGCCCTTTCGAACCTCGTGCAGGGCGGCGTCCTCGGGCGGCGTCCCTTTGGCCGCCGCCGCGGCGCGGACGGCGCTCTTCAGCCGTTGCCGTTCAGCGCAGACGAGCCGCCCAATTGTTTGCCGCGCGTCCCGGCCTGCGGCCTCCGTGAGGGGCGGATCGTCCAGGAACGCGTCGAGCGCATCGAGGAGTCGGAAGTATCGGTCGCTGTCCAGCGCAGCCAACCCCGCTGCCCGGGCCTGGTGGTAGCTGGCGCCGAGGTTCTCCTCGATCTGCTGCGCCACCGGACCGAGCAGCAGCTCCGGCGGTTCAGAACCGACCAGGTCCCGCAGCCTGGCGCGCATGACTTCGGTGTCCCGCGCCTCACCCACGGCGCCGGCCAGCCACTGGAGTTCTGCCCGCAGGAGGCGGGGCGGCTCGGGGTCCATGAGCTTCCGGAACGACGCCAGCGCGGACCGCAGCCGGCGCGCGGCCACCCGGAGCTGATGCACTGCGTCGGGCGCATCCATCCGGACGCCTGGATCGTGTGCCGTCAGGGCGCGGACCTGTTCGCTCACGTAGGCCAGCAGGACTTCCGACGCCGGCCCGTGCCTGCTCGGGCCCGGAACCGCCGGCGGAACCGCAGGCACATTCGATCCGAGCGCCCTGGCCAGCTTGGACGGGAGGGCGGCAACCGGGACTCCGTTCGCGGCGAGGAGGTCATCCGCGCCGGCCAGCAGCTCGTTGGTGCCCTCGACCAGTTCAATCTCCCATTCCCGCCACCGCTCAGGCTCCGCCGGCGCCCCGAGGGCCAGGAGCGTTTGAGCCTCCACACGGTCGTCGCTGAATGTCGCCAGGACTGTGCCGTCCGCCGCGCAGAGAGGAATTGAGGTCCTGAGGGTGGTGAGCCGTGCGACCGGCATGAGCGGGCGGCTCCGGGCATGGACCTGTACCAGTTGGCGCAGGCGTTCCGGTACGGCCTCCGCATCCCCGCCAAGGGGCTCGGTAACCTCGCGCCGCGCCTCCTCGAGCGGGAGCTTCAGGTGCCACCCTGCATCGTGGCCGCCGGTGCGCCGGCGCAGCGTGATCCGGTGGGCTGCCAGCACCATTTGGTCGGTATCGAAGTAGACGGCGTCCAGCCGGTCGACGGCGGACTCGCCCACGCGGGCTACCCCCGGAAGCGATGCCAGCCGCGGAAGGGCCGCGGATTCCGCCGGGCTGTACTTGTGTTCGACCTCGATCGCGTCGGCGGCCATGCCTCATTTTAGGTACACCCGAACCGGCACGCCCTGTGGCCAAAGGCCCCTTTCGCAGCAGGGTTTCGGCCGCAGGACCTCGCCGGAAATTTGCCTTGCCCGCACCCTGGTCGGCGAGTAATCTTCGGCGCAGTGGGCCCGCGGTCCGCCGGCCCCTTGCGAGAGGACACGCCATGCCAACCATCATCGGCCACCACGACATCAAGGACAAGAACCACTGGCTTGCCTCGCCCAAGCGCGAAGAGGTGTTCGGCCCAATGGGCGTCACCAACATCCGCACCTTTGTCGACCCGAACAACCCGACGCACGTTGCTGTGCTGATGGACGTTCCCGATCTGGACGCCCTCAAGACCGCGATGCAGAGCGCGGCAATGGGCGAGGCGATGGCCTACGACGGCGTCCTGCCGGAGACGCTGGTCATCCTCGTAGAAGAAACGCCGTAGCTGCACGCCGGCGAGCGGCAGGAGGATGCGGCGCCGCACAGCGCGTCAGGGCCGGGGATGAAACGCACCCCGGACGGTGCCCAGGAGCGAGAGGAAGCGTTCATTGGCCGGCAGGTCATCGATCAGGACCACGCCGTCGGGCCCGGCCAGCGGAATGCGCCAGTTCGGGTACTCCGTGCTGGTGCCCGGCTGGTTCTGCGTTCTTGACTCCCCCACGGCGTCCACGAGTGCGACGCCCAGAAGGGACGACGGCGCGAGCGCGGTGTAGGCGTAGAGTGCCTCCACCGTCGCCCTGACGTCGGCGCCGTCCGGGTCCCGCAGCAGCCCGCGCGCCCGGACCTGCGCCAGCACAGCCTCCTGCTCGGCCGCAGCCTCGGCGCGTTCTTCCTCCACGGGGCGTCCCAACAGCCCCAGGGATTCGCGCAACGTGACGTGTTCGCCGGCAAGGTACCCCGCCGTCGGGGGCAAATCATGGGTGTTGACGCTGGTCAGGCACTGCTTGCGGTAATGCTCCGGCGGGATCGGACCGTCCGCGTCGTGTTCGAACCAGAGAATCGAGGTGCCGAGGATCCCGCGTTCGGCGAGGTAGTCGCGGACCCAGGGCTCGAAGACGCCCAGGTCTTCGCCGATGACGATCGCCCCGGCCCGTTCCGCTTCCAACGCCAGGATGCCGATCAGGGCCTCGTGATCGTAGTAGACGTAGGTCCCGTCGCCAGGGCCGGCGCCTTCCGGAATCCACCACAGCCGGAACAGGCCGAGGATATGGTCCACGCGGATCCCGCCGGCGTGCCGCAGCACGGTCCGGAGCATGTCCCGGTAGGCGGCGTAGCCGGATTCGGCGAGCCGTCCCGGGTGCCACGGCGGCTGGGACCAGTTCTGGCCCTGCTGGTTGAACATGTCCGGCGGTGCGCCCACCGTCACGCCGCGGGCCAGCACCCCGGCGAGGGTCCAGGCGTCGGCGCCGCCGGGTTTGACCCCCACCGCGAGGTCATGGACGACGCCGATCTCCATCCCCGCCTGGCGGGCCGCGCGCTGCGCCGCCTCGAGCTGCTGATCGCAGAGCCATTGGAGCCAGCGGTGGAATTCGACCCGGTCCGCAAGCTGCGAGCGCTTTGCGGCACAATACGGCGATGCGGGATCAGCCGCCTCCCCGGCCCACTCCGGAGCCGACGCCGGCAGCTGCTCTGCGAGTGCGCACCACAGCGCAAAGTCCTCCAGTCCCTGGCCCTGCCCGGCGCAGAAGTCCGCGAACTGCCGGTTGCGTGCCGGCCCGCGGCGGACGGCAAAGACCAGCTCCAGGGCGGCCAGCTTCGCCGCGTAGCTTGCATTGCGGTCCAGCAGCTCCCCCGACGTGTTGGCCGCAGCCATGTCCTCGGCCAGGCGTGAGACCTTGGCCCGGCCGGCGGCGTCCAGGTACCCGTACTCCGGGATGTCCTCGACCCGCAGGTACAGGGGATTGAAGAAGCGCCGCGTGGCGGGCAGGTACGGCGAGTCTTCCACCGGCGGCACGGGTTCGGCGGCGTGCAGCGGATTGACCAGCACGAAGCCTGCCCCCTGCTCCCCGGCAACCTCCGCGAGGTCCGCGAGGTCCGCGAGGTCCCCGAGCCCCCAGGACCGGGAGGAGCGCACGGAATAGAGCTGGGCGGTCAGGCCCCAGGTGCGCCGCCCAGCGAGGCGGGCCGGGGTCCGGAGCTTGGCGGGTGTGACAATCAGCGGGCACTGCGCCAGCGCGTCCCCGGCCTCCGCTACCAGGGTGTGCCAGCCCAGACCCAGGTGCCCGGGAACGGCAAAGGTCGCCCGGCCGGTCAGGACGCCGTCGACGTAGACCGGTGCGTCCCAGTTCTCCTGCTGGGCGGCCTCGTGCCGGGTGCCGTCCTCGGCGTCGATCCAGACGCGCACCTCGCTTCCGTGCGGCACGTGGACGTCGATGCGGGTATCCCGGCCCTCTGTCAGGACCACGACCGGGGGAAGGATGCGCCGCCAGGCCGCCAGCTGGAGCTCCGCCAGCGATCGTTGCTGTTCCGCGGGCCCGTTCGCCGGGACCCCCAGGGCGGTGAGGACATTCCTTAGCGTTTCGGCGGCAACGGGGTGCTCGACGCCGTCCCAGCCCCAATACGTGGTGCCGACCCTATGGGCCGTGGCCAGTTCGCGCAGGAGGGCGTCGGCTGTATCAGTGTGTCCGGGACGCTCGAAGTGGACAGGGTTCACGGGGTGCGTACGGTCCGCCATGCGCCCACTCTAGACGTTGTTTAGGCGCCGTCACAGGGCCCGCGCTAGCCTTGGACCCTATGGTTGACGTTGAACGGTTCCGGATCCTCCTCACTCAGGAGCGCGACCGGAAGCTCGCCCTGTTGCCCGCCCTCCGCCGGGACATCACCTCGGTCAATGCCGCCCGGCAGGATTCCAACGTCGACGACGAGCACGATCCGGAGGGCGCGACGATCGCCTTCGAGCTCTCCCAGGCCTCGGCCCTGCTCGAGCAGAGCAAGGCCGGGCTCGCGCAGATCGAGGCGGCCTTGGCCCGGATCGACGCCGGTAGCTACGGGGTGTGTGAAGTGTGCGGCGGCCCGATCGCCGAGGGCCGGCTCGGCGCCAGGCCGTGGACCCCCTACTGCATCCGGCACTCTGCCGGGAAGGCGTAGCCGCCGGGTATGGGCCTCGCATTGACAGTCCTCGCGGCGGACGACCTCGCCGGCACGTGGTGGCAGCGGGTCGTGGGCGGCTTCAGCCACGCCCCTGCACCCGTGGTCACCGGTACCGAACTGCTGCTGGTGGTCGGCGTCGCTGTCGCGCTCTGCCTGCCGCGTGCCAGTTGGCGCTACTTCGGCCTGCTCGCCACCGTCACCCACGAACTGGGCCACGCCTTCGCGGCCGTCACCACGGGCCAGCGGCTCGGCGGCATCCGGCTGGGCCTGGACCACTCCGGCACCACCACGACCTACAGCAGGAGCAAGGCCTCCGCGGCCTGGTCCACGTTCTGGGGCTATCCCGTGCCCGCCGTCGTCGGCGCCGTGATGGTGTGGTGCGGTTTCAACGGCTGGGGCCCCGCGGCGATGTCCGTGGGCACGCTGGTGCTCCTGGCATCGTTGCTGTTCCTCCGCAACGGAGCGGGCCTGCTGATCACCGCTGCCGCCGTGCTGGCCGCGGCGCTCCTGGTGCTGTTTGTGCCGCCGGCATTCATCGGGCACGTCATGATCGTGCTGGGACTGGCGCTTCTGGTCGCCGCCGTCCGGGACCTGGGCAAACTGGCCAACGTCCACCTGCGGCACCGTGACCGGCTCCCGACGTCGGACGCGTACTTACTTGCCCGGGCCACGGCGGTGCCCGCCCCGCTGTGGATCGCGCTCTTCGCCGCGGTCGTGGCCGGTGCCTGGTGGTTTGCCTGGCAGCCGATGGCGCCGGTGTTCGCTGCCCTGTTCTGACAGCCCGAGTCCCGGCCTTAGGCTGGGACCATGAGCCAGACAACCCACACCGACGATCCCGGATTCAGCACCAAAGGCGCCTACGTGACCGGTGGTGCGGAATTCACCCGGGACACCAATTACATTGAGGACCGGATCACCCGGGACGGCGCTCCCGGCAACAATGGCGAGCCCGGCTGGCCTGTGGAGCCTGGCCGTTACCGCCTCATCGCGGCGCGCGCCTGCCCGTGGGCCAACCGCACCGTGATCGTGCGGCGGCTCCTGGGCTTGGAGGACGTCATCTCCCTCGGCCAGCCCGGACCCACCCACGACTCCCGATCCTGGACATTCGACCTCGACCCGGACGGCGTGGACCCCGTCCTCGGGATCGAGCGCATCCAGGACGCCTACTTCCGCCGCTTCCCCGACTACCCGCGCGGGATCACCGTTCCGGCGGTCGTGGACGTCCCCACCGGCCAGGTGGTGACCAACAACTTCCCCCAGATCACGCTGGACTTCTCCACGGAATGGACCGGCTACCACCGGCCCGGCGCTCCGGAGCTGTACCCGGAGCACCTCAGGGCGGAGATCGACGCAGTCAACAAGCGCGTCTTCACCGAAGTCAACAACGGCGTTTACCGCTGCGGTTTCGCCGGGTCCCAGGAGTCCTACGATGCCGCCTACGACCGGCTGTGGACGGCCCTGGACTGGCTGGAGGAACGCCTCTCCGGGCAGCGGTACCTGGTGGGCGAGACCATTACCGAGGCCGACGTCCGGCTCTTCACCACGCTGGTCCGCTTCGACGCCGTCTACCACGGCCACTTCAAATGCAACCGGAACAAGCTCAGCGAAATGCCCGTGCTCTGGGCCTACGCCCGTGACCTCTTCCAGACCCCGGGGTTCGGCGACACCATCGACTTCGTGCAGATCAAGCAGCACTATTACATCGTCCACGAGGACATCAATCCGACCGGGATCGTTCCGAAAGGACCGGAACTCGCCGGCTGGCTCTCAACGCACGGCCGCGAATCACTCGGCGGCCGGCCGTTCGGCGACGGCACCCCGCCGGGCCCGGTCCGCGCCGGTGAGGAGGTTACCCCGGGGCACGGGGCAGCCTGACCCGGCTGTATCTGATTCCGGCTGCATCTGATTCCGGCAGTATCTGGTTCCGGCAGAGCCGGCTTTCGTCCATTTGTCGCAGCAATTCCCCCGCCCTAGGGTGAACCGGGATGGTCACCCGTGAAAAGACAACCGCCCGACCCCCCTCCCGCCTGCTCAGATTGTCCCGCTCCGCGGGCAGCGCGGTCGCCGCGGCCGTGCTGTGGCCGCGGCTCCAACTGGCCCTGAAAGCGGCGATTGCGGCGGGCATTGCCTTCGCGATAGCGCCCTATATGCCCGGCTCCGCCGCTGAATACCCGTATTACGCTCCGCTTGGCGCCCTGGTGGCCATGTATGAGAACGTCGCCGGATCCATGCGGCAGGGCCTGCAGACGCTCGTGGGGCTCGCGATCGGGGTGGGGCTGGCGTTCGTGCTGTTCAGCCTGGGCCAGCCGTCCCCGGTGACAGTCGCGGTGGTCATGGGCGTGGGGGTCATCCTGGCCGGACTGCCGAAGATCGGTTCGGGCCGGGACTGGATCCCGACGGCGGCGCTCCTGGTCCTGCTGGTCGGCGGCCACAACCCGGACACGTTCTCGTTCGGCTACCTCTTCCAAATGGGGGTCGGCGTCACGGTGGGGATCGTCGTCAACCTTCTGGTGTTCCCGCCGCTGCACTTCCGGGCCGCGGCCCTGAGCATCGCCGAACTGCGCCAGGCCCTCGCCCAGCAGCTCTGGGACATGGGCAAGGCCCTCAAGGAGAGCTGGCCGCCGGAGCACGTCGATTGGTCCCGCCGCTCCGAGGCGCTGGCCGCGCACGCCCGCTCGGTGCGGTTCGCCGTCGAGAAGGCCGACGCAAGCCGGCGGGCCAATCCCCGGCGCCACCTGCACCCGCGCGACATGGACCGCGACTACCGGAACCTGCGGGACCTCGAGCGGCTTACGTTTCACGTCCAGGACGTCACCCAGGTCCTCTCGGACGTGATCTGGGCCGAGGACGCCCCCTTCGTGGTGCCCGACGAGTACACGGAGCCGCTCGGCGATGCCGTGTCCGCCGTCGGCGACGTGCTGCGGGCCACGGAAGAGGACCAGCCGGAACGCCAGGCCGAGCTTTCCGCAGCCGCCGACGCGGCGATCGACAGCCTCACCGCCAGGCTCGCCTCCGAACCGCGCCCCGTTGGTGCGGCCAGCGCGGTGGAATCCATCCTCGTGAGCCTGCACCGGATGCTGCGGGTGGTGAAGCACCCGGCCTGAGCAGTTCCCTCAGCAATTCGCCTAGGCCGGCGCCGCCACGGTGCCGCTGAAGTGCCGGCGGCCGGACAGCGGGTTCCACGCCACATAGTCCGAACGCTGCCAGGCGCCGCCGTCGGCCTGTACGGTGCTGATGTCCAGCGCCACCCTGGCCGGCAGGAACACCGGGGCCTCGAACGCCACCTCCCAGCTGAACGCGTCCCCCTTGACGGCGCCGACGTCGGCCAGCGCACGCGAGGCCAGGTACATGCCGTGGGCGAGGGAGCGCCGCAGCCCGAGGGCCTTGGCGGTCAGGACGCTCAGGTGGATGGGATTGAAGTCGCCGGACACGGCGGCGTAAGCACGTCCGGTATCCACGCCCAGCTGCCACAGGGCCGTGGGGTCCGGGGCCGAGAACGGCGGCGGCGTCACCGGCACGGAGGGCTTGTCGATCCCGGGAAGGAAGACGCCCTTGGCCAGGTAGGTCGAGACGCCGTGCCAGCGGACGGCGTCGTGCCCTGCGGCCCGGACCTCCGCCACGACGTCGAGCTGGGTGCCGGCCCGGTGACCCCGCAGATTGTCCACCCGTGCCCGGATGTCCAGGGCCTCGGTGAACATGACCGGGGCCGACTGCACCACCTTGTTGGTCAGGTGGATCATGCCGAGCAGCGGCAACGGAAAATCGTCCCGGTTCATGACGCTCATGGCCAGCGGAAAAGCCAGCGCATGGATGAACCCGGCGGGCAGGATGTCGCTCGCGGTCTCGCCGATCAGGTGCTGGTACGCCGTCAGGTTGGCCACGTCCGCCCGCACGCCGCGGACCTCATGGGTGAACGGGGGCAGGTCGGCGCCTCCGTGCGTGCCCAGGACCCGGCGTCGGGCTGCGGTGGCAGCGGCGTTGACGTAAAGCTTGGACAAGGACGGCATCTCGCCCAGGATGACGGTCTGGGGGCGGCTCATGCCCCCACCAGGTTCTGCCCGCAGACGCGCAGCACCTCCCCGGAAATTCCGCCGGCGGCGTCGCTGGCCAGGAACGCGATGGCCTCGGCGACGTCCTCCGGCCGGCCGCCCTGCTGCAGGGAGTTGAGCCGGCGTGCGACTTCACGGGTGGCAAAGGGGATCCGTGCGGTCATCTCCGTTTCAATGAAGCCGGGAGCGACCGCATTGATGGATCCGCCGTGCGCGCCGATGAGCGGCGCCGTGGCGCGGACCATGCCGATCACGCCGCCCTTGGACGCGGCATAGTTGGTCTGGCCGCGGTTGCCGGCGATGCCGCTGGTGGACGCCACGGACACGATCCGGGGGGCGCCGCGGAAATGCTCCGAGGCCAGCAGGGCCTCGTTGATCCGCAGCTGGGCGGCGATATTGACCCCGATCACGGCGTTCCAGCGGGCGGCATCCATGTTGGCCAGGAGCTTGTCCCGGGTGATCCCGGCATTGTGGATCACGATGTCCAGCCGGCCGTGCCTGGCCGCAGCGTGCTCGATGATCCGCCGCCCGGCGTCGTCGCGGCTGATGTCCAGCTGCAGGGCTGTGCCGTGGACCTCGTTGGCGACCTCGGCGAGGTGGTCGCCTGCGGCCGGGATGTCGACGACGATCAGCGTGGCGCCGTCGCGGTACAGGGTGCGGGCGATCGCGGCCCCGATGCCCCGGGCGGCGCCGGTCACGACGGCGACCTTGCCGGCCAGCGGCTTTTCGGCGTCGGCGGGCAGCTGCCCGGCGACGGAGGAGACAGTGAGGAACTGCCCGTCCACGAACGCGGAGCGGCCCGAGAGGAAGAACCGCAACGCCCCCAGGGTGGCGGGGCTGGTGGTGTCTGCGCCGTCGGCGAGCAGGATGCCGTTTCCGGTGGCGCCGGCGCGCAGCTCCTTCGCCAGTGACCGCAGGAGGCCGTCGACGCCCTGCCGGGCCGCGGCCGCGGCCGGGTCCGTGGCGGAGTCCGTCGTGCGGGACACGGTGATGACGCGGGCATTCGGGGCAAGGTCACGCAGCGAGGCGGCCGCCGTCAGGACCGGCTTTTCCAGGTCTTCGGGCCGCGCCAGCCCGTCCAGCACCAGGATGATCGCGCCCAGCTTTTCCTTCGGGATCGCGTGCCGGCGGACGTCGAGGTTCCAGGCCAGGAGGGTCGCGGCGAGATCGTCGGCGCCGGCGGTGGAGCCCTGGACCAGGACGGGGCCTTCGATGAGGGGGCGGCCGGGCTGGTGGCGGCGGAGCACCACCGGCTGCGGAAGCCCGAGTTTCCTGGCGATGTCCTTGCCGAGCCCGTGGCTGACGAGGCGTGTGTATTTGTCACTCATGGCGGTCCCCCTAGAGTGCTTCGAGAACGGCGACGACGCCCTGGCCGCCGGCGGCGCAGATGGAGACCAGGCCCCGGGCCGGCCGCCCGTCCACCTGGCCCTTGTCGTACAGCATCTTCGCCAGGGACGCCACGATCCGCCCGCCCGTGGCGGCAAACGGGTGCCCCGCGGCCAGCGATGAGCCGTTGACGTTCAGCTTGGACCGGTCGACGCTGCCGAATGCGCCGTCCAGGCCCAGCCGGGTGCGGCCGAACTCTTCGTCCTCCCAGGCGGCGAGCGTGCTGAGCACCGTGCCGGCGAAGGCCTCGTGGATCTCAAAGAAGTCGATGTCGTCGAAGGTCAGGTTGAGCCGCGCCAGCAGCCGGGGCACCGCGAACGCCGGTGCCATGAGGAGCCCGTCCTTGCCGTGGACGAAGTCGACGGCGGCAGCCTCGCCGTCCACCACGGCGGCCAGCTTGGGGAGGTCGTGGGCGTCCGCCCATTCCTCGGACGCGAGCAGCACCGTGGAGGCGCCGTCCGTCAGCGGAGTGGAGTTACCGGCGGTCATGGTCGCTTCGGCGCCCAGGTTCTTGCCGAAGACGGGCTTGAGGGCGGCCAGTTTCTCCAGGCTCGTATCGGCCCGCAGGTTGGAGTCCCGGCTCAGGCCCCGGTACGGGGTGATGAGGTCATCGAAGAAGCCGGCGTCGTAGGCGGCGGCCAGGTTTTGGTGGCTGTTGAAGGCCAGTTCGTCCTGGGCTTCGCGGGTGATCTTCCACTGCGCGGTGGTCAGCGCCTGGTGCTCGCCCATCGACAGTCCGGTCCGCGGCTCCCCCGTGTTCGGGGCGTCCGGGGCCAGGTCCTTGGGCCGGAGCCGGCTGAGGACCTGCAGCTTCCGGGAGACCGTCTTGGCCCGGTTCAGGTCCAGGAGAACCTCGCGCAGGCCCTCGCTGACGGCAATGGGGGCGTCGGAGGCGGAATCGACGCCGCCGGCGATCGCCGAATCGATCTGGCCCAGCTTGATCTTGTTGGCCAGGCCGAGGACCGTCTCCAGGCCGGTGGCGCAGGCCTGCTGGAGGTCGTAGGCCGGGGTCTCGGCCGACAGGGGTGAGCCGAGGACTGCTTCCCGGGTGAGATTGAAGTCCCGGGAGTGCTTGAGGACGGCGCCGGCAGCAACTTCCCCGATCCGTTCATCCTGGAGGCCGAAGCGGGCGATCAGTCCGTCCAGGGCGGCGGTGAGCATGTCCTGGTTGGAGGACTTGGTGTACGCCCCGCCGGTCCGGGCGAACGGGATGCGGTTCCCGCCCACCACCACGGCCTTGCGGAACTGCGACTCGGCTGCACCGGCCTTCGGTGCCCGGCCTGCGGCGGACGGTGCGGCGGGCGGCGCGGTCACAGGTTCCTGGGGTCCGGGTACTGACTGTCCGTTGACGGACATGGGCTGTCTCCTTCGATCAATGCGGTTACCGATACCCAGCGTACCTGATACGCTGAGTATCGTGAACACCCCCGAAGCACGTCCGCCGGCGGCCGCTGCGCACCCCGGGCAGGCCGCGGGCAAGGACGCCGGCGGTCCCGCCGTCGACGGCCGGGCCTCCCGCTGGCAGTCCCACCGCGAGCAGCGCCGCCGCGAACTGATCAAGTCCGCCCGGATGGCAGTCCATGCACTGGGCAGTGAGGCGTCCATGGAGGACATCGCCGTGGCCGCGGGAACGTCGAAATCGGTCTTCTACCGGTATTTCGGCGACAAGGCCGGCCTCCAGCAGGCGGTCGGCGAAGTGGTCCTGGGCCAGATGCAGCGCCGCATCCAGGACGCCGCCCAGAACGCCCAGACACCACGGGAAGGACTGTTCGCCATGGTCTCCGCCTATCTGCAGATGGCGGAAACCAGCCCGAACGTCTACGCCTTCGTGACCCGGCACGCCCCGGGGGACACGGAAGTGGCAGGCCCGTCGATGGCCACGGCGGGAGCGCTGAGCCACTTCTTCGCCGCCATCAGCGACATGATTGCCCGCCCCATGCGCAGCCACCTGGGCGGCGGCCCGGACAAGGAAGCCGTGATCGGCTACTGGCCCAATGCCGCGATCGGGCTGGTCCGCAATGCCGGAGAGCAATGGCTCGCCAGCCCGCCCGGACCCGCCAAGCCGGACCAGGAGGCCATGGCGCGGCAGATCACGGACTGGCTCTGCTTCGGGATCGCCCCCGAACTGCAGTCGCCCCCGAAGCAGCCGGACCCGCAGAACTGAATTGTCAGAACCAACGAAGGAATCGACATGACTGAACTAGCCGACCGTACCGCCAGCGCCGCGCCCGGCCGCACCGCAACTCCCGGAGCCGCTGCGGCAGCCGGCCGACCCGGCAGTGCCGGGTTGCCCGCCGTCGACGTCGCGGCCCTGGGCGAACAGCTGCTGGGCAAGTGGGCCGACGTGCGCCGGCACGCGCGGGACGTTTCCGGCCGGCCGGAGCTGCACAAGATCGAGGGCCTCACCCACACCGAACACCGGCGGCGCGCCTTCGGGCAGCTGGAACTTCTGGTGCGCAACAACGCCGTGCACCGGGCCTTTCCCGCCGCGCTGGGCGGCGCCGATGACCATGGCGGCAACATCGCCGGGTTCGAGGAACTGGTCACCGCCGATCCGTCGCTGCAGATCAAGGCCGGCGTGCAGTGGGGCCTCTTCGGCTCGGCCGTGATGCATCTGGGCACCGAGGACCACCACAGGAAGTGGCTGCCGGGCATCATGAGCCTGGCCATCCCCGGCTGCTTCGCCATGACCGAGACCGGGCACGGCTCGGATGTGGCCAGTATCGCCACGACGGCCACCTATGACCCGGCCTCCGAGGAATTCGTGATCCACACGCCCTTCCGGGCGGCTTGGAAGGACTACATCGGCAATGCCGCGATCGACGGCCTGGGCGCCGTCGTGTTTGCCCAGCTCGTGACCCGGGGCGTCAACCACGGCGTGCACGCTTTCTACCTGGACCTGCGCGACCCCGGTACCAAGGAGTTCCTGCCCGGCATCGGCGGCGAGGACGACGGCGTCAAGGGCGGCCTGAACGGCATCGACAACGGCCGGCTGCATTTCACGAACGTCCGCATTCCGCGCACCAACCTGCTCAACCGCTACGGCGACGTCGACGCCGAAGGCAACTACTCCTCCCCCATCGCCAGCCCCGGCCGGCGCTTCTTCACCATGCTCGGCACCCTCGTCCAGGGCCGGGTCTCCCTGGACGGCGCCGCCGTGGCCGCCTCCAAACTCGCGCTCAAGACCGCCATCCAGTACGCCACCGAGCGGCGGCAGTTCACTGCCTCCTCGCAGACCGACGAAGAGGTCCTGCTGGACTACCAGCGTCACCAGCGGCGCCTCTTCACCCGGCTCGCAACGACATATGCGGCCAGCTTCGCGCACGAGCAGCTGCTGGAGAAGTTCGACGACGTCTTCTCCGGCCGGCACGACACCGACGAGGACCGCCAGGACCTCGAGACCCTGGCCGCGGCGCTGAAGCCGCTGAGCACCTGGCATGCCCTGGACACCCTCCAGGAATGCCGCGAGGCCTGCGGCGGCGCCGGCTTCCTGATCGAGAACCGCTTTGCGTCGCTGCGCGCTGACCTCGACGTCTATGTGACGTTCGAGGGTGACAACACGGTGCTGCTGCAGCTCGTCGCCAAGCGCCTGCTCGCCGACTACGCCAAGGAATTCCGTAACGTCAACGTCGGTGTCCTGGCCCGGTACGTCGTCAACCAGGCCACGGGCACCGCACTGCACCGCAGCGGGCTGCGCCAGGTGGCGCAGTTCGTGGCGGACACCGGTTCGGTGCAGAAGGCGGCCATCGCCATCCGCGACGAAGCGGGCCAGCGCGCCCTGCTGACGGACCGGGTGCAGACCATGGTGGCGCAGGCCGGGGCGGCGCTCAAGGGCGCCGGCCGGCTTCCGCAGGAGCAGGGCGCGGCCGTGTTCAACGCCCACCAGCACGAGCTCATCGAGGCCGCCCAGGCCCATGCGGAACTGTTGCAGTGGGAAGCCTTCACCGACGCGCTCGGCACGGTGACCGACCCCGGGACCCGCAGGGTCCTGACCTGGCTCCGCGATCTCTTCGGCCTGTCGCTGATCGAAAAGCACCTCGCCTGGTACCTCATGAACGGCCGGCTGTCGATGCAGCGCGGACGCACCGTGGGCGAGTACATCAACCGGCTTTTGGTCAAGATCCGCCCGCACGCCGTGGATCTCGTGGACGCCTTCGGCTACGGGCCGGAGCACCTCCGGGCCGAGATCTCCACCGGCGCGGAGAAGATCCGCCAGGACGAGGCCCGGGCGTATTCCCGGGCGCAGCGGGCCAGCGGAGAGGCGCCGCTGGATGAGAAGATTCTGATCGCCCGTACCGCGCTGCAGGGCAAAGCCGCGCGCGCCTGAGCCTGGAACGCACGACGGCGCCGCCCCCTTGGCCGGGAGCGGCGCCGTCGTGCGTCAACGGGTCGTGGGTCAGGACACCGGGTCCGGCAGGACCGAGCGGTAGACCTCCAGCGTCGTTTCGGTGATGGACTCCCAGGAGAAGTGGTCCTCGGCCCGGCGCCGGCCGGCGGCCCCCATGGCCCGGGCCCTGGCCGGATCGGAGACGACCTCGGTCAGCGCGGCGGCGAACTCGGAGACGAACTTCTCCGGATCAAGCGGGGTGCCCGTGCCGTCGGTGACCTGCTCCAGCTCGACAAGCAGCCCGGTCACGCCGTGATCCACGACCTCCGGGATGCCGCCGGTGGCGCTGGCCACCACGGCAGCGCCGCACGCCATCGCCTCCAGGTTCACGATGCCCAGCGGCTCGTAGATGGACGGGCAGGCGAACGCCGTGGCGTGGCTGAGGACCTGGATGAGCTCGTTGCGGGGCAGCATCCGCTCCACCACGATCACCCCGGTACGCCGGCTCTGCAGATCCTCGATGAGCCGCGCGGTCTCGGCCGCCAGTTCCGGGGTGTCGGCGGCGCCGAGGCACAGCACCAGCTGGACGTCGGCCGGCAGCTTCGCGGCGGCGCGGAGCAGGTAGGGAACACCTTTCTGCCGCGTGTTGCGGCCGACGAACACCACGCTTGGCAGCGCCGGGTCAATCCCGAGGCCGCGGACCACGTCCTCGCCCTCGTCCCGGTTCCACAGGCTGACGTCGATGCCGTTGTGGACCACCTTGACCTTGGCCGGGTCGACGTCCGGGTAGCTGCGCAGGATGTCCTGCCGCATGCCTTCCGAGACGGCGATGATGGCGGCGGCCGCCTCGTAGGCGGTCTTCTCCACCCAGGAGGACACGGCGTAGCCGCCGCCGAGCTGTTCGGCCTTCCACGGGCGCAGCGGCTCCAGGCTGTGGGCGCTGAGCACATGCGGGATCCCGTGCAGGAGGGACGCGATGTGTCCGGCCATGTTCGCGTACCAGGTGTGGGAATGCACCAGGTCCGCGCCGGCGATGTCCGGAACGATCCTCAGGTCCACCCCCAGTGTCTGGATGGCCGCATTGGCAGGACCCAGGTCGTCCGGCACGGCATAGGACGTGACCGCCGCTCCGTGATAGTCGGGGTCGCGGGGCGCGCCGAAGGCACGCACCTTCAGGTCCACCCGGCCAGCCAGGACCCTGCTGAGTTCGGCCACGTGGACGCCGGCGCCGCCGTAGATTTCCGGCGGGAATTCTTTGGTCACAATGTCTATTCGCACATGCACCAAGGTAGTCGTTACGGTGGAACTGATCTAGTGTGAAGACGTCCGGGCTTGCCGGACTGTTTTGGGGAGTAACGAAGGCGTTCAGGAGCGATCACTATGCCGCATCAGAAGAAAGTCTTGGCAATTGTCCTCGCAGGTGGCGAGGGAAACCGGCTTATGCCATTGACGGCAGACCGGGCCAAGCCGGGCGTGCCATTTGCCGGGAGTTACCGGCTCATTGACTTTGCCCTTTCCAACCTGGTGAATTCCCGGTATCTGCAAATTGTGGTATTGACGCAATACAAGTCGCACAGCCTCGACCGTCATATTTCCGAAACATGGCGCATGTCCACCCAGCTGGGCAATTATGTCGCGTCGGTGCCGGCGCAGCAGCGCGTCGGCAAGAGCTGGTTCCTGGGCAGCGCCAACGCCATCTACCAGTCCCTGAACCTGATCCACGATGCCAACCCGGACATCGTCGTCGTGGTCGGCGCCGACCACGTGTACCGCATGGATTTCTCCCAGATGGTCGAGCAGCACGTGCGCAGCGGCGCCAAGGCCACCGTCGCCGCCGTCCGCCAGCCGCTGAACATGGCGAACCAGTTCGGCGTCATCGAAACGGACCAGGACAACCCGGACAGGATCCACGCCTTCGTCGAGAAGCCGTCCTCAACACCCGGGCTGGCCGCGGACCCCACCCAGTTCCTTGCCTCCATGGGCAACTACGTCTTCGACGCCGACGCCCTGGTCGAGGCCCTGCACGTCGATGCCGAGCGTCTGGACACCAAGCACGACATGGGCGGGGACATCATTCCCTACTTCGTCAGCAAGGGCGAGGCCGGCGTCTACGACTTCACCCTGAATGACATCCCCGGCTCCACGGACCGGGACCGCACCTACTGGCGGGACGTCGGCACCATCGATTCGTTCTACGACGCGCACATGGACCTGATCTCCCCCGTCCCGGTGTTCAACCTGTACAACTCCGAGTGGCCGATCTACACGCGCCAGAGCATCTCGCCACCGGCCAAGTTTGTCCGCGGGCAGTCCAACTCCGTCGGCACGGCCCTGGATTCCATCGTGGCCAGCGGCGTCGTCGTTTCGGGCGGCATTGTGGAGGGCTCCGTGCTCTCCAACGATGTCTATGTCGGCAACGCGAGCAGGGTCCTCGACTCGGTCCTGATGGACAAGGTCAACGTCGGCGAGGGCGCGGTCATCAAGCGCGCCATCATCGACAAGAACGTCAGGATTCCCGCCGGAGCCGCGATCGGCCTGGACGCCGAGCTGGACCGGGCACGTGGGTTCAAGGTCACCGAATCCGGGATCACGGTCCTGTCCAAGGGGCAGCTGGTGCCGGAACCCTCGGACACAGAGCGCACACTGTCCGCTGCGCACCTTCGCGTCGTGCCGGACGCCGTCCGTGCCGTCAGCGAGGAGTGGCGGTCGCTGCGCGAAGCCGATGCCGGCGCCGCGGATGCGCAGGGAACGCACTCGACCACCGCCTGACGCGGCGGGGTTGCGGGGGCCCGGCACCGGCGTCGGACCGGGCCCCCGCCACCCTGTAAAATTGGGACAATGAGCTCCCCCGATCTGTCCTCCGATCTTCCGTCTGCCGACCAGGGCGCAGGTTCGGCCGATGCCGAGCTGACCGCGGAGGAAATCCGGGCCTGCCTGAAGGTCCTGAACACCATTCACGCCTACGACGAGGAGCACCCGGACTACGTCTCGGTGCGCCGCGCCACCGGCAAGATGTTCAAGGCCGTGAAGCGCCACCGGCGGGTCACGAAGCGGGATGAGATCGCGGAGGCGGACCGGGCCGTGATCGCGCAGACGGCGACCGCGGCCCCCGACAGGATCGACGACGAGACGCGCGGCAACAAGCTCGCCCCGTCCGCCACCGGCGAGATCGCGGGACACCTGATCAGGTCACGCCCGTGCTACATCTGCAAGCAGCACTACACCCAGGTGGATGCCTTCTATCACCAGCTGTGCCCCGAGTGCGCCCTGTTCAGCCACAGCAAGCGCGATGCCCGCACCGACCTGACCGGCCGCAGGGCGCTGCTGACCGGCGGCCGGGCGAAAATCGGCATGTACATTGCCCTGCGGCTCCTCCGGGACGGCGCCCACACCACCATCACCACCCGTTTTCCCAAGGACGCCGCGCGTCGCTTCGCGGCCATGGAGGACAGCGCCGAGTGGTTGCACCGGCTCCGGATTGTGGGCATCGACCTCCGCGACCCGTCCCAGGTGATGGCCCTGACGGACTCCCTCGACGCCGCAGGACCGCTGGACATCATCATCAATAACGCCGCCCAGACCGTGCGCCGGTCCGGCTACGCCTACAAGCCGCTGGTCGACGCCGAGGACGAGCCGCTGCCCGCAGCGCTGCAGGCCGCCAACGGCGGCCCCGAGCTCGTGACGTTCGGCCACGCGCACGACAAACATCCGCTTGCCCTGGCCAGCAGCGTCCTGGAGCACCCCGTGCTCGCCGGCGATGCCGTCACGTCCCTGGCTCTGTCCACGGGTTCCGCGTCGCTGGAGCGGATCGCCGCGGGCACCGCGATCGACGCCGGCGGGCTGGTGCCGGATCTCGCCACCATCAACAGCTGGACCCAGGTGGTGGACGAAGTCGACCCGCTGGAGATGCTCGAAGTGCAGCTGTGCAACGTGACGGCCCCCTTCCTGCTCGTGAGCAGGCTGCGCGGCGCCATGAAACGCTCCACTGCGCGGCGCAAGTACATCGTCAACGTCAGCGCCATGGAGGGCCAGTTCTCCCGGGCCTACAAGGGCCCCGGCCACCCGCACACCAACATGGCCAAGGCGGCGCTGAACATGATGACGCGCACCAGCGCCCAGGAGATGCTCGACGCCGACGGGATCCTGATGACGGCGGTGGATACCGGTTGGATCACGGACGAGCGGCCGCACTACACGAAGGTCCGTCTCATGGAGGAAGGCTTCCACGCACCCCTGGACCTGGTCGACGGCGCGGCCCGGGTCTACGACCCCATCGTGATGGGCGAGGCCGGCGAGGACCAGTACGGCGTCTTCCTGAAGGATTACAAGCCCAGCCCCTGGTGACGGGCCTACGGCCGGCGTCGCTGCGCCGTCGTAAGGGTCTTATGGCCCTAATCGGGGTCCGGGCGGGTCCGTAACGTGGCTGACCATGGATACAACCACGCCCTCGCCCGATTACTCGCTCACCATGGACCAATGCTGGGTCCTGCTCGACACCGAAACCGTCGGGCGGGTTGCGCTGATCGTCGACAGCCATCCGGAGATCTTTCCGGTGAACTTTGTGCTTGACCGCCGCGCTATCGTGTTCCGGACCTCCGGCGGCACGAAGCTCTGGGGCGCCATCACGGCCAAACCGGTTGCGTTCGAGATCGACGGGTACGACGTCCATGACGAGGCAGCGTGGAGTGTGATGGCGCGCGGCGAGGCCGAACTGATCGAAAACCAGGACGAGAAGGACGCCGTGGACGCACTTCTCCTGGAGCCGTGGCAGCCCGGCGAGAAGGCGTACTATGTGCGGGTTGCCCCCAAGGCCCTGACCGGCCGCCGCTTCAAGGTCAACAGGCCCGACGTGTGGACCACCCGGCTCTCAGATCCGCGCCGGGCAACATTCGAATAGGAAGCATGCCGTGGGGTCACCCTCGGCGGAGGACATGTGCTGCTGGCGCCCGGGTTGAGGGGGCGCCAGCAGTCCGCGGGTTGCCGGGATTGAAGGGTGCCAGGGTGCATGAGGGGTTCAATTCCCGCCGGCGACGCCCCTCACCGCGGGACATGCTCAGTCGTCACCGTAAGCAGTGGACATAGGGCCGCTATGCCCACCGGCCGCGCCAGGAAATGAGCATGCTCCTCGCTGGAGGCACCCAAGAACGGGCATGTTCCAAACGTGGGGCCTAGGAGTGGGGATGCCCTGAGGGAAGGGCGCCGGCCAATGAGCATGCCCCAAGCACGGCCCGGGAACTGAGCATGCGCATGGGGGCGCGTAGTCACGACTGAGCATGCGCGTCGGGGCGCGTAGTCACGACTGAGCATGCGCGTCGGGGCGCGTAGTCACGACTGAGCATGTTCCGTGCACGGGGGAACAATGAGCATGTCCCCCGGGGCCGACCTTACGGCCTCACAGAATCGCTACCGCACTGAAGGGCAGCCCCAAGGGACTGCAGCTTCCTGTGTCATGCCTTTTCGGGCGAGTGCACGATGAGCACGGGACAGTGCGCGTGCGCCACGCAGGCCGAGCTGACCGAGCCCAGCAGCAGGCCGCCGAACCCGCCGTGACCTCGGCGGCCCAGGACGAGCATGTCCGCCGTCTTGCTCTCCTCGATCAGGAGGTGGCGGGGATGGCCCTGGACAAGCCGGGATTCGACGTTAGCCGGAGCATCCGGACCGAACGCCTTCGTGACCGCTTCCGCGAGGATCTCCCCTGCCCGGACATCGAAGTCGTCAATGCCTACGGCCACATAGCCGTCGTAGACCGGCGGATAGTCCCAGCACGCCAGTGCAACCACTTTGGCGTTCAGGGGCACCGCGAGGCTCTGCGCCTTCCGGAGCGCCTCCACGGACGCCTCCGAGCCGTCAACGCCGACCACAATGGTCCGGGTGTCCCTGGCTTCGTTCATCGCTGGTCCTTATCGTCGTCCGGCCCGGCGTCCTTCCCGGATAGCGCCGGTCCCATGATGTCGCCGGACCGGCCCGGCGCCTAGGGCCAAAAGTCATGCCGGCCCGGCCGCCCGGCATGCCGCAGAACGGACGTCCCGGCGTGCCGGACGGCGGGTCGTGCGTCTCCCCTCGGGCACTATGGCCCTTGTTCGCGTGACCGGTGTCGACAAGAATGGCAAACGGTTGGGGAACCGGTCAGACGGTTAAAATACAAGAAGCTACTGAAAACGGTCCAACGACAAGCGGCCGGACAGGAGAATCATGATTGCCTGGTCAGATGCAGGTCTCACTGCACCCGATGGCGTGCCGGCGGTGATCCGCGTCTTTATCCTCGACGACCACGAACTGGTTCGACGAGGTCTGCAGGAACTCCTCGAAGGCGAGGGCTTTGTCGTCGTCGGCAGTTCCGGGTCCGCCGTCGAGGCGGCGCGCCGGATTCCGGCCCTGCATCCCGACGTGTGCGTGCTGGATGCCCGGCTTCCCGACGGAACCGGCATTGAGGTTTGCCGCGACGTACGGTCGGTGGACGCTTCGTTGAACTGCATCATCCTGACGAGTTTTGACGATGAGCAGGCCCTGCGCGGGGCCGTCCTGGCCGGTGCGCGCGGCTACGTGCTCAAGGAGATCGGCGGCACGGACCTGATCGGCGCGTTGCGGAAGGCAGCCGCCGGGGAGTCCCTGTTCGAGGAAGGTGTCGCGTCCGGGATCGTTGAGAGCCTTGTCGAGGCCGACGAAGTCGATCCCCGCACCTCTTCCCTCACTCCGCAGGAACGCAGGGTCCTCGAACTCGTTGGCGGCGGACTGACTAACCGGCAGATTGCGGCCGAGATGTTCCTGGCCGAAAAGACGGTCAAGAACTACGTGTCCTCGCTGCTGGCCAAACTGGGATTCGAACGCCGCACGCAGGCGGCCGTCTTCATCGCCAGCCCCGCGCTGCCGGTCCCTTCGGGCGGGAATGCCGACGCGGCCCGGCCGCACACCGTCCGCTGATGCAGGGCAGCCCGGCTCACCGGATCAAGGGGCCGAGGCGAGCGGGGGCCTAGAGCGGCACCGACCATTCCAGGCTTGTACCGGCGTCGGGCGTACTCGTGATGGTGCACTCGCCGTCGAGCATCCGCGCCCTGTCCTCGAGGTTGATCAGTCCGCCGCGCTTGTCCGGATCGGCGAAGCCGGTGCCGTTGTCGCTGATCACCACGTTGACGCGGCCGTTGATGACGGCGACCGAGACTGAAATTGCGTCCGCCCCGGAGTGCCGGATCGCGTTGCTGAGTCCCTCGGAGACGACTGCCACCACGTTGTCCGCTTTGTCCGGCGTGACAGCATCCACCGGCCCGGTGATCGTCAGGCGCGGGGCGAACGGCATGGACTTCGCCGAGCTCTTGGCGACCCGGCGGATCCGGCCGCTGAGCAGCTCAATTTCTCCGGTGCTGCTCTTGAGGGAGTAGATGGTGTCCCGCAGGCTCCGGATGGCCTCATCGAGTTCGCCGGTGATGTTCCGGATCCGTTCCAGCGCCATCTCTTCCTTCGTGAAACGGGTCAGGCTTTGTACGCTCAGCCCGGCAGCGAAGAGGCGTTGGATGACGAGGTCGTGCAGGTCCCGGGCGATCCGGTCGCGGTCGGTGAAGACCAGGAGTTCCTCGCGGAGGCGGTGCACCCGGGCCAGTTCCAGGGCCAGGGCCACATGGGACCCGAAGACGGCCCCCATCTCGATGTCGGTCCGGCCGTAGTGGATGGAGTCCTTCGTCCGCGCCAGCAGGAGCAGGCCATGGTGGGCGCCCTGGGTGCTCAATGCCACCGCGAGCAGCGGACCTCTCACCGTGCTGTCCACGCTGCCCAGTACCTCTGAGGCGTCGTCGAAGACCACCGGCTCGCCGCCGTCCAGCACTGCCTCCAGGAGGTCGGACTCGAGGGGCAGGGACCGTCCCGAGAAGGCCGGGCCGCGCTCGCCGGCGACCCCGATCACGACATGGCCCGGGGCCGTTGCCGCGGGAGCTACGATGAGGGCGAGGTCGGACGAGGATTCCTGGAGGGCCCGTCCCGCGATCGGATCCAGGCCGCCGGACGTGTAGTCGCGGTCCGTGCTGAGCATCAGCCCGGAGACGTCCATGCTGACTTCCAGCCAGCGTGCCCTGCGGCGCGCGTCGTCATAGAGCCGGGCGTTTTCGATCGAAACGCCGGCGGCCGCGGCGAGGGCGACGGCGAGGGCCTCGTCCTCGGCGGTGAAGTCTCCCCCGCCTTCCTTCTCGGTCAGGTAAAGATTCCCGAAAACCACCTCGCGGACGCGGACGGGGACACCCAGAAATGAGCGCATGGGCGGGTGGTGGTCGGGGAAGCCGTAGGACTCCGGGTGCTGGCGAAGATCATGCAGCCGCAGCGGCCGCGGGTCGGACGTCAGCAGCCCGAGTACGCCGTGGCCGGTCGGCAGAGGGCCGATCCGCCGTGCGAGGTCGTTGTCGATGCCGACGGTAATGAAGTGGCTCAGGGCGCGGTCATCGCCGATCACCCCCAACGCGCCGAAGCGGGCGTGCAGCAGGCGGCACGCGGACCGGACCACCCGTTCCAGCACCGCATCCAGGCTCAGGTCCTCCGCCACGGCCACTACCGCTTCCAGCAGCCCGGTCATCCGCTCCTGGGACTGCAGCAGTTCCTCTGCCCTCGAACCGAAACCCCTCAGCAGGTCCTCAAGCCTGGGGTTCGTGTCGGAGGCGGTGGTATGCGCATGGCTCTCACCCGTCGAATGCATAAATTGCCCCAATCGTTCCGGCGCTCGTCGACGCTGACGACGTGATGCCAGAATACCGCGATCCACCCGGAAGGTCCCGGGTAGTCGGCCGTTGTTCGCACATTGTTCTCCGGCTGGGACCTTTTGCCCTTGCCCCCGTTCTCCGGCCCGGCGTAGTGTCCCCGGCATGAGTACTGATGCGAACCCGGGCGGCCAGCAGCCCAAGGACCAGACCCATGCCGTGGAAAACCTTGACCATCACGAATGCTGGCGGTTGCTGCGCAGCGTGACCGTGGGCAGGATGGCGGTCTGGGTGGACGACCATCCGGACATCTTCCCCATCAACTACAAGGTGGACCACGGGTCGCTGGTATTCCGTACCGCGGAGGGCACCAAGCTGCAGGCTGCCACGGGTGACAAACCGGTAGCTTTGGAGGCCGACGGCGTCGACGCGGACACCGGGATCGCCTGGAGTGTCGTGGTCAAGGGCCAGGCCGCCCCGGTCCAGAACCCGGAAGAAGTCATGGACACGGTCGGGCTCCTGCTGTTCCCGTGGCAGGCCGGCAAGAAGGAGCACTTCGTCCGGATCACGCCGGACACCGTGACCGGCCGGCGTTTCAAGGTGGTCCCGCCGATGACCTGGTGGACACCCCTGGACGACGCGACCCGATCCGGCCTCGAATAGCATCCGTTTGCGCTATCAGGCCAGGCGGGTGATCTCCACGCTGACGTTCAGGGCCGACCCGCCGCCGCCGGACAGGATGCCCTTGAGCGGGGGCACGTCCCGGTAGTCACGGCCGCGGGCCACGGTGACGTGGAAGTCGCCGGCCGGTTTGTGGTTGGTCGGGTCCCAGCTGCGCCATTCGCCGTCCCACCACTCCAGCCAGGCGTGGGACTGGCCGGCGACCGTCTCGCCGATGTCCGCCGTCGACCGCGGGTGCAGGTAGCCGGAGACGTAGCGGGCCGGGATCCCGCAGCTGCGCAGGGAACCGATGGCAAGGTGCGCCAGGTCCTGGCACACGCCCTGCCGCTGGTTCCAGGCCTGCTCGGCGTTGGTGGTGACGCCGGTGGAGCCCTTCATGTAGGTCATTTCGCCGCGCATCCAGGCAAAGACCGCCATGGCGGCCTCGTGCGGCGTCTTTCCCTCGACCACGCCGGGAATGAGGCCGAGGACTTCGGCGCCGGGGCCGGTCAGCTGGGATTGCGGAATCCAGTCGCTGAACTGGTTGAGCGTCTCCGGGGCGGCCAGAACCTCCCACCCGACGATGTCGGCCTCGGCCGCGATCCGTTCCACCCGGTGCACCTCGACGGTGGTGGTGGACAGGACCTCGAGGTGCTCGTGCGGCATCTGCATGTCGAAGGCCGTGACACGCGTGCCCCAGTAGTCGCGGTAGCTGCTCAGCGCCGCCTGCGACGGCGAGACTTTCATCGAGGATTCCAGCACCACCTGCTGCGGGTCCGTCAGCGGTGTCATCCGGGCCTCGTTGTAGGAGAGTGTGACGCGCTTGTTGTACTTGTATGCCGTCTTGTGGACGATCCTCAGCCGGGTCATGAAACTTCTCCCACCCAGGCCAGTTCGTCTGCCTGATTGAAGTACTTACGGGAAATCGCGTCCGAGGCCTGCGAGACCGCTTTCTGCACGCGCTCCATGTGTTCGGGCAGTTCCGACATGAGGTCGTCGGTGCGGTGGAACTCCAGGAAAGTGCGGGCCTGGCCGACGATCCGGCGGGCGTCGTTGATGAAGCCGACGCGCTGGGCCGAGGGGTCCAGTTTGGCCAGGCACTCGTCGGCGTCGCGCAGGGCGTACACGATGGACCGCGGGAACAGCCGGTCCAGGAGCAGGAACTCCGCAGCGTGCTGGTCGCCGAAAGCGGCCCGGCGGGTCCGCAGGAACGATTCGTACGCTCCGGCGCAGCGGAGCATGTTCACCCAGGACATGCCGGCGGAGAGGACATCGCGGGTGGACAGCATGCGGGCCGTCATGTCGGCCCGCTCCAGGGACCGGCCCAGGACCAGGAACAGCCAGCTTTCATCGTGGCTGACGGTCGTGTCGGCGAGGCCGCTGACCATCGCCGTGCGTTCCAGGACCCAGTTGCAGAACCGGTAGGTGCCCACGACGTCCTTGCGGTGCTGGTTCAGCCCGTAATAGGTCGTGTTGAGGCTCTCCCAGAGCCCCGAGGAGACGGTTTCGCGGGCGCGGCGGGCGTTTTCGCGGGCGGCGCCGAGCGATCCGGCGATCGAGGTGGCACTGTGCTTGTCGTACGCCAGGGCGTTCAGCAGTTCGGTGAGCCCGAAGTCCTCGTTCTGCGGGCGGGCGCCCATGACCGCGAGGAGCTCCTGCGCCACGCTGCGTTGTTCTTCCATGGGCAGGTGGTTGAGCCGCTCGAGGTGGACGTCGAGGATGCGGGCGGTGCCGTCGGCCCGTTCCACGTACCGGCCGATCCAAAACAGTGATTCGGCAATACGGCTAAGCATTCGCGGTTACCTCCTGCGCGGCAGAGATCTGCTGCTGTTGCTGCTCTTTCTGGCTGTCGCGCCAGTTGCTTTCCACGGGCCAGACCGACACCCGCTCGCGGACGGTGATGGCGGGCCGCGGAATGACTTCGACCGGGACCTGCGGTGAATCCGCCAGGACCCAGGTGTCTTTCGATCCGCCGCCCTGGCTCGAGTTCACGATCAGCGAGCCCTCCTTGAGCGCGACCCGGGTCAGGCCGCCGGGCAGGACCCAGACGTCGTCGCCGTCGTTGACGGCAAAGGGGCGCAGGTCAACGTGCCGGGGGCCGAACTTGTCGCCGCTGAGCGTGGGAACGGTGGACAGCTGCAGCACCGGCTGCGCGATCCATCCGCGGGGGTCGGCAACGATCCGCTTCCGCAGCGCCTCGAGCTCGTCCTTGGAGGCGTCCGGGCCGATCACCAGGCCCTTGCCGCCGGAGCCGTCGACAGGCTTGACCACGAGCTCGTCGAGCCGGTCCAGGACGTGTTCCCGGGCTTCCGTCTCCTCGAGCCGGTAGGTGTCCACGTTGGCGATCACGGGCTCTTCGTTCAGGTAGTACCGGATCAGGTCCGGGACATAGCTGTAGACGAGCTTGTCGTCGGCGACGCCGTTGCCCACCGCGTTGGCGATGGTGACGCCGCCGGCGCGGGCCGCGTTGACCAGGCCCGGGCAGCCGAGCATGGAGTCGGCCCGGAACTGCAGCGGGTCCAGGAATTCGTCGTCGATGCGTTTGTAGATGACGTCCACGCGCTGCTCACCGGCGGTGGTCCGCATGTAGACGCGGTTGCCGCGGCAGATAAGGTCGCGGCCCTCGACGAGCTCAACGCCCATGAGGCCGGCCAGGAGGGTGTGTTCGAAGTAGGCGCTGTTGAAGACGCCGGGGGTCAGGACCACCACGGTGGGGTCGTCGACGCCGGCCGGCGCCGTCTTGCGCAGGGCGGACAGGAGCCGGCGCGGGTACTCCTCGACCGGGCGGATGAGCTGCTGGCCGAACGCCTCGGGCAGGCCCTTGGCCATGGCCCGGCGGTTTTCCAGGACGTAGCTGACGCCGGAGGGCACGCGCACGTTGTCCTCCAGGACGCGGAAGGTGCCCGCCGCGTCACGGACGACGTCGATTCCCGAGATGTGGACCCGGACGCCGCCGGCGGGTTCGAAGCCGTGCACTTGGCGGTGGAAGTGGGCGCTGGTAGTGATGAGCTGGCGCGGGATGACGCCGTCGGCCACGACGGTCATCTTGTCGTAGACGTCGTTGAGGAACGCCTCCAGGGCCCGGACCCGCTGCGCCACACCGCGTTCCAGGACGCGCCATTCATCGGCCGGAATGACCCGGGGGACGATGTCCAGCGGGAAGGGCCGCTCCTCGCCGGCGAAGTCGAAGGTGACGCCGCGGTCCAGGAAGGTCCGCGCCATCGAATCGGCGCGGGCGCTCACATCAGCCAACGAAAGCTCACGCAGGGCCCCGGCCACGTGCCCGTAGGACTTCCGGGCCTGCTGGCCCGGGGCAAACATTTCGTCATAGGCGCCGGTGCGGCCGGCAGCCTCTGAGTAATCCTGGAATAGGTCAGACATGGTGACTAGCCAACCACATTTTTCGTTACGAAATCATTTCGGGGCCGCGGCGGGGTCCGCGCCCGGCACGGTTGCGTGCCGGCCGTGCCGCGGTTACAGCTTTTCCCGTCCGGTACGGCAAGGTAGGGGCGTGTCCCCCAAGAGTTCCGCCGCCGCGGCCGCGCCCGGCCTGATCGCCGCCGCCGCGGCTGTTGGCGCCGCCGTCGCCGTCCATCTGCTCGTCCCGGCGCTGCCCGCGATGACCGTGGCGGTGCTCCTCGGGCTTCTGGCCGCGAACCTGCCGGGCGCGGCGGGCTGGACCGCGGGTCCGGGCCGGACGGGGCTCGATTTCGCCGGCAAGCACCTCATGCGGGCCGGGATTGTGGTGCTGGGCCTGAAGGTCAGCCTCGGCGACGTGCTGGGCCTGGGCTGGCCGGCCCTGTTGCTCATAACAGCCGTGGTCCTGGCGGCTTTTGCCGGCACCTACGGGATTAGCAGGCTGTTCCGGCTCCCGCCCCGCGTCTCGCTGCTCGTGGCGACGGGCTTCGCGATTTGCGGGGCGTCCGCGATCGGAGCGATGGCTGCCGTGCGCCGGATCCGGCAGGAGGAGACCGTGCTGCCGGTGGCGCTCGTGACGCTGTGCGGGACTCTGGCGATCGGCGTGCTACCCCTGCTCGCGCGGCCGCTGGGCCTCGGCCCGGAAATCTTCGGGGCGTGGGCAGGGGCGTCCGTGCACGACGTCGGCCAGGTGGTGGCGACCGCGCAGACCGCCGGCGCCGCCGCCCTGGCGGTCGCCGTCGTCGTCAAACTCACCCGGGTGATCCTGCTGGCGCCGATGGTCGCCGCCGCAGGCTTCCACCACCGTCTGGGTTCCGGAGCCGACGGCGGGAAGCGGCCGCCGGTGATCCCGCTGTTCGTGATCGGATTCGTCGCCCTGGCGGGCCTGCGCAGCACCGGCTGGCTCTCCCCCGCGGTCCTGGACGCCGCCGCGGCCCTGCAGGACGCGCTGCTGGGCATGGCGCTGTTCGGACTGGGGTCGGCCGTGCGCGTCGGCCAGCTTCTGCACACCGGCCCCCGGGCGCTGTTCGCGGCCCTGGCGTCCTGGTTGCTGATCGCCCTGCTGGGCCTGGCCGCCGCCTTCCTGATGTTCGCACCCGCGTGACCGCGGCGCCGGAGTGATCCGAAGCACAGGCGCCGTGATTAGATAGCTGGGTGTCGAATCAGAATCTGAGCCGCGAGGAAGCCGCGGCCCGCTCCGCCCTCATCACCACGCACAGCTACGACGTCTCCCTGGACGTCCGTGAGGCGGCGGACCCGGCGGTTGCAGGGTACACGAGCCGCAGTGTCATCACGTTCTCGGCCAGCGAACCCGGGGCGTCGACCTTTGTGGACTTCATCGCGGACAGTGTCCACAGCGTCTTCCTCAACGGCAAGGGCCTCGCTGTCGCCGACGTCGTGGACGGATCCCGGATCCGGCTCGAGAACCTGCAGCCGGAAAACCAGGTCACCATTACCGGCACGGCCCGCTACAGCACCTCCGGTGAGGGAATGCACCGCTTCGTCGACCCCGCCGACGGGCAGTGCTACCTCTACACGCAGTACGAACCCGCCGATGCCCGGCGGGTCTTCGCGAACTTCGAACAGCCCGACCTGAAGGCCGAGTTCACGTTCCACATCATGGCCCCGTCGGACTGGCAGGTGTCCTCCAACGGTGCCGAAGTGCTGCGGACCCAGCTGACCAGCGACCCCGCCACCAGCCGGTGGGACTTCGCCCCCAGCAAGGCGATGTCCACCTACATCACCACCGTCTTGGCCGGGCCGTACTTCAAAGCCGAGGACGCGTGGCGCGGCACGCTGGGCGACGGGACGGTTCTGGACATTCCGCTGGCGCTCTACTGCCGCGCGTCCATGGCGGGATCCTTCGACGCCGACGCGCTCTTCAAGCTCACCCGCAACGGGCTGACCTTCTTCAACGAGCTCTTCGACTTCCCTTATCCGTGGGGCAAGTACGAGCAGGCGTTCGTGCCCGAGTACAACCTCGGCGCCATGGAAAACCCCGGTCTCGTGACCTTCACGGAGAGCTACGTTTTCACGTCGCGGGCCGCAGACTCCCAATACCAGGCGCGCGCCAACACGCTCCTGCACGAGATGGCGCACATGTGGTTCGGCGACCTCGTCACCATGAAGTGGTGGGATGACCTGTGGCTCAAGGAATCCTTCGCCGACTACATGGGAACCCTGGGCGTGGACCGGACCACGGACTGGGACACCGCCTGGGTGAACTTCGCCAACAACCGCAAGGCGTGGGCCTACGTGCAGGACCAGCTCCCCACTACGCACCCGATCGTCGCGGACATCCCCGACCTGGAGGCGGCCAAGCAGAATTTCGACGGCATCACCTACGCCAAGGGCGCCTCAGTCCTCAAGCAGCTCGTCGCCTATGTCGGGTTCGAGGCCTTCATCGCCGGGTCCCGGCAGTACTTCCGGGACCACGCCTACGCGAACACGACACTGGCCGACCTCCTCGCCGCCCTGGGCGCCGCGTCCGGCCGGGACCTGGCGGAATGGGCCCGGCAGTGGCTGCAGACCGCCGGCATTTCGACGCTCTCCACCGAGATCACCGGGCATGGCGGCGTCCTGGGGCCGGTTGCCGTCCTGCAGGACGCCGTGGACCCGGTGACCGGCCGGGACGAACCCCGGCCGCACCGGCTGCGGATCGGCCTGTACGACTTCGACGCTGGCGGCAACCTGGTCCGCACGGACAGCGTCGAAACCGACGTCGCCGGTGTACGGACCGATGTGGAGGCCTTGGCCGGCAGACCGCGGCCGGCCCTGCTGCTCGTCAACGACGAGGACCTCACCTACGCCAAGGTCCGGCTGGACCCGCACTCCGAGGCCACCGTGCGCGGCTCTCTGGACAAACTCGGCGACCCCATGGCGCGGGCACTGTGCTGGACCGCGCTCTGGGACTCGGCCCGCGACGCTGTCACCCCGGCTGAGCGGTACGTCGAGGCCGTGCAGCGCTTCGGCCCGGCCGAACCCGGGATCGGCGTCCTGCTCAATGTGCTGGGCAATGCCTCGACGGCGGTCGAACGCTATGTGCCACGCACCCGGCGGGACGCCGTCCGCCGCGGCTTCCTGGACACCGCGGCCGCGCAGCTGGAGGCGGCCGCGCCGGGATCCGACCAGCAGCTGGCGTGGGCCCGCAACGTGGCCGCGACGAGCCGGTATGACGCCGGCCGGCTGGACATGCTCCGCGGCATCCTCGACGGCAGTGTCGTGATCGACGGGCTCGCCGTGGATGCCGAACTGCGCTGGAACTTCTGGCATGCCCTCGCCGCCCACGGCCAGGCCTCGCCGGAGCAGCTGGGCCGGGAGCTGGCCGGGGACAACACGGCGTCGGGCAAGTCCGGGCACGCCACAGCGTTGGCCGCCCGCCCCGACCCCGCCGTCAAGGCGGCCGCCTGGGACGCCGCGGTCCGCGGCACGGACCTGTCCAACCAGCTCCTCAGCGCCACCATCGCCGGGTTCAACACCGCCCCCGCAGCGTTGCTGGCGGAGTTCATTGATCCGTATTTCGAGTCCCTGGAGCAGGTCTGGGCCGAACGGAGCATCGAGATCGCCAGCAGGATCGTGCGCGGCCTGTATCCCGCCGGTCAGGACCTGGACAGCTACGGCGGCACGCCGGACACGCACGCCGTGATCCGCCGGACCGACGACTGGCTCGCCGCGCACCCGGACGCACCGCGGGCTTTGCGCCGCATCATCATTGAACAGCGCAGCCAGCTGCACCGTGCCCTTACAGCACAGGCGCTCACGGCCCAGGCGCTGCCCCTTGAGGCAACAGCGGCTGCTCGGTAACTACGGAACGCGGTGCAGCCACTCCGCCGTGCCGAACTTTGTCTCGACCCGACGGGCGGCGGCCTCCAGTTCGGCGCCTGTGAGCTCGGACGGCGTCGCGCCGTAGCGTTCGGCGAAAACCGCCATCATGGCCGCGACGATCTCCGCGCGCGCCAGGCCGGTCTGCCGGCGGAGCGGGTCCACCCGCTTCTTGGCGCTCCGGGTGCCCTTGTCGGAGAGCTTCTCCTGGCCGATCCGCAGGACCTCGACCATCTTGTCGGCGTCGATGTCGTAGCTCATGGTCACATGGTGAAGCATGCCGCCGTTGGCGAGCCGCTTCTGGGCCGCCCCGCCGATCTTGCCGTGCTCCGTGGCGATATCGTTGAGCGGCACATAGAACGCGCTGATGCCGACCTTCTCCAGGGCGGCCATCACCCAGGCGTCCAGGAAACTGTACGAATCCGCGAAACTGATGCCGTCCACCAGGGTCTGCGGCAGGTAGAGGGAGTAGGTGATGCAGTTGCCGGCCTCCATGAACATCGCTCCCCCGCCGCTGATCCGGCGGACCACGCTGATGCCGTGCCGGGCTACACCGGCGGGGTGGAGTTCGTTGCGGACGGACTGGAAGCTGCCGATCACCACGGACGGCTCCTCCCAGTCCCAGAACCGCAGCGTAGGGTTGCGCCGCCCGGCCCCGACCTCCTCGGTGAGGACCTCGTCCAAGGCGACGTTGACATGGGTCGGCAGGACGGTCGGGGCAATGATGTTCCATTGGTGGTCGGCCCAGCCGGTGGCCTTTGCCAGCGCCCGCCGGACGGTGACTGCGACGGCGTCCACGGAAAAGCCGAACAGCACCGCGTCCTCGGGCAGGGCGGCCGTGACGGCGGCAGCCAGGTCCGCGACGCCCGTGTCGGCGGGCAGTCCCGTGAGGGCCCGGTTGATCTCCGGCAGCGCCTCGTCCGGTTCCAGGAAGAAGTCCCCGCTGAGCGAGACATTGCTCAGCACGCCCTGCACGACGTCGAAATCGGCGACGACGAGTTTGCCGCCCGGGACCTTGTACTCGCCGTGGTGACGGCCGCCGTCGTCGTGTGCGGAACCGGACATGTGGGGATCAGTGGTCATGGCATCAATCCTGCCACGGTCCCCTGCTGTCCGGTCCCGCCGGCCGGTGCCGTGCCCGCTTAAGGCAGAACGCCCACACCGTTGCCGGTGCGGGCGTTCTGCAAGACCTGGGGCAGAAGGCTACTTCTTGCCGCCGAAGCCCTTGAAGCGAGCGTTGAAGCGCTCGACGCGGCCTGCGGAGTCCATGATGCGCTGCTTGCCCGTGTAGAACGGGTGGGACTCGGAGGAGATTTCGACGTCGATGACCGGGTAGGTGTTGCCGTCTTCCCACTCGATGGTCTTGGAGGAAGACACGGTGGACTTGGTCAGGAACTTGACGCCGGAAGCCAGGTCGTTGAAAACAACAGCTTCGTACTTCGGGTGGGTATCAGACTTCATAATTGGACCTTTGTTCGCACAACTGGATTTTGCCAGCTGCCAGGTATGAATGGGATGGCCGGCGGAAACAACCGGACGGCCAGCTATCCATCATAGCGGATTGCGGGCGCACTGACGAACGCCGTTTGCGCTGGTCAGTCCCTTGGCCGCAGTTCCCAGAACGCCACCGCCGACGCCGCCGCGACGTTCAGCGAGTCGACGCCGGGACGCATCGGGATCTTCACGGCGAGGTCGACGGCGGCCAGGGTGCCTTCGCTCATGCCCGCGCCTTCCGTGCCAAGGACGAGGGCGAGCCGTTCCGGGCGCCGGGCAGCGAGCTCGTCCAGGTCCACGGCGTCGTCCGTGAGTTCCATCGCCGCGACCGCGAAGCCCGCCGCCTGCAGCGCGGCCAGGCCGCCCGGCCAGTCCTCGAGCCGCGCCCATGGCACCTGGAATACGGTGCCCATGCTGACGCGCACGCTGCGGCGGTACAGCGGATCCCCGCAGCGCGGTGAGACCAGCACGGCGTCCACGCCCAACGCCGCGGCGGAACGGAAGATCGCCCCCACGTTCGTGTGGTCCACGATGTCTTCGAGGACCGCGACCCGGCGGGCGCCGGCAAGCAGATCGGCCAGCGGCACGGGCGCCGGCCGGTGCATGGCGGCCATGGCGCCGCGGTGCAGGTGGAAGCCGGTGATTTCCTCCAGGAGGGCGGCGGAGCCGACATAGGCCGGCACATCCGGATACTGCTCAAAGACATCCGCCAGGTCCTCGGCCCACTTCTCCGCCAGGAAGAAGGACCGCGGCCGGTGTCCGGCCGCCAGGGCCCGGCGCAGGACCCGGGAGGACTCGGCGATGTAGAGGCCCTCGGCGGGCTCCCTGACCTTGCGCAGGTGCACGTCCGTGAGGCGGGTGTAGTCGGCGACCCGGGGGTCGTCGGCGGATTCGAGGTGATGGAAGGTCATGGTGATGCCTTTTTGCAGGCGCTTATTTGAACAGGTTGGCGATCATGAATCCCAGCGCCACAAGGCCCAGGAGGAAGATGACCCCGCGCAGGACCGTCGGGGACAGCCGGCGTCCCACTTTGGAACCGATCAGCCCGCCGATCAGGGAGCTGACCGCGATCAGCCCCACGACGAGCCAGTTGATGCGGTCGAACGCGAACAGCAGGTAGGAGCAGGCGGCGACCAGGTTCACGCACAGGACCAGGATGTTCTTCATGGCATTGGCGTTCTGGATGGTGCCGGTCATGAAGACGCCCAGGATGCCGACCAGCAGGATGCCCTGGGCCGCCACGAAGTAGCCGCCGTAGACGCCGGCGAGGTAGACGAGCACGACGAGCAGGACACCGTGGCGGCGGTCCCGGATCGCGTGCTCGGGGTTCTCTTCCCGCGCCTTCACCCACTGCTGGAGCCGCGGCTGGAAGACCACCATCAGCAGGGCCAGGACGATCAGGACGGGGGCGGCGTAGTAGAACACCGTCTCGGGCAGGTGCAGTAGCAGGTAGGCACCGGTGATGCCGCCCAGCAGCGATGCGGGCAGGAGCCGGAGCAGCTGCTTGCCCCGGCCGGCGAGCTCCTTCCGGTAGCCCCAAGCGCCGGAGGCGTTGCCCGCGACGAGCCCCATGGCGTTGCTGATGGAGGCGGTGACCGGCGGGTAGCCAAGGGCAATCAGGACCGGGAAGGTGACGAGGGTGCCGGAACCGACGACGCTGTTGATGGTGCCCGCCCACAGCCCGGCGAAGAAAATGAAGACGCTACTGAGGAACTCCACGCGCGGTCAGCGGGCCCCGTCAGCGGCTGGCGGTGGCGGTGTACCGGCCGGCGTTGACGGTGATGTCCAGCGGCAGGCCGAACGTTTCACTAAGGTTTTCGGCCGTGAGTACCTCCGGCAGCGGGCCGGAGGCAACGATACCGCCGTCGCGCATGAGCATGGCGTGGGTGAAGCCCGGCGGCACTTCCTCGAGGTGGTGGGTGACCAGGACGATCGCCGGGGCGGTCTCGTCGCGGGCGAGCTCGCTCAGGCGCTGGACGAGGTCCTCGCGGCCGCCGAGGTCCAGGCCGGCGGCGGGTTCGTCGAGGAGCAGCAGTTCGGGGTCGGTCATGAGGGCCCGGGCGATCTGGACGCGTTTGCGCTCCCCCTCGGAGAGTGAGGCGAAAGGGCGGTTGAGCAGCGGGCCCATCCCCCAGTCGTTCAGCAGCCCGAACGCCCGCCGTTCGTCGTCCTTCTCATAGCCTTCGCGCCAGCGGCCGGTGACGCCGTACGCGGCGGTGACGACGACGTTGAGCACCTTTTCCTGCTCGGGGATCTGGCCGGCCAGCGCGGCGGAGGACAGGCCGATCCGGGGCCGGAGTTCGAAGACGTCGACAGCGCCGAGGACTTCCTCGAGGATCCCCGCCTTGCCGGACGTGGGGTGGATCCGGGCCGCGGCCAGTTGCAGAAGAGTGGTCTTGCCGGCGCCGTTGGGTCCCAGGATCACCCAGCGTTCGCCTTCCTTGACCTGCCAGTCAACCTTGTCCAGGAGGGTCTTAGCCCCACGTACAACGCTGACGGCGGCCATTTCAAGAACTTCACTCATAGGAGTAGACACTAGGACATAAAAGCGGACGACTGATAACCGGCGCCGCGGGCTGCTCCGGAGCGTCACGCGGAGGTGCCCGGTGCGCAACGAATTCGGGCCGTCCACCGCGTGCTCGCTAGGATTGAAGCCATGAGTTCGAACGTCACCGCAGTGAGCTACGGCCTGAATCTGTCCCTTCCCGACACCCAGCGGCTGCGGTCGCTCCTCACGGCCGCGGGGCTGAGCGTCGACGCCGAGATCCGCGCCGGGGACGGCCGTTTCCAGGTGTATGCAGCGGACTGTGCGCTGCCGGGTGAAGCCGCGCCTGACGAGGTTGTCTCGGCGGCCCGGCTGGACGCTCCCCGCCGTGCGCTCGCGGCCTCCGGTATTGAGGGCGTGGACACGGCCCTGGTTCCCGCGGCCCTGCGCAACGCGCCGCGGAAGTTCCTGATCATGGATGTGGACTCCACCCTGATCCAGCAGGAGGTGATCGAGCTTCTGGCCGCCTATGCCGGCAAGAAGGAGGAAGTCACGGCCGTGACCGAGGCCGCCATGCGCGGCGAGCTGGACTTCGCCCAGAGCCTGCACGCCCGGGTGGCGGTGCTCGCCGGGCTGCCCGCCGGCGTCGTCGAGCAGGTCCGTGCCGAGGTGCGGCTTACAGCCGGCGCGGCCGAGCTTGTCGCGGCATTTCAGGCGGCCGGGCATGCCGTGGCCGTGGTGTCCGGCGGGTTCAACCAGATCCTCCGGCCGATTGCCGAGGACCTCGGACTGCACTACTGGATCGCCAATGAACTTGAAATCGTGGACGGCGCGCTGACCGGCAAGGTGATCGGCGACGTCGTCGACCGCGCCGCGAAGGAGAAGTACCTGCGCGAGTGGGCCGCCGCCGAGGGCATCCCCATGGAGCACACGATCGCCGTGGGCGACGGCGCCAATGACCTGGACATGCTCGGTGCCGCCGGCATCGGGATCGCGTTCAACGCGAAGCCGGCCGTCCGTGCTGCAGCGGATGCCGCTGTCAACCTGCCGTATCTTGACGCCGTGCGGTACATCGCGGGCGTCTGAGGCCTTAACCGCGAGTTGGCACTGCACGGCAGCAGTGTTCCCGGGGAACATTGCCGTGAAGTGCCAACTCGTTTAACGATCGGGCCTTGAGGTCCCTGCGGGCGGGCTAGCTGGGGCTCTGCTCGGCCGTCCTCCCGAAGTAGTCCGCGCCGCCAACGTATTCGGTGTGGCCGGACTCGACGTCGGCCGTGGCCATCTTCGCGACCTCGGCGGCGAACTCCTTGACCGAGTACAGCTTGCCGGCCTCGGCGCGGCGGGCCTCGATGGCGCCGGGGTTGGAACGGTCAAGCAGGGTGGCGGTGACGGTGCCCTCGATCATGTCGCCGGAGACGACGACGAGGGAGATGCCCTTCTCCGCCAGGTCCGGGACGAGACCCCGCAGCGCGTCCTCGCCGGCGCGCTTGCTGCGGGCGACGGGCTCGTACTCGGGCATGGTCGGAACGGTGTCGATGAAGTGGGCCTGGTGGCTGGTCACGAAGACCACGCGCGAGCCTTCGGGCATGAGCGGGACGGCGGCGTTGAGCATGTTCACCTGTGCGTCACGGTTCAGCTTCAACGCGTAGCCCTCTTCCATGCCGGTCTCCATGCCGCCGGAGGCATTGAGGACCAGGAGGTCGAGCGAGCCGAAGTTCTCCATGGCGGCGCTGGCCAGAGCCTGGACGCCTTCCTGGGTGGTGAGGTCCGCGCCGACTGCTGCGGCGCGACCGCCGCCGGCTTCGATTTCGGCGACGACCTTGTTGGCGCGGGGCGCCTTCTGGCGGTAGTTCACGACCACGGCTGCCCCCTCGGCGGCGAGGAACTTGGCGACCTCGGCGCCGATTCCGCGCGACGAACCGGTCACGATCGCAGTCTTGTTCTCCAGCAGTCCCATACGAGCTCCTTTGTTCCAAACGTCCAAACACTGTGGGTCTGCAATCCATCATGCCAGCGGATTCCGCCATTTCAGTTGTTCAGCCTCCACAAAGAAGCCCCGGCGGCGTAGTTCCCGGGCAGGCTCCCGGGGTGCGCCGGGCGGGCTGGGCACTGGGGCACTCTTGCACTAGTGCACCGGGCGCTCGTGCACCGGGCGCTCTGACTTCTCCGTGGGACATGCTCAGTCCTGCAGCCCAGGAATGGGCATATGCCCCATATGTCCTTTGCCCGCGGCAAAGAATGAGCATGTCCCTTGGCCCCGTCCGCCCGGCAGGATTCACTCCGTTGCCTTCAGATCTTCAGCCGCGGGCGCGCTGCTGACCGGGTCCACACCGCGGGACATGCTCAGTCCAGCACCCAAGGAATGGGCATATGCCCCATATGTCCTTTGCTCGGGGCAAAGAATGAGCATGTCCTGACGGGAGGTGGGGCATGTCCGGTGCCCGCGGCAAAGAATGAGCATGTCCTGACGGGAGGTGGGGCATGTCCGGTGCCCGGGGCAAAGAATGAGCATGTCCTGACGGGAGGTGGGGCATGTCCGGCGCCCGGGGCAAAGAATGAGCATGTCCCAGGGGGCCACGTTTGCGGGCGGTGCCGGGCCTACTGCGGCGACCCGCGGCGGGGCAGGCTCGCTGCCATGGGAGCCCGGGGTACGGAGTCCACGCCCGAGGAGGTGTTCAGCGGTTCACCCCAGGGGCTGGCGCTGTGCAGGGCTGTGGAGGATCTGCCGGCGGCGCCCGTCCCACCGGCCGTTCGCGTGACCAAGAGCCAAGTGGCATTCCTCGGCGTCCATGGCTTCGCTTATGTCTGGTGGCCGGGCCGGTACGTCCGCTCCGCCGTACCGGCCGTGCTCTCCATCGCCCTGCACACTCGCATCGATTCGCCTAGGTTCAAAGCGGTGGCCCACCCGTCGCCCGGAGTACGGCTGCACCACCTGGAACGGCGCTCGGAAAACGACCTCGACGCCGAAGTCACCGGCTGGCTCCGCCGGCCCCGTATCAGCTGCGGTCGATCCGGATCTTCTTCGCGGTTTCCTCGGGGACCGTCTCCGGAGCCGGCGCCCGGACCTCCAGGACGCCGTCCTTGTACGTCGCGGTGATGTCTTCTTCCCTCGCCCCGGCCGGCAGGGCGATACTGCGGACGGACGAACCGTAGCGGAACTCCGAACGGTAGCCGGTCTTACTCTTGTGCTCGGACTTTTCCTCCCGCATCACGGAGATGTGCAGCATGCCCTCGCTGACCGAGACGTCGACGTCTTTGTCCGGATCGATGCCGGGCACCTCGGCCCGGACCACCAGGGTGTTGCCCTCCTGGAACTGTTCGATCTTGATGCCAGGCGTTATCGACAGATCCCCGTCAAGGAAACGGCGGACCGGTTCCAGCATGTCCGAGGGCGTCCACTTGCTCAGGTCACTCATGATTTCCTCCTGCGTCCACGCCCCTGCCGCGGCATGGTCAGGGGCTGTGAGCCCATTACACGCTTGCCGGTCTGCACTGCCAAGGGCAGAAAGGCCCGGCGCGGAGGACCCCGGGGCCACCTTTCGGGCGTCCGCCAGGGGGCAGAAACAACAGCGGACGACGGCGGTATCCGCCGTCGTCCGCTGCCTGCGCCTGCCGCTGAACAGAGCCTAGTGGCCCATGCCCAGTCCGCCGTCGACCGGAATGACCGCCCCGGAAATGTAGGCGGCCTCGTCGCTGGCGATCCAGCGGACGACGTTGGCGACCTCGGAGGCCTCGGCGAAGCGCCCGGCGGGCACCTTGGTCAGGTAGTCCTTCTGCGTTGCCTCGGGCAGCTCGGCAGTCATGTCCGTGTTGATGAAGCCGGGCGCCACGACGTTCGCCGTGATGCCGCGGGCACCGAGTTCACGGGTCAGGGACCGGGCGATGCCCACGAGGCCGGCCTTGGAAGCCGAGTAGTTGATCTGTCCCGGCGCGCCGTACAGGCCGGACACGGAGGAGATCAGGACCACGCGGCCCTTGCGCGCCCGGATCATGCCCTTGGACGCACGCTTGATGACACGGAATGCGCCCGTCAGGTTGGTGTCGATCACTGACGTGAAATCGTCTTCACTCATGCGAAGCAGGAGCGTGTCCTTCGTGATGCCGGCGTTGGCGACGAGCACTTCAACGGGGCCGTGGGCGGCTTCGACTGCGGCGAATGCGGCGTCGACCGATGCCTCGTCCGTGACGTCCGCCTTGACGCCGAGGATGCCCTCGGGCAGCTTCGATTCGCTGCGGAACGTGACGGCCACTTTGTCGCCGTTGGCCAGGAACGACTCAGCGATGGCCAGGCCGATCCCCCGGTTTCCGCCGGTAATCAAAACGCTGCGGCCGGTGGTGGTGGTTTCAGACATGGGGGCTCCGGGATTCTGCGGCACGGACGGCCGCGCTGGGGGCGGGATTTTTCCTGCCTCCGATCTTAGCGTCCGGTTCGCGTCCGTTTGGGCGGCTACGCCGATGGTGAGAGAATCGAAGTAAGCCTTGGGAGCGTGATCTGACAGCCGTGACACTCAAAAACCGACCCGGTGCATCTGTGCCCGGGAGGCCGGACGCCGAGTCCGGCGGCACCGAGGTGCACAGCATCACGGACGCCGCTGCCGCGCATTCGGACGAGATGCGCCAGCGGATGATCAAGTACGCCGTCGCCATGGGGATCCGCATGGTCTGCCTGGTCCTCATTTTTGTCGTGGACGGCTGGTTCAAGCTCGTCCCGGTGCTCGGGGCGGTCTTCCTGCCCTGGATTGCCGTGGTGATCGCCAACGGCAGCGACAAAGCGGAAATCCACAGTGACTCCCTCCTGGACTATGTGCCGCTGACAGAACTGGACGCCCCGGCATCCTCCGGTCCCGGCCAGCCGTCCCCGCCTGCTGCGGATGACGCCGCGGTGACGCTGCTGCAGGGCGAACTGATCGATGACGAGAACGACGACGACACCCCCGGACGGGCAGCTTCATGAACCTCTTTGACCTGGCCGCGAACGGCGGCACTCCTGCCGCGGCCCCCGGCGCCGTCTGCTCGCGGAAAGCCTGCCGCGCCGCGGCAAACTGGCAACTGCTGTGGAACAACCCCAAGATCCACACCCCGGAGCGGCGCAAGATCTGGCTGGCCTGCGGCGAGCACCGCGCCTGGCTTGAGGACTACCTGCAGACCCGCGGACTGTGGAAAGAGACCCTGGCCCTCGCCGCGGACACGGCGCCGCTGGACCCGTCAGGCAGGGCAGGCTGAATGTACCGCTTCCTCTTCTCCAGCAAGTGGCTGGGGTACCTGTTGCTGGCCGCGATCTTCGCGGCCGCGTGCGTGGGCCTGGGCCGGTGGCAGATGGACCGTCGCGCCGAAACGCTGGCCGAAATCAACCGGGTCGTCTCCAACTATTCCGCCACACCAGTGCCCTTCGCCGCGGTCCGGGACCAGTTCAGCCGGTTGGACCCGGAACGCGAGTGGACCCAGGTGGAACTTAAGGGCAGCTATGACGCTGCCGGCCAGCGGATTGTCCGGAACCGGCCGCTCAACGGCCAGCCCGGCTACGAAGTAGTGGTCCCGTTCAAGCTCGATTCCGGCCAGACCGTGGTGGTTGACCGCGGCTGGCTGCCGATCGGCAACAACACCCCCGGCCGGCCCGACTCCGTCCCGGCCCCGCCCCAGGGCCCTGTGACGGTGGTGGCCCGCCTCAAGCCCGCCGAGCCGGCGCTTCAGCGCGGCGCCCCGGACGGGCAGCTGGCTTCGATCGACCTCGCCGACTACGCCACCCAGCTGGGCTACCCGCTGCTCACCGGCGCCTACGGCCAGCTCGCCTCAGAGTCGCCGGCCGTGCAGGAGATGCCGTTCCCGTTCCCCAAGCCGTCCACCGATGAAGGCACCCACCTCTCCTACTCCCTGCAGTGGTTCGCGTTCGGCGTGCTGATGTTCGTCGGGTTCGGCTACGCTGCCCGGCAGCAGGCCCGCAACGCCGCGATTGACGCGGAAGACGCCGAGGCGGAAGCAGCCGACGGCGGGTTCCTGCATTCCAGCGGCCCGGCCGTCCGGCGTCGTCCGGTTCCGCGGAAGCGGAAGAACCCGACGGCGGAGGAAGAGGAAGACGCCATCCTGGACGCGCAGGGGTTCTGAGCGTGGCCGCCCCCGTTCCCGGGCCGGTCGCCCGGGTCAGGCAGGCGCTGACGTCGCTGGGTGCCGCAGACACCATCACAGTGTTCGACGCGAAAGTCCCGACGGCGGCTGCGGCGGCCGCCGCCCTGGGCTGCGACGTCGCGGCGATCACCAACAGCCTGGTCTTCGACCTCGACGGCGCGCCGCTGCTGATCCTGGCCAGCGGCGCCTCCCGGGTCGACGTCGGGAAGGTCGCCGCGCAGCTGGGGACCGGAAAAATCCGCCGGGCCTCCCCCGAATTCGTGCTGGCATACACCGGACAGGAAGTCGGCGGGGTGGCACCCGTGGGGCACCCGGAGAAACTCCACACCCTGCTGGACGAGTCGCTGGCGGCCCACCCCGTCCTATGGGCCGGGGCCGGGGACCACAACTCGATGTTCTCCATCAGCTATGCGGAACTGCGGCGCATCACGGCCGCCGTGGAGATGCCCGTCCGGTAAACGCCGGGCCGGTGAGGCCTACGCCAGCGTGATGAGGTCCAGGTAGTCTTCGTTCCAGTGGTCTTCCACGCCGTCGGGCAGCAGCACGACGCGTTCGGGGTTGAGCGCCTCGACGGCGCCCTCGTCGTGGCTGACCAGCACGACGGCGCCGGTGTAGTTGCGCAGGGCGCCCAGGATTTCGGCGCGGCTGGCCGGGTCGAGGTTGTTGGTGGGCTCGTCCAGGAGCAGCACATTCGCGCTTGACGCCACGATGGTGGCCAGGGCCAGGCGGGTCTTTTCGCCGCCCGAGAGGACCCCGGCGGGCTTGTCGACGTCGTCGCCGGAGAACAGGAACGAGCCCAGGATGCCGCGGACCTCGGAGTCGTTCATGTCCGGCGCGGCCGAGCGCATGTTCTGCAGGACCGTGCGGTCGACGTCGAGCGTTTCGTGCTCCTGGGCGTAGTAGCCGACCTTCAGGCCGTGACCGGGGACGACCTCGCCCGTGTCCGGCTTGTCGACGCCGGCGAGCATGCGCAGCAGTGTAGTCTTGCCGGCGCCGTTGAGGCCCAGGATCACCACCTTGGAGCCCCGGTCGATCGCGAGGTCGACGTCGGTGAAGATTTCCAGCGAGCCGTAGGACTTGCTCAGGCCGTCCGCCGTCAGCGGGGTCTTGCCGCATGGTGACGGGTCCGGGAAGCGCAGGGCGGCCACGCGGTCGTTTTCACGGACCGCCTCGAGGCCGCCGAGGAGCCGCTCGGCGCGCTTGGACATGTTCTGCGCGGCCACGGCCTTGGTGGCCTTGGCCCGCATCTTGTTCGCCTGGTCCATCAGGACCTGGGCTTTCTTTTCGGCGTTGGCACGCTCCCGCTTGCGGGCCCGCTCGTCGGTTTCGCGCTGGACCAGGTACCGCTTCCAGTTCATGTTGTAGATGTCGATCTGCGCGCGGTTGGCGTCCAGCAGGAAGACCTTGTTGACGGTCGCCTCAAGCAGTTCGGTGTCGTGGCTGATCACGATCAGGCCGCCCTGGTGGTTCTTGAGGAACTCGCGGAGCCACGCGATGGAATCGGCGTCGAGGTGGTTGGTGGGCTCATCGAGGAGCATGGTCTCGGCGTCCGAGTAGAGGATCCGCGCCAGTTCCACACGGCGCCGCTGGCCGCCGGAGAGCGTCTTCAGCGGCTGGTTGAGCAGGCGGTCCGGCAGGGCGAGGTTGGAGCAGATCGCGGCTGCCTCGGCCTCGGCCGCGTAACCGCCGGCGGCGAGGAACTCGGATTCGAGCCGGTCATAGCGGGCCATCGCCTTCTTCTGGACGGCGGGGTCCTCACTGGCCATTTCCTCGTGCGCCGCGCGGAGCTTGCCGACGGCGATGTCCAGGCCGCGGACCGACAGGATGCGGTCGCGCGCCAGCTGCTCCATGTCCGGGGTGCGCGGGTCCTGCGGCAGGTAGCCGATCTCACCGCTGCGGGTCACCTTGCCGGCGGCGGGCAGGCCTTCTCCGGCGAGCACCCGGGTCAGCGTGGTCTTGCCTGCACCGTTCCGGCCGACCAGGCCGATCTTGTCTCCCTTGTCGATCCGGAAGCTCACCTGGTCCATGAGGAGGCGGGCGCCGGCGCGCAGTTCGAGATCCTGGACGGTAATCAATGCAGCTAAGGCCTTTCACAGCAGGGAATGACACGGCACAACAGGTGAAGTCTGGCGGGGCCGGGGCAGGGCGGTGCGAGAACACGCCTTTATCAGTCTACCGGCACCCTGCCATGCGGGCTGGCCATCACTCACTGACGGCTTCCTCGCTCCTCCGCAGTCTTCCCGACCGGTCGGGCAGCTGTCTGATGCGTCATGTCAGATAAGGATCTTGCAGTGTTCCTGCCTCGAAGCGTTCCTGAAAGTTCCCAAGAGCGAAGTCCCTGAGTTTGGTGTCGCTGACCAGCTCCGCAGCGGCGGCAACCTGAAGGGGCAGCGAGGCGCGATGAGTTCGCGCCCGGGAGCGCAAGTCCCTGTTGGCTATGTCTGCGACACGGGCAGAGCCGAATGAACCGATCAGGGGCGCGAGGTCGAGTGCCGGATCGCCGATGCAGGCGTTGTCGAGGTCTATCACCCCGGAAAGCTGATCTCCCCTCCACAGGATGTTGTGCGGGCCAAAGTCACCGTGGACCAGTGCTGTCTCAACGCCTGCCTCTGCTTCCAGCACGTTCGCGACGACCCTGCCGGCGGCCGTTCTGGTGGCCCTGTCCAACGGCTGAATGATCCGGTCGACGACGGCCGGCCATTGCTGCCCGCCGCACCATTGCCTCACCGGCCGGAGTTCACCGGCAGACGCGGCGGCCGCCCGAAAACCGTTCAGGAGCAGATCCAACGGCTCTCGGATTTCCTCCCAGCAGAGGCCGGTGCGGTGTTCGCCCGGGACGAAGCTGTTGGCCTGCGCGGACCAGGACGGCCCCGAAACCGGCCGGGATAACGCTACGGGGATGCGGACGGGAAGCGCCGCACCCTCCAATGCCTTCAGGTTCTGATACTCGCCCTTCGCCCGGGCAACGTGACCGGCGCCGCGTGAGAACCGTACGACGGCGGATGTCCCGAGAACCGCTACATTGTGAAAGGCCCCGTGTCCGAACGCCGCCCGGTCCCACGGCAAATGCGGCCAAGCCCTTATGACGGCCGGCCAGGCGGGGGACGTTTCAGGATCAAGGGTATTCACGAGCGTCAGTCTCTCAGACGCTGCACCCATTGGCGGCGGTCTCCAGCAACGGTGCCGCCGCTTAGTGGGGCACCTACAAAAAACCCGGGCTGTCGCGACCGTACAGTCGAAATTAAGCATTCGCTCTTCTCCGCACTTTCGACAGGAACATCATGACGCAGACCGAACGTCCTGCCAGCGCCAGGACCCCGCACCGCCGAAACCGCTGGAACGCCACCGACCTCGGCCTCATCGCGGTCTTCGCCGCCCTGGTGGCCGGCTCGGCGCTGATCGCCGCCATTCCCGTCGGCGGCCTTGGCGTCCCGATTACCCTGCAGACCCTGGCCGTCATGCTCACGGGGCTGGCCCTGGGACCGGGGCGGGCCTTCGCCGCCCTCGGGCTGTACCTGCTCCTGGGCTTGGCCGGCCTGCCGATCTTCAGCGGCGGGCGCAGCGGCCTGGGCGTCCTCGCCGGCCCGTCCGCCGGCTACATCATCGGGTTCCTGCTGGCCGCCACGGCGGTAGGCTGGCTGACCGTCGTCGTTCTCGCCCGCACCCGCTCGGGCAAGCTGCGCGCAGGGCTCCTGTTTGCCGCCGCCATGGCCAGCAGCATCGTCTTCATCCACGGCCTGGGCATCCTGGGCATGATGGTCAACGCCAAGCTGGACTTCTCCAAGGCATTCCTGGCCGACCTCGTGTTCTACCCCGGCGACATCATCAAGAACATCCTGGCCGTCAGCATCGCCCTGGCCCTGCACAAGGCCTTCCCGGACCTGCTGCTCCGCCGCACCCGGACGGCGGACGCCCGCCCGTGAGCAGCATCGTCCTGGACGCGGTTGCGGTGCGGGTGGCGGTTGACGGCCGCCCCGCACCCAAAACCCTGCTCCGGGAGCTCTCGCTGAACCTCACGGAACGGCGGATCGGCATCATCGGCTCCAACGGCTCGGGCAAGTCCACCCTGCTGCGGCTCCTGAACGGGCTTGTGGCACCCACCGACGGCACGGTCCACGTCGACGGCGCCGATACCGTCCGTGCCGTGCGGGAGGTCCGGCGCCGGGTCGGCTTCGTCTTCACGGACCCGCTGTCCCAGCTCGTGATGCCCACCGGGCGCGAGGACGTGGAGCTGTCCCTGCGCCGCTCGGTCCGCAACGGCGCCGAACGCCGGGCCCGGGCCGAAGCGGTCCTGGACCGGTTCGGGCTGTTGCCGCTCGCGGACCAGAGCATCTACGAACTGTCCGGCGGTGAACGCCAGCTCCTGGCGCTCGCCGCCGTCCTGGCCGTCAACCCGGACGTTCTGGTCCTGGACGAGCCGTCGACGCTGCTGGACCTGCGCAACCGGGAACTCCTGCGGCGTACCCTCGCCGGGCTGCAGCAGCAGGTCGTCCTGTCCACCCACGACCTCGAGCTTGCCCGGGACATGGACCGCGTCCTGGTGGTGGACTCCGGCCGTGTGGTGTTCGACGGCGGACCGGAAGCCGCCGTCGCGCATTACCGTGCGCTCAGCGCAGCGGGCCTGCCCGCCCCCGGTGCGCCGTCCGCCGTCGGGATCCCCGGCAGCAGGGTTCCCGGCGGCGACGGAACCGGCGCCGCGCCGGAGCGTCCGTGAGCGGCCACGGGTTTCTCCTGGCCGCCTACGTGCCGGGCGCGTCGTTGCTGCACCGGACCCCGCTGTGGCTGAAGTTCCTGCTGGTCCTCGGGTGCGGGATGGCGTCCTTCCTGATCGCCGACTGGGCAGTCGCTGCCGCGGTACTGGCGCTGCTGTGCGGGGTGTTCCTGCTCAGCGGGGCGGGGCCGGTCCGGCTGTTCCGTGCCGTGCGGCCGGTGCTGCCGGTGCTGCTGGCCATTGGTGTCTTCCAGTGGTGGCAGCTGGGGGCGCCCACGGCCGCGCGGATTGTGCTGAACGTCCTGATCTGCGTGGTGGCGGCGTCGATCCTGACCGCCACCACACCGGTGCAGGCGCTGCTGGACGGCGTCGCCGCCCTTGCGCGGCCGTTCCGGCGGTTCGGTGCGGACCCGGAACGGTTCGCCCTGACCATTGCCATCATGCTCCGCAGCATCCCGTTCGTTGCGGAGGCCTATGTCAATGTGCGTGACTCCGCCCGGGCCCGCGGCCTCGACCGTAATCCCCGGGCCTTGGTGCTGCCGGTGTTTATCACCACGGTTGCTTTCGCCCGGCAGACCGGTGAGGCCTTGGCCGCCCGCGGGCTGGGCGAGCCGGAGGACGGGTTCTCGCCGGAAGACCGATAGGGTCCCGCTGGCGCGTCGGGCTCAGGCGTACCTGAGGCTGAGGAGCATCGTCTTCAGCTGGGCGTACCGGCCGGTTTCCATCCAGGTTTTCGCGGCGGCCGGCGAAGGGAACGCCGGCGTGGGCGGCGTGTCGGTCAGGACGACGTAGGCGTTCATGATCCGGTCGGGCAGCTCGATCTGGTTGGACCCGGAACTGCCGTCAGGCGCCAGGAACTCGTGCGGGTTCCGGACGTCCATGATGTAGCTGTAGCCGCCGCCCACGATCTCGTCGACGGCGAAGCCGAACTGCGCGGTCTCGCCGGATTTGGTGGTGATCCCTGACACCGGGCTGTGATCCAGGACGGTCCGCGTGGCTGGCCCAGCAGCGCCGTCACCGTACTTGCCGCTGTACACCCGCGCCAGGACCGCTCCGGACTCGTCCTTGATGATCGCTGCGAACGAGATCTTCTGTTCGTCGGCGTTGTTCACCGGGCCGGGCTCAACCGTGACAGTCCAGCCGGCGAAGTAGTCGAAGGAAATGTGGCCGTCCGGGAAGGCGTAGGTCTCCATCGGTGCGGTCTGGCGGGTCCCTGAGTCCGGTGCCGCCGTCGTCGTTTCAGCCGCAGACGGTTCCGGTGTGCCGGTTGCCCTTGCAGTGACTGTCGCTGTGCTCGTTGCAGTTGGCAAGGTTTCCACGGTTGCGACTGTCGTCGCGGCCTGCGTGGCGGCCTGCGGATCGGCACAGGCCGCCGCGGCGAGCAGAATGCCCGTCAGAGTCGTGGCGGCCAGGAGCCGGGTGGTGCGTGTTTTCAAGTTATCCCCCAATTGAAGTGCGAGCCTGTTGAGCCCAACGAAGAGGCTGATCAGGGGCCCGTTCGTGCGTCAACTATGCGTCCAGTTCGACCGGTCCGTCCACAGGCTCGCCGGAATGCCCGGCCTCCACCGCCGGACATGCCCTCCCGTACCCGTGGCCATTGGACATACGCCCGAAATGTCCACGCCTCGCAGCCAACGATGCGCATGTCCCGTTGAGGAATGCCGTACAGCCAAAATATTCAGCCGCACCCCACTGGACATGCCCTCCCCTACCCCCAACCAGCGGACATGCAACCACTATGTCCAGCCCTGGCTCCCACGACTGGGCATGCCCGATCCTGGATCTGGGCTGGCCCGGCCCCGTGTTGACCTGAGCATGTCCCGTTCCGGGTTCTGGAACCGGGCATGGGCCGGCCCTGACTTGACCTGAGCATGTCCCGGCCCGGGCTCCAGGACTGAGCATGTTCCGCCGCGAGCAGGGGGCATGTCCTCTCTTGGCCGCGGCCACTGGACATAGGCCCAGTATGTCCACCGGGTGCGGCGAAGAATGAGCATGTCCCCCGGGGGGATGGGGCAGGCGTCAGGCGAGGCCCGTGTACCCGAGTAACGCGGCGGTGCCCATGCCGCCGGCGATGCTGATCATCGCCAGGGCGAGCCGGCCCGGCTCGGGGCTCCTGCGCGCCTGGGCCAGGAGCCGGGTCACGAGCACTGCACCCGATGCTCCGTAGGCGTGGCCCAACGCCAGGGCGCCGCCGTCGAGGTTTGCCCGGTCCGGATCGATGCCCAGGCGGTCGAAGCACGCCAGGGTTTGCCCGGCGAACGCCTCGTTGAATTCCACCAGGCCCACGTCCGCCGGGGCCAGCCCGTGCGCTGCGAGCAGCCGTTCGGCCGCCGCGGCCGCACCGATGCCCAGCAGGTTCGGATCCACCCCGGCGGTGTCCGTCCCGAGGACCAGCAGCCCGTCGCGCGCCCCCAGCTGCCGGGCCCGCTGCACCGAGGTGATGGTGACGGCGGCCGCGCCGTCCGCGTCGGCGCACGAGTTGCCGGCCGTGACCGTGCCGCCCGCCGCGAAAACGGGCGGGAACCGGGCCATGAGTGCTGCGCCGAGGCTCGGCCGCGGACCGTCGTCCGCCGCCACCATCCCGGAGGGGGAAGCGAGCGGCACCAGCTCGGCGTCGAACCGGCCGGCAGCGGCGGCGTCGACTGCCCGCCGGTGGCTGCGGAGCGCGAAGGCGTCCTGGCGTTCCCGGCTGATCCCGCAGCGGGCGGCGACGGTCTCGGCCGCCACCCCCATGTCGGGATCGCCGTGGCTGAGCGGGGCGAACTGCGCACGGTTGTAGAAGTCCGGGCTGCCGTCCGCGTTCCGGTGGGCACGGAGCGGGGCGGTGCTGATGCTCTCGACGCCGCCGGCAAGGTAGAGGCCCTGGCCGCCCGCGGCGACGAGTCGGGAGGCCAGCACGATTGCGTCCAGCCCGGAACCGCACTGCCGGTCCACGGTGACACCGGGAACCGTGACCGGAAGCCCGGCCTCCAGTGCGGCGAGCCGGGCAACGTTTCCGCCGCCGCCCACGGCGTTGCCGATGACGACGTCGGTCACGGACTCCGGCGCAAGGCCCGGGCCCGGGTGCCGGCCGGGACCGGTGAGCAGGCTGCGGAGCACCGGAGCCAGGAGTTCGTGGGCGCGCAGTGCCTTCAGGGCGCCGTTGGCGCGGCACAGAGGGGTCCGCCGGGCGGCAATGATCACCGGCTGCCTGTCGTCGGGCAGCAGTCCCGGGAACGCCGGTCCGGCCTGAGCGTGGGCCTCAGCCAAGGCGCCGGATCCTGGCGTCGCCGCGATCCACCCAGTCGAGCAGCAGCTGCCGGCTGATCTTGCCCCGGTCCGTCAGGGGCAGCTCAGTGAGAGCGAAGTACTCGAGGGGGCGTTTGTTGCGTGCCAGCATGTCCTCGATCCCGGCTTTCAGTTGCGTGGCCGTGACCGCGCCGTGCGAGGGGACCACGCCGGCCACCACGCGCTGGCCGCGCAGGTCATCGGCCATTCCGGCAGCCACGGCAGCGGCAACCCCCGGGACGGACGCGAGTGCCATTTCGACTTCGTGCGGGTACACGTTGGTGCCGGCGGTGACGATCATGTCCGAGCGGCGGCCGAGCATATGCAGGACCCCGCCGGCGACGTACCCCTGGTCCCCCACGGTGTACCAGTCGTCGAAGCACCGCAGGGCCTGGCCGTCGTCGCCCCAGAGGTAACCGTTGCTGACCATCCGGCTCCGAACGCAGATGTTGCCGTCGCGGCCCTCCGGGAGTTCGGCGCCGGCGTCGTCCAGGATGCGGATGTCGACGCCGGGAAACGGCTTCCCGATGCCGGTCCCGCCGGGGGCAACGGGCTCCCCCGGCCGCAGCCCGGCGCCCGAGACGAAGCTGAGCTCAGAGGCACCGTAGTACTCAAAGATGGTGGCGTTGGGCGCCCACCGGCGGGCCGCCTCCAGCGTCCGGGCGTCCAGCTTGGACCCGGCGCAGATAATGCTGCGGATGCCGGAGGCGTCCACTCCGCCGGCCAGGCCGCGCTCGCTGAGCAGCCGCAGCATGGTGGGCACCAGGACCAGCCGGGTGATCCCGTCATGGACCACGGCCGCATGGGCCGCGCCGACGTCGAACTGCGCAAGCGTGTGGAACTCCGCGCCGGCGTACAGGCATTCGGCCAGGGCGTAGAGGTTCAGGCTCGCGGCCAGGGGGCCGGGGGCGAGGGTCTTGTCTTCCCGGGTCAGGCCGAAGAATTCGATGGACGCGTCGAACGATTCCTGCCAGGACCGCCGCGACCGCGTGAATGCCTTGGGAACCGATGTGGTCCCGGAGGTCAGGCCGATCAGGAACGAGGTACCCCGCGGTCCATCAACCAGTCCATCGACAAGGCCGTCGACCAGGCCGTCCGCTTGTGAGTCCACCGGCCCGGGCCCGGCCGGTGCGGTACCGGCGATCCGGGCGGTGATGGCGTCCTGCAGCTGCCGCGGCCAGGCGGGGTCCAGCACCGCGCACTGGCGCTCCCCGGCGACCGCCGCCGCGAACGCAACGGCGAACCCGGTCGAATTCTGCTCAGACAGGACCGTGACGGCCGGCGCCGCCGGAACCAGGGCCGCCGCCCTGTCGCGGAGGCCGGACCAGCTGAGGTGCGTTCCGGCGACGACGACGGCGGTGTCGTCGGGACGGTCAGCGGCCCAGCGCTGGAGTCTGTCGAGGAAAGGCATCGGACCAACTTTACCGTTGCCGGCCTCCCGCGCCGCCTGCGCGGGATATTGTGACTCCATGAGCTTCAATGACAACGCCCCGCTGGATCCGTCCCAGGTCCAGGACCGCCGCGGCATGGGCCGCGGCCCCATGATCGGCGGCGGGATTGGCGGCGGCATCATCCTGCTGCTCGCCGCCCTGTTCGGCATCAACCCGCAGCTTCTCGAGGGGCTGGCCGGCAGCACCCAGGCCCCCCAGTCGCAGAGCCAGGGCACGGCCCCCGCCTGCCAGACCGGGGCCGACGCCGACGCCCGGCTCGACTGCCGGATCACCGGAACGGTCAACAGCCTGAACGCTTTCTGGCCGGCCTACCTGGCGCAGTACAACAGGAAGTACCCGCGGCCGGACGCCGTGATCTTCACCGGCGGAACGAACACCGGCTGCGGCGCCGCGACGTCCGAGGTGGGGCCGTTCTACTGCCCCGTCGACACGACGGCGTACTTCGACCCCGGTTTCTTCCAGGAGCTCGTGGACCGGTTCGGCTCATCCGGCGGCCCGCTGGCCCAGGAATACGTTGTCGCGCATGAGTTCGGCCACCACGTCCAGAACCTGCTGGGCACCCTGGACCGGGCCCAGCAGGATCCCCAGGGCCCGGCTTCCGGAGGTGTCCGCGTGGAGCTCCAGGCCGACTGCTACGCGGGTCTGTGGGCGCACTACGCCACGACGCAGCCGGACCCCAAGACCGGCCAGCCGTACCTCGAGGCGCTTACGGACAAGGACCTCCAGGACGCCCTCTCTGCCGCCTCTGCCGTGGGCGACGACCGCATCCAGAAGGCCGCAACCGGTCGCGTCTCCCCCGAGGCCTGGACCCACGGCTCCAGTGCCCAGCGGCAGAAATGGTTCTACCGGGGTTACACATCCGGTGACATCAACCAGTGCGACACGTTCGCGGTGGCCACGCCTTAGCGGCCCGCAGCGGGTTCCTGGCCTGGTCACCACCGTCGCGGCGTCGGGGCCGGGACCTCGACGTAGGTCAGGAATCCGGCATGGCCCAGGTGCCGGTGCTTTGGATGCCAGACGGGCCGGTAGTGGTGGCCAAACGGGTCGGTGACGCGGACGCCGTCGAGCCGTTCATGGTTGGCCAGGAGACGGTCGACGTCGGCCAGTGCGTTGCGCCGGGTCGCCAGCCCGTCAAGGTCCAGGCCCCACAGCCCCAGATCGGCCCCTGTGCCGCGCTCCAGCTGGAGTGTTTCGAACAGTCCGGCCACCAGATCCGCGCGTCCGGCAGCCTCGGTGCGCTGCAGCCGGTGCCTGTCGGGGTGCACCTCCCGGGCGTCGGCCAGGGCCTGGCGCAGCCAGTGGAATTCCACGGTGCCCAACGGCGGTCCCAGGCGCAGGTGGCGGTTCTCGTCCAACTCGAGCCGGTACGTCCTGGCGTCCCGGTCAATGATGCACGGGGCTTCGCCGACGTATTCGAAGTCGGCCAGGAGCGCTTCCGTGGACGTGTAGTAGGAGAACTCGCCGCTGTCCTCGACCACGACGAAGTCACCGGCGGCGCCGTCCGGTCCCGGTACCGGCGGTGGCATGGCATCCATCCCGGGTTGCCTCCTCTACGCACTGGACTGATTCCGCACTGCACTTGGTTCCGCACCGCCCCGCAACTGCAGGGCCGCCGTGAACTGCTGTCTTTATCAGACCACCGACGTGGCAATAAGGGAACGGGAAACGACGCCGGCCCCGCCTCAGTGAGGCGGGGCCGGCGTCGTTCACCTCCCGGGCGGTGCTGCCGGTACGGTGCGGGGCTCTAGATGTTGAAGCCGAGGGCGCGCATCTGGTCGCGTCCGTCTTCGGTGATCCGTTCCGGACCCCACGGCGGCATCCAGACCCAGTTGAGCCGCCAGTCGTCCACAATCCCGTCCAGGGCCTTGCCGACCTGCTCCTCGATGACGTCGGTGAGCGGGCAGGCGGCCGTGGTGAGGGTCATGTCGATCAGCAGGGCGCCGTCGTCGTCTGAGTACTTCAGACCGTAGAGCAGGCCAAGGTCAACGATGTTGACGCCGAGTTCCGGGTCGATCACATCCTTGAGTGCCTCTTCGACATCTTCGAGGCCCGCGCGGGCCACATGGATTTCGGTCATGGCGGAGTCCTAACTAGGCCTGGGCTGCAGCGTCTGCGGCAGCGTAAGCGGCGGCTCCGGCGCCCTGGACGTAGCGGTCGTAGCCTTCTTCCTCAAGGCGGTCGGCGAGTTCGGGGCCGCCTTCTTCGACAACCTTGCCGTCCACGAACACATGCACGAATTCCGGCTTGATGTAGCGCAGGATGCGGGTGTAGTGGGTGATGAGCAGGGTGCCCATGTTGCCTTCGGCGTGGGCGCGGTTGACGCCTTCGGAGACAACTTTGAGGGCGTCGACGTCCAGGCCGGAGTCGGTTTCGTCCAGAATCGCGAACTTCGGCTTGAACAGCTCGAGCTGGAGGATCTCGACGCGCTTCTTTTCGCCGCCGGAGAAGCCCTCGTTGACGTTGCGCTGGGTGAAGTCCGCGTCGATGCGCAGCTGCGCCATGGCGGCCTTGACGTCCTTGGTCCAGTGCCGCAGGGAGGGGGCTTCGCCGTCGATCGCGGTCTTGGCGGTGCGCAGGAAGTTGGTCATGCTGACGCCCGGAACCTCCACCGGGTACTGCATGGCCAGGAAGAGGCCGGCGCGGGCACGCTCGTCGACGCTCATCGCGAGGACGTCTTCACCGTCGAGGGTGATGGAACCGGACGTGACGTTGTAGCGCGGGTGGCCGGCGATAGTGGACGCCAGGGTGGACTTGCCCGACCCGTTGGGGCCCATGATGGCGTGGGTCTGGCCGGTCTTGATGGTCAGGCTGACGCCCTTCAGGATTTCCTTGGTGCCCTGCTCCGTCTCAATGCTGACGTGCAGGTCCTTGATCTCAAGAGTAGACATATGTCTTGTTCTCCTCTGCACCGTGCCCTCCGGCACGGTGCGGTTCTTGTCGATAAGTTGCTTAGCGGGTAGCCGGCTGTGGCAGCTAGCTGAAGTTCGGGGCTTCCGCGCCGTTCAGGACGGTGGTGACGTCTACGTAGACCTCGTCGCCCTGGATGGTGACGGCAAAGACGGGCACCGGATCGTAGGCCGGCAGCTGGAGCGGTTCGCCGCTGCGCAGGTCGAACTGGGAGCCGTGGCCCCAGCATTCGATCAGGCAGCCTTCGACCTCGCCTTCGGCGAGGGAGATGTCCGCGTGCGAGCAGGTGTCCCCGATCGCGTGGATCTCCCCCATCGAGTCCTTGACCACGGCGACCGGGTAGTCGTCGATCAGGATCCGCAGCGCCTGCTTGACCTGGATCTCGCTGGCGTTGCAGACGAGCTCGCCCTTGGGCTGTTCAGTCATCTGGTGTCCTGTTTATCTGGCGGTGCCGGCTAGTGGTTGGTTGCCGCGAGTTCGCGTTCGACGGCGGCCGTGAGGCGTTCCTCGATGGCCGGCACCCTGATCTGCTGGATGATCTCGTTCAGGAAGCCGCGGACCACGAGGCGGCGGGCCACGTCTTCCGGAATGCCGCGGGCCATCAGGTAGAACAGGTGCTCGTCGTCGAAGCGGCCGGTGGCGCTGGCGTGGCCGGCGCCGGCGATCAGGCCGGTCTCGATCTCAAGGTTCGGCACGGAGTCGGCGCGGGCGCCGTCGGTCAGGACCAGGTTGCGGTTGGCCTCGTAGGTGTCGGTGCCTTCGGCTTCCTTGCGGATCAGGACGTCGCCCACCCACACGGTGTGCGCGTTGCGGCCCTGCAGGGCGCCCTTGTACAGGACGTTCGACTTGCAGTTGGGCACGCCGTGATCAACGAACAGGCGCTGCTCCAGGTGCTGGCCGGCGTCGGCGAAGTAGAGCCCGAGCAGTTCCGCTTCGGCGCCCGGGGCGGCGAAGCGGGCCGACGGCGTGACGCGCACGAGGTCGCCGCCGAGGCTGACGACGATGTGCTTGAATTTCGCGTCGCGGCCGATCTTCGCCTGCTGGGAGGAGGCGTGCACGGTGTCGTCGTTCCATTCCTGGAGCGAGATGACGGTCAGGTCCGCGCCGTCCCCGACGACGATCTCGACGTTTTCGGACACGACGGCCGTGCCCTGGTGGTCCAGGACAACGACAGCCTTGGCGAACTTCTCGGCCACGATGACAACGTGCTGCGCGGACGCCTCGGTGCCCTGACCGGTCAGCACGGCGCTGATCTCGGACTCGGCCTGGACCTCGGCCGGAACCGTGATGACGGTGGCTTCGGTGAAGTTTTCCCAGGCGTTGGCGGACACCCGGTCCTCCGGGATGCCGGCGGAGCCGATCCGGGCGTCGTCGCGGCCGACCCTCTCGACCCGGACGCTGTCCGGGGCGGTGACGGCGACGGACGGGGCCGCGCCGTTGAGGACGGCGGTGTGCAGGCCGCGGAGGCGCTTGAGCGGGGTGAAGCGCCAGTCCTCTTCCATGCCGGTGAGCGGCTTGAAGTCGGCCAGCTTGTAGGAGGTCAGGCGACCGGCGCGTGAGCTGTCCGGGATGCCGACGCCGCCGCCGTGCGAGTGCGCCTTGACGGCCTCGCCGGCCAGCGGGGACTTGGACTCCGCAGCGTTCAGCGGGGACAGGCTTTCGCCTTCCTCGGTGAAGCCGTCGATGAACGGCTGGGATGAGGGCGCGCCGATGCGGGCCTTTTCAGTAGTGATGTCAGTCATTAACCGACCGATCCTTCCATCTGCAGTTCAATCAGGCGGTTCAGCTCGAGGGCGTATTCCATCGGCAGTTCACGGGCGATCGGCTCGATGAAGCCGCGGACGATCATCGCCATGGCCTCGTCCTCACGCATGCCGCGGGACATCAGGTAGAACAGCTGCTCTTCGCTGACGCGCGAGACTGTCGCCTCGTGGCCCATCACGACGTCGTCCTCGCGGATGTCGATGTACGGGTAGGTGTCCGAACGGCTGATGGTGTCCACCAGCAGCGCGTCGCAGCGGACCGTGTTGGCCGAGTGCTTGGCGCCTTCGCGGACCTGGACCAGGCCGCGGTAGGCGGCGCGGCCGCCGCCCCGGGCCACCGACTTGGAGATGATCGAGCTCTTCGTGTTCGGCGCGATGTGGACCATCTTGGAGCCGGTGTCCTGGTGCTGGCCTTCGCCGGCGAACGCGATGGACAGGGTCTCGCCCTTGGCGCCTTCACCGACGAGGTAGACGGCCGGGTACTTCATGGTCACTTTGGAGCCGATGTTGCCGTCGATCCATTCCATGGTGGCGCCCTCTTCGCAGATGGCGCGCTTGGTGACCAGGTTGTAGACGTTGTTGGACCAGTTCTGGATGGTCGTGTAGCGGACGCGGGCGCCCTTCTTGACCACGATTTCGACGACAGCGGAGTGCAGCGAGTCCGAGGTGTAGATCGGCGCGGTGCAACCTTCGATGTAGTGGACGTAGGAGTCCTCGTCGGCGATGATCAGGGTGCGCTCGAACTGGCCCATGTTTTCCGTGTTGATGCGGAAGTATGCCTGCAGCGGAATGTCCACGTGGACGCCCTTGGGGACGTACACGAAGGAGCCGCCGGACCAGACGGCCGTGTTGAGGGACGCGAATTTGTTGTCGCCGACCGGGATGATCGTCCCGAAGTACTCCTGGAAGATCTCCGGGTGCTCGCGCAGGGCGGTATCTGTGTCCAGGAAGATGACGCCCTGGGCTTCGAGGTCCTCGCGGATCTGGTGGTAGACGACCTCGGATTCGTACTGGGCGGCGACACCGGAGACGAGGCGGCTGCGCTCGGCTTCCGGAATGCCCAGCTTCTCGTAGGTGTTCCGGATGTCCTCGGGCAGATCCTCCCAGGTGGCGGCCTGCTTCTCGGTGGAACGCACGAAGTACTTGATGTTGTCGAAGTCGATGCCGGACAGGTCCGCGCCCCAGGTGGGCATGGGCTTGCGGTCGAAGTACTTCAGGCCCTTGAGGCGGAGGTCCAGCATCCATTCCGGCTCGCTCTTCTTGGCCGAAATGTCCCGGACAACTTCCTCGTCGATGCCGCGGCGGGCGTTGGCGCCGACGTCGGTCTTGTCGGCCCAGCCGTACTCATAGGTGCCGATTCCGTGGAGCTCGGGATTCTTCTCGAGAATCTCCGAAATCACAGTAGAGTCAGCAACCTTCTTCTCTGATAGTTGGTCCGTCATCACGGCCTTTCTTGCAGATGGTTGGATACTTCGTCCGGGTTGCCCGGGGCTGCGGGACTGGACGCCCCGGCGGCCGGACGGCCCGTAGGTATGTGGGTGGTGCAGACGTGCCCGCCGCGTGCCAGGGTGGACAGCCGGCGCACGTCGACGCCGACCAGGCGGGAGAACACTTCGGTCTCCACATCGCAGAACACGGGGAACTGGGCCGCCAGGTGCTGGATGGGGCAGTGCCCCTGGCAGAGCTGCACGCTGGAGAGGGCCGCCGGGAGCGGTGCTTTGGCTTCAATCGACTGCGCTGAGGCGACGAATCCGTCGCGGCTCAGCGCTTCGGAGAGGGCCTGGGCGCGGGCCGTGATGTCCGGCCCGGCCTGTTCGATTTCGGGCGCGTAGCGGCGTTCCATGTCGGCGAACCGCTCGACGGCGAACTGCCGCACTGCCCCGGGCCCGGCCGCCTCGCCCAGGCGGCGCAGGGCAACGGTGGCGATGTCGAGATAGTCGTTGCCGAGAGTGGACTGGCCCTGGGAGCTGAGCACGTACCGGCGGGCGGGCCGTCCGGCGCCGGCACCGGCGCGGGCAACCCGCTTGACCTCGATCACGCCGCTGCGCGAGAGGTGGTCCAGGTGGCGGCGGACGGCGGCGGGGGTGAAGCCCAGGAGGTCGCCGAGTTCGGCCGCGCTGATGGGCCCGTGCTCCAGGACGGCGTTCAGGACACGGTCGCGGGTGCGCTCTTCGGCATCGTGGGAGTGGCTGTGGGTGTGGCTCCCGCCGACGGCAGGAGCAGCCGCGGGCACGTCCGGAACGACTGCCACGTGCGGGCGGCCGGCGCCGTCGCGCGCGGAGCCGCGCGAGGGCAGGGCCTCAGATGCGGGGGAACTCACGGAATACACAACACAATCATGTCGTAATTTACTCCGGCATTCCAGTAAGGCATGGCTTGCCTCCGCACCCGGCAAGCAGCGGCAGGCAGACATGCGCGCCGGGAAACAGCCGTACTACATCCCGTAGAATGTTCTGGTGCGATCTCCCGAATCCCCCGTCCTGACTATCGACGGGCTCGTCAAGGATGTTGGTCCACTGCCCACCCTGGACGGCAAGATGCTGCGCGTGGTCAGCGGCCTGTCCCTCATGGCCGAACGCGGCCAGGTCACGGCCCTCCTGGGGGCCAACGGTGCCGGCAAAACAACCACCATCGAATGCGCCCAGGGGCTGCAGCGGCGGACCGCCGGCACCGTCAGCCTCCTCGGCGAGGATCCGGACGCGGCCGGGGCAGGCCTGCGTGCACGGGTCGGGGTCATGCTCCAGGATGGCGGACTGCCGCCGTCTGCCCGTCCCATCCCGCTGCTCCGGCATATTGCAGGCATGTACCAGAACCCGTGGCCGGTGGACGAACTCATCGCCCGGCTGGGCATCGACTCGTTCAGCCGGACCTCGGTGCGACGCCTGTCCGGCGGACAGAAACAGCGGCTCGCGCTGGCCGCGGCGCTGGTCGGCAACCCCGAAGTCCTGTTCCTCGACGAACCAAGCGCCGGCCTGGACCCGCAGTCCCGCCAGGTGGTCTTCGATCTCATCGCCGAGCTGCGCAACAGCGGCATGGGCATTGTCTTGACCACGCACCTGATGGACGACGCCCAGCGACTGGCCGACTACGTCTACATCATCGACGCCGGCCGGAACGTCGCCGAAGGCACCGTCGCGCAGCTCCTGCGCCACGAGCTTCCCGACGCCGGACAGCACATCCGCACGCTACTGTTCGAGGCCGAACCCGGACTGGACTTCACCGGCGTGCTGCCCGCCGGCGTCGACGTCACCGAGGCGCGGGCCGGCAGCTATGCCGTAACCGGCGCCCTGACCCCCGCCGATCTCGCCGCAATCACGGCCTGGTGGGCTGCGCGCGGCATCATGCCCGGCTCGCTGAGCCTGCAGGCACGCAGCCTCGAGGACGTCTTCCTGGACATCTCCGGAAGGGAGATCCGATGAATCGCGTATCCGGCGGCGCCCCGCTGGGCAGTGCCCCCACGGGCAGCGAGCACCGCACGGCCCGTGGCGGCGCACCCGCCCCGCTGCTGCGCCGGATCCTGCTGCAGGGACAGTACGAAACCATCACCATGCTGCGCAACGGTGAGCAGCTGATCCTGGCGATCGTGCTGCCGCTGCTGGCCATGATCGGGCTGACCGTAACCCCGCTGCTGGATGGTGTCGGGTCGAGCCGCATCAACGTGGCCGTCCCCGGCATCCTGGCCCTGTGCGCCATGTCCACCGCCTTCACCGGCCAGGGCATCGCCACCGGGTTCGACCGCCGCTACGGCGTCCTGCGCTTCCTCTCCACCACTCCCCTCGGCCGCACGGGCCTGATCGCCGGAAAGATCCTGGCTGTCCTGGCCGTCCTGGCGGTGCAGGTGCTGATCGTCACCGCGGTGGCGCTGGTCCTGGGCTGGCAGCCCGACCCTGCCGGCTGGCTGTCCGGCCTGGCGATCCTGGTCCTCGGGGCCGCCGCCTTCACGGCGCTGGGGCTGCTGGTCGCCGGGACCGTCCGGCCCGAGGCCACCCTGGCCATCACCAACCTGCTCTGGATCCTGCTCGGCGCCCTCGGCGGGATCGTGATCCCGGCCGAGCGGCTGCCCGCCCTGGCCCAGGCCGTGGTGCACTTCCTCCCCTCCGGCGCGCTGGGCCAGGCGCTGAGGGATGCTTTCCTGTACGGCAGCGTCAACGCGGCCGGCGTCTTTGTCCTGCTGCTCTGGACGGCGATCGCCGGCGGCGCGGCAATCCGTTGGTTCAAATGGAATTGAGAAAACTGTGAGCACGGCGTCACGCACACCCCGGATCGTGTCCGGATTCACCTCCCGGCTGCCCGTCAAGGTCGACAAGACGATCCGGCGGCTGGCCGTGCTGTCCCTCGTCGGGCAGATCGTCCTGGTGGTCACCGGCGGCGCCGTGCGCCTGACGGCCTCGGGCCTCGGCTGCCCCACCTGGCCGCGCTGCACGGACGAGTCCCTGGTGACCACGCCGGAAATGGGCTTCCACGGGATCATCGAATTCGGCAACCGGCTCCTGACGTTCGCACTGGCCGCCGTCGCCGTCATGATGCTGGTCTACCTGTGGAACCTCCGCAAGGAACGCCGTGACCTCTTCCTGTTGGCCCTGGGCCTGCTCGCCAGCATCCCGGCACAGGCCGTGATCGGCGGGATCACGGTGCTGACCGGGCTCAACCCCTGGGTGGTGGGCCTGCACTTCCTGGTCTCCATGGCCCTGGTGGTCCTGGCAACCCTGCTGGTCAACCGCGCCTACGGCCGCACCGGCAAGGCCCGGACCGTGCAACTGCCGGCCCTGCCGGGTGTCGCCCGTCCGGTGATGACCGCCGTCGCGCTCTTCTCCGCCCTGGCCGTCTGCCTGGGCGTCGTGGTCACCGGTGCCGGGCCGCACGCCGGCGACGCCAACGCCCCGCGCAATGACCTCGACTGGGACCTGTTCGCGCACATCCACGCGGTACCGGCCTACCTGGTGACCGCCGGCACGCTGTTCGGTGTGTTCCTCGTGCTTCGCGGGCGGATCCCCGGGCCGTTCCGCTCCGCGGTGTTCATGCTCCTGGGCGTCACGGTGCTGCAGGCCGTCATCGGCTTCGCGCAGTACTACAACGGCATCCCGGCGCTGCTGGTGGGTGCCCACATGCTGGCGGCCGCCCTACTGATGTGCGCGGCCACCAACGCCGCAGACCTGGCGCGTTACAGTCCGACCGGCCAGCCGTAGCCACATAGCTCCGCCCGCAAGCAACGCGGGGTCATTTGTGGTCCGTCCGGGCGTCCCGGATGGGCCACAAATGACCCCGCGTTGCTTCATTTATGGGGCTGGATCCCGCCGCGCTCTGGCCCCGGCGGGATTCCCCGGGGCACTATGGGATGGCATGCATTTGGATCGTTGCGGTCGTGAGCATGGGTTCGTTCACTCCTGTGACGCTTACCGGAAGGCCTTCTCACATGGATGCCCTTGAACCGTCCGCGCCGCCCACCCCGTCTGCCCTTCACCGCGCCGCGAGCCTCAAGGAACGCGTCTACATAATCTTCACGAGCCTGGCCGTCGTCCTGGCGCTTCGGAGCCACGCGGACGAGACCACACCGGCCGCCGCGGCGGCCACCCTCAGCATCGTGGTGATCGGTTCGCTCCTGGGCATCTTCGTTGCCGACCTCCTCAGCCACCTGACCGTCCATTCCACGCTGCCCACCGGCGCAGAACTCCGCCGCATGATGGCGGTCAGTGCCGAGGGCCTCGGCGTCCTCGTGACGCCGCTGATCCTCCTCGCCGCCGCCGGCCTGGGGCTGCTGTCCACGGCCACGGCGCTGGGGTGGGCGATCGCCGTCCTCGTTGTCTCGCTCGGCGTCGTGGGCTTCCTGGCGATCCGGAACCTCCCGATCCCGCTGCACCACAAAGCCGCCATCATGTTCGCCGAAGTGGTCCTGAGCCTCCTGGTGATCGGCCTGGAACTGCTCGCCCACAACCTCTGACAGGCGCGGCCTCCGGGCCCGGAGCCCGGAGTCAGGTTTCACTCAGCCTCTTCGGGGATAATAGGAAGCAGGCGTACTTACGCCGCCAGCACATTCACACGAAGAGGAACGGCCCGGTTTTGCCTTAGTTCAGCGGAGATCAAGACCGGCCGGACAGAGGCCCCGGAGGTTATGTGGCGTTACTAGCGGGTGAAACGGCCGCGACGGCCGCCCAGGAAACTTCAGACCGGACAACCACCTACCCGACAACCACAGTTGCGAAGAACACCGGCCCCCAAGCCGCAGGTCCGCGGAGCGTTGCGCGCCCGCGGCTGGACGGCCTGGACGTGCTGCGCGGCGCTGCCGTGGGGGCCGTCCTGCTGGGACATTCCTGGCCGGGCGTCTTCCAGGGTGCCGGAATCATCGGCGTCATTGCCTTCTTCGTGCTGAGCGGCTACCTGATCACCAACGTGCTGCTCCGGGATATCGAACAGCACCGAAGGATCCGTTACGGCCGTTTCTACGCACACCGGGCGTTCCGTCTGGTGCCTGCGCTGGTTTCCTTCCTGGGCGTCTATGCCATCGTCGAGCTATCCACGGACGTCCTCGGGGACCGTTCGAAGGGAATCGTCGGCTACACTGTCCTCGCCGGCCTCGCCTACCTCAAGGACCTGCCGCTGCCGTTCGACGTCAGCATGGCGATCGGACCGCTCTGGACGCTGGCGGTGGAGGAACAGTTCTACCTGATCTGGCCGGCCCTGCTCGTGCTTGCCCTCCGGCGCAACCGGCAGGGGCGGCTGATTGGCTGGTCAGCTGCCGTCGCGGTATTCCTCATGGCGGTCAGCGTGCTGGCCATGCTGGTCTTCGCCCCGCAGTTGCACTCGCTGGTCTACGCGCTGCCGACGACCTGGGGCCTGGGCCTGATTATCGGATCGGCGCTGCGCCTGTACCGGATCCATGTCTTCGGCTGGCTCGCCGGCCGGTACGTGCGGCTGGTGGCCTTGCTCGGATCAGCCGCCGTCCTGGCCGCACTCGCTTTCTTCCCGAAAGCCAACGAGACGCCGGCCTTCTTCTTCGCCGGCGGCCCGCTGGCCATGGCCGCCGCGGCCGTCCTGGTGGCGCTGGCGGCCTCCCGCACCCGCCCGATGCCCGCGTGGACGCGGCCGCTCCAGCTGCTGGGCACCATTTCCTACGCCGCCTACCTGTGGAACTACGTCGTCATTCTTTGGCTGAACGGAGGCTCGACGGCGGATCTGCCGCCGCTCGTGGCGGTGTCCGCCATTGCGGCGACGCTGCTTATTGCGGTCATCAGTTGGCACACGGTTGAAAGGCTGGGACGCATCGCACGGATCCGCTTCGATGCCTACTATGCGCGCCGGCGGGCCACAAGCCCGTAACCACGGGCCAGGACGGCAGCAGACGGCAGACGCCCCTTCACCCATGGGTGAGGGGGCGTCTGCCGTCTGCCTGTGCTGTTGTACCCGGGGCGTTTAGCCGGCCATAACGGCCGACCCGACGAACGGGTCCACCGCGAGGGCAATGAAGAGCAGGGTCAGGTAGCTGATGGAACCGTGGAAGACCTTCATGGCGCCCTTGTTGGACACATCCCCCGCCTGGGCGCGGTTGTAGAGGGCGTGCGACTCGTAGAGGAACCAGGCACCGGCCGCGACGGCCGTCACCGTGTAGACCCAGCCCGCGCCGCCGGCGGGGATCATCAGCAGCGAGCAGGCCACCATGGCCCACGCGTAGAGAACAACCTGCACGGAGACCACCTTGGCGCCGGCAATGGCGCCAAGCATCGGCACGTTGGCGTTGCGGTAGTCCTCGCCGTACCGCATGGACAGCGGCCAGTAGTGCGGCGGGGTCCAGAGGAAGATCACCATGAAGAGCACGACGGCGGGCCACTCCACAGTGTTGGTGACGGCGGCCCAGGCGATCAGCACGGGGAAGCACCCCGCGGCACCGCCCCACACAATGTTCTGGGCCGTGCGCCGCTTGAGGATCATGGTGTAGATCACCACGTAGAAGACGATGGCGCCCAGGCCCAGCCACGCGGAGAGCGGGTTGGCTCCAAACCAGAGGATGGCGATCGCGGCAGCGCCGAGCAGCCAGGAGAAGACGAGGGCTTCGCGGGGGGTCACCTCGCCCGTGACCAGCGGCCGGTTCTCCGTGCGGTGCATGAGCTTGTCGATGTCACGGTCGATGTAGCAGTTAAACGCCCCTGCGGAACCGGCAGCGAATGCACCGCCCACCAGCGTCGCCATGATCAGTGCGACAGAGGGGAATCCACGTTCGGCATAGATCATGGTGGGCAGGGTGCTGACGAGCAGGAGCTCGATGACGCGCGGCTTCGTGAGCGCCAGGTAGGCCTTGGCTTTGCGGCCGAAGCCCATTCTTCCCGAAGCCCGGGACGCGTTCAGCGGCGTATTTGTTGTGCTCACAGTGGCAGTCACTCTGTTCTGTCTGGCTTGGCAGTTCTGTCTGGCGGGGCAGCCCGGGGTGGATGTCGCAACGCTTTTCAAGCTTCGGATCGGGCGCCGCGCACAGCGCGCGCCCGCGTCCCCGCCCCAGCCGGAGGCCACCACCCATCATACCGTGACGCCGCCCGCGCCCGGGCCGCCCGGCGCCCCTCATGATTCCGGCGCGTTAACGCCGGCTCACAGCCGCAATTGGCGGCGGTGATTCATATAAGCGAAATCAGGTCCAATTGGTGAGATATACGCTGACCACCCAGTGGAATGGGACTAGGCTGTCAGTAGATCAGCGCACACGAGCCGCGCATGTAGGCAATTGCCGACCAGGCCGCTCTGCACCTGCGTCTGAATGATAGATCAACGTTTCGATGGTGAACGGCTGGTACGAACCGCAGCGGGCACCGAACTGTGCCCGAGGCAGGACCGAGCGTACCGGCGGCCGTCAGCACAGAGAGGGGCTCGGTTTTCGTGCCACATTTGGAAGAGCAAGAACTGTCATGGACCGATCTGGACCGGAAGGCTGTTGACACGGTCCGGGTGCTGGCTGCTGACGCGGTGGAGAAGGTCGGTAACGGGCACCCGGGGACGGCGATGAGCCTGGCCCCGGCGGCGTACCTTCTCTTCCAGAAGCTGATGCGGCACGATCCGAAGAACCCGGACTGGCTGGGCCGGGACCGGTTCATCCTGTCTCCGGGCCACACGTCCCTGACCCTGTACATCCAGTTGTTCCTGGCCGGGTACGGCCTGGAGTTGGAGGACCTGGAGGCTTTGCGGACCTGGGGGTCGCTGACCCCGGGGCACCCGGAGTACAAGCACACGGCCGGGGTGGAGATCACCACCGGCCCGCTGGGCCAGGGCCTGGCCTCGGCGGTCGGGTTCGCGTATTCCCAGCGCCGGATGCGGGGCCTGTTCGACGCCGACGCCCC